>NVQY01000001.1 GCA_002400675.1 Paracoccaceae bacterium | reverse complement strand
GCAGGTTCTCAATCTGCGTGTCGCGCTCGGCCAGGCGGGCATCTAATTCTTTCGCCCGTTGGGTCGCCGCGCTGTGCTGGCCTTGCAGGTTCTCGATCTGCGTGTCGCGTTCGGCCAGACGGGCGCGCAATTCTTCTGCCTGCTGGGTCGCCGCGCTGTGTTCTGCACCTATCTGATCGCACTGCCTCTGCACCTGCGCCAAAGTAGCGGTCAGAGCATCAATCTGGCGCGTGGCTTCTAGCGCAACACGGTCTACACGGGCAATCAGATAAGGTCGCTCGGAATCCTCTGGCGCGGCCTCGAACCCGACCAAATACCCAGCCTTGACAAGAAAGTTGCAGATATCCTTTGCTGTAGGGGCCCGATGATACAGGGCCTCGCGTCCCTCCTGCAAACGGATCGCATCAAAGCCCAGCAACAGATCGGCAGCATTCAGCGCCTTAAGAATTCCCAGAGCTTCACCCGGCGCTTCGATCACCAACAGGTTCGACCCCTCCCGTGACATGTCGAGATCGCGGATCAGACGCACCGGATCGGTCGGCTTTACCACCTCTTCAGACAAGGTTCGGAGCCCCGGAAACAGCTCTTTCAACTCAGTGGGTTTGCGAAAACTGTTAAGCTCGGGGAAATTGGTCCGCCGGAATGCCCGTTTGCGATTGTTCGCCGAAACGGCCGCCTCGATCACCGTCACCCCTGGGTGATCGCACGCCACCGACTCAAGCTGGGCGATGGCATCAAGGTCGGCTTCGACCAATGTGACGAAACCGGGCTCAGCCTCCAGATAGGTGGGCAGGTCGTGCCCCATGCCGGCCCCGATGTGAACAATATGGGCAATCGGGCGCGCAAGATCAGTCAGGATGGTCCCGCTCATATCTGGCCTCCAGAAATGAGGGCGCGCATCTTGCGCAAGGGTGCGGTCAGGCGATAGGATCTGGAGGACAGGAATTGTTGCAGCCTTTGTTCAAGCCCCTCGAGTTGCTGTTGTTTCTTGCCATACCTGACTTTTGCCTGATCCAACTCCTCTGTCAGATGTGCCGCATGGGTCTCAAGATCGCGCAACATTGCGCCCGCTTGTTGCAACCCGCTTTCCTTATCCGCCACCTTGCGTTTCAGACCAAATTGTTCCGAGCGCAGGTCCTTCATCTGCACCTGATAGCTTTCGATCCCCTGGTTCAGTTGTTCCAGACGCTGTTCAAGCCGGGCTTTGACCTGTTCCAGCGTTTCCAGCTTTTGTTGCATCTTCAGACTCTGTGCATGCATGACCTCGCCCTTCTGGTGCAACTGGTTGGTCTCTTTCCTGACCAATTGCAGATCCCCCTCAAGCCGGGATTTGCGTTTGTTCAACGCCTCTGCCTCTTCCTGAACGGCCCGGTTTTGGGCCTGCAAAAGCGCGCGTTGCTCGTGCAGTTCGCGGTTCTGCGCCCGGGCCTGTTGAAGATCCGCTTCAAGCTGGGCCTTGTGGTCGCCTTGCGCCGCCGCCTCTTCCTGTACGGCCCGGTTTTGGGCCTGCAAAAGTGCGTGTTGCTCGTGCAGTTCGCGGTTCTGCGCCCGGGCCTGTTGAAGATCTGCTTCAAGCTGGGCCTTGTGGTCGCTTTGTGCCGCCGCCTCTTCCTGTACGGCCCGGTTTTGGGCCTGCAAAAGTGCGTGTTGCTCGTGCAGTTCGCGGTTCTGCGCCCGGGCCTGTTGAAGGTCTGCTTCAAGCTGGGCCTTGTGGTCGCCTTGTGCCGCCGCCTCTTCCTGCACGGCCCGGTTTTGGGCCTGCAAATGTGTCTGCTGCTCGCGTATGTCCCGATATAGAAGATAGGCGGCATCAGGATCAGCCGCATCGGCAACAGCGCCCTCGGCAAGGTTCAGCGAAACCGCTTCCAGTTCTCCCTGCAAGACCCGGGCGGGCATGTCATTCGACAAGGTTCGCAGGGCCAGCAGGTTCAGGATTTCGTCCCTGTCTGGTGCCTCCTCCCGGGACAAGGCGGCAATCTGCGCCTCATCCTCGGGCAAGCCGAACCAGCGCAAGAAAGCGGCCGGATAGCTGGTGGCCATATCAATATCCAGAATGCGCACCTTGCGCCGGTTGCGCCGGCTCAGCGCGATGATGTCCTGCGCCTGATCCTGCCACCGCTTCAGGGCAACGCTGGGAACCGCACCCTCTTCCATTGTCCGACACAGGGTTTCAACCGGCGACAGGCACAACAAAAGCATATCCGGTGTCTCGCCGGAGATATCTTCATCCACCTCTGGCAGGCTGGTCCGCAGATCCGGGGCAAACCCCTGTTGCAACGCCTCCAGAACAGAATTTCCCGCCTGCATATCCGCGCACCAGACAATCAGCGGCGGATGCTTTTTCGGGCCAGTTGTCTGCGTGCCATCACTCATGCATATCGCCTTTATGTTCTGCCCAACCGGTCTGGTGCACTTTCGAAATTCCGCTCTTTCTATAATCTTGGACAACACGATAGCAAGACGTTATAGGCCGCTACCAAGCCGGGATTACCTTCGGCTACAGCTGCCTTTTTTCTGTGTCCCGCCAATTTCTGTGTCTCGCCAAACAATTTTTGGTATCCTGCGGGATATTGCTAAACTGGGCCACAACAGCAGCGCCGCGCAACATCACCGGACAACATTACGGGCCATGCGACATCCTATGATCAAGATCTTCAAAAGCGGTGCACATGCACACCGAACCCCGCTCAGCTATCCGGCGCTGGCACCGCTGTTCGCAGATACCATTGAACTGGTCGCCACCCCGCAAGAGGCCGAAATTTACCTGTTTGCCCATTCCCTGGATGTCGAAGCCGCACCGCGCGCGCTGGTCGAAGATTGGCGGGCCCGCCGCCGCCCGGTGGTGATCCTGTCCGAAGAACCGTTCTGGGACACCATCTGGGGCCACAAGCCACTGGCCCGCCGTCGGGTGCTTGAGACTGAGTTCGGCGCACTGCCGGTGATCCAGCTCAACCATCACACCAGCGATATCTTTACCTTTGAACGGATACCTTATTACCTGCTGACCAATCACCGGTTTGCCAATACCTACGCCGCGCGCTTTGCCCGGAATGCCAGCCTGACGACCAGTGACTGGCAGGCGTGCTTTGCCGCGCGCACCACCGATCTGACCTTCATGTTCGAACGCCGCCCCGAACAGCATCACGCCATCCGCTGGCCCGAAGGCGGCATCATCGGCCTGTGTTCCTGGCGCACCAAACTGGCCGAGACCTGTACCCACACCAGCACCGGGACTGCGGTCGAACGGCTGGGCCAGAGCTGGCAAGGCGGGCGCAGCCGGTTCGAGCTGGAAAACTGGCATCTCGACAAGATGACCCAACTTGAGGATCACACCCGCATCCTGGCCGCGTTCGAGAACACCCATCAACCCAATTATGTCACCGAAAAGCTGTTCGATGCCTTTGCCTGCGGCGCGCTGCCGCTTTACTTTGCCGCGMCGGGGCATCGCGTCCACAAGATTGGTCTGCCACAGGAGGCTTGGGTAAACCTGCATGACCTCCCCGTGTCCGCCGCCGCCAATCGCATCGCCAGCCTTGAGTTCACACCCGGGGTGTTTGATGCCTATGTGCAGGCGCAGGCCCGATTGGCCCGGCTGTTTGGTGATCCGGCCAATTGGGTCGATGAACGCCGCCGCCTGCGCCGGRCCGTCACCGGCGCTCTGCGCGGCGTGCTGGACGGGGTATAGGCCCTACCTACCAAATCAGCAGCGGCTCAATCCTGGAAAAATCGGCGGTAAATACGTCATTGTGAAAGAACAGGTTCAACTCGCATCCCCAAGCCGCCTCCAACCGTTCGGGGTCAATCGGGATGTAAGACAGATGTTCGTGKGCGCCGCCCGCCAGAAGGACCGGGGCCGGAACCGGAACGTCCTGCAACCCGCCGCCTTTTGGAAAATACCGCAGGGTTGGCGTGAAAGAGAGCAGGCTTTCGGCCCGCGCCTCAACCAACAGCCCCAGATACCGCCCGTTGCGCAGAATCTCCACCGGCAGACGCATCCCCAGACAGACCCAAGCCCCGCTGTCGCCTGCCTCAAGAGACAGCCTGACCCCGCCTTCACACGGCACGTGGCCCATCACGGCCTGACCCGCCGGATCCGCCGACAACCACAGGTCCGGCCCCAGATCGTAATGACCCGCAGTCGCGGTGCCCCCGGTGCCCTCGTGCAAAGCGGCAACCTGATCCAGCAAACCTGCAAATGCCCTGGTATCGGGCGTTTCCTGCTTTTCTTCCAATTTTAGTCCCCTTTTTCGTGTCACGGCAGACCGGCTGACAGGCCACCGCTCCTGGAACGATCCCTACCCCGAACAATGCCGCCGACGTATTGTTAACTACCCGTTTCGCGGGTCCCGAAAATCCGGTTTCTGGCGTTCGTCGACATTCCGGTGTGCATCGTAATCTTGCGTTTCGGTCCCTCTCCCTTAGCGCATTCTTATCATGCAATTTTTAGTATACAATGCCGACCAGACTGGCCCTTGACCCAAGATCGGGAAATTTTGCGCGGGCCGTGGGTAAATGGCCCCGGTTGTCCGCAAGAGGCAGAACTGGCAACAGCGCGCAGGAGCCGAGTCGGCCGGTGATCTGCGGGTTGAGACGTCAAAAACAAAGTTGATCTCACCAGCCGTAGAGCCTAAGACTAAGCCAGCCTGCACAAGGTGCTAATTTCAACACAAACTATAAAGATAGTATTATGAAAATATTGGTTTTAGGCGGGGATGGATTTTGCGGGTGGCCAACAGCACTTCATCTTTCTAATTGCGGACATGACATTACAATCGTTGATAATCTGTCACGACGGAAAATCGATGTTGAACTGGAAGTTGAGTCGCTCACACCGATCCTTCCAATGAGCAAGCGCCTTGCCGCCTGGAAAGAACTGACCGGCAAGGAAATCAAGTTTGCCGACATCACGATCGGCCAGCAATACGACAAGTTGCGGCTTCTCATTTCGGACATGCAGCCCGATGCGATCATTCACTTTGCCGAACAGCGCGCCGCGCCCTATTCGATGAAAAGCGCCGAGCACAAACGCTACACCGTCTCTAACAACCTGAACGCGACCAACGATGTTCTGGCAGCGATCGTCGAGAGCGGTGTGGATGCACATCTGGTTCATCTGGGCACCATGGGCGTCTATGGGTATGGCACTGCGGGCATGAAGATCCCCGAAGGCTATCTTAAGATCGCGGTTCAGACGGATACCGCGCAGGTCGAGCAGGAAATCCTGTACCCGGCAAATCCGGGCAGCATTTACCATATGACAAAAACCCAAGACCAGCTGTTCTTCCACTTCTACAACAAGAACGATCAGGTGCGGATCACCGACCTGCACCAGGGTATTGTCTGGGGCACCCAGACCACAGAAACCAGAATGGACGAGCGGCTAATCAACCGGTTTGACTATGATGGCGACTATGGCACGGTCCTGAACCGGTTCCTGATGCAGGCGGCAATCGACTATCCGCTGACAGTGCATGGAACCGGCGGGCAGACGCGCGCCTTCATCCATATTCAGGATACCTGCCATTGCATTGAAATGGCCGTGAACAACCCGCCAGAAACCGGCGACCGGGTGAACATCCTCAACCAGATGACCGAGACCCACCGGGTGCGCGATCTGGCCAAGATGATTGCCGATATGACCGGCGCCAAGATCGAACTTCTCAAGAACCCGCGCAACGAAGCCGACGAGAATGAACTTCATGTCTCGAATGMTCGCTTCCTTGCCCTTGGTCTGGAACCGATCACCCTTGCGCAGGGCCTTATGGAAGAGGTCACGGAAATCGCGAAGAAATACGCTGGCAGATGCGATAAGGACAAGATCCCCTGCGTGTCTCTGTGGCGGTAAGAAACCCTGCCTGAACAGGCCGAATCCGGGCGCGAAACGCTGGCGGAATGGGGACATCACCATTTCGCCGGCCCACCGCAACGGGCGCATTTGTCCGGGTTCGAAACCACAACTTCAACCCGCCAGCCTCTTGTCATGACACAGAGGCCGCTCTTGGGGGCCGGTTAGCGACCATGAATACATCCAGCCTGATTATCCTTGATCCCTCACTGGTCAGCACCCAGGGGCATCATTACGAACTTGCCCATTTGCTGTCCCTTGCGGCCCAGCGGGCGTCGCTTGATGTAAAGTGGCTTGCCCACAAGGATTTTCCACTCGACCTGACTCCGGCTGGGGTGCAGGTGTTTCCTCATTTTCAGTCCTCCATGTATGATCAGTATAAAAAGGGCGCACAGACACAGGCCCCCGCACCGATCGCCGAACAGATAGAAACCGGCTTGAAATCTTGCCGCGCAACCCCCGATGATCATGTGCTTGTGCATACTGGTGACGGCAATATCTACCGCGCCCTGAACCAAATACTGTCCCAGCGCGATTTCAGGACTTTGCCCAAGCTGCACATTTGCACCCCTTACGACATTGTCACGATGCCGGGGAAAACCAAGGGCGAAACGCTGGAGCAGACCTTTGCCGACCTGCGCAGTCAGGATTGTCTGAACAGAACCCTGTTCTCCTGGGCCGAAACCGCGCCACTGGCACGCCACATGACCAGAACGCTGGGCATCGAGACCCTGCCTCTTGAAATCCCCCCGGCAAAAGCAATCTCGGCAAAAAGAATGCCTCAGGATGGGCCTGTGACCTTTGTCTACATGGGCGCCGCCCGCGAAGAAAAAGGCTTTCACCTGCTGCCCGAGCTGATCAGGCGCGTGTCCGAAAAGCTGGCACCCGGCAAAGTGTTTTTTGACATTCAGGCAAGCCCGCAGATCATCGGTTATTTGCCCATCATCAAAAAGGCGATTACCCAGCTAGAGACATTTCCCGGCGATCTGGTCCATCTGCGCCGGGAAAACCAATCGCCAGAGACCTACAAATCAACGCTGGCACACTGCCACGGGGTTTTGTTGCTGTATGATCAGCAGAAATACCGGATTCGCGGGTCTGGCATCGCTGTCGAGGCCATTTCGAACGGCAAGGTTCTGGTGACAACACAAGACACATTTCCGGCCTCTCTGATCACCCATGGTGGCGGCATTGTCGCAAACGACGTTGAGACATGGGCCAACGGCATTGTCGACATGGCCCGGAACACATCCAGATTCATGGCCCGCGCCGCCGTGCAACAGATCGACTACGAAGTTAAGAACACCTCTGATCGCTACATCAGCCGACTGCTGGAGCGTCCGTCATATGCCCGCCATCTGGTCTCGTCGCCCTATTGCAGGATTCAGAACGATTTCCCCATGATGGTGCAATCCGGATTGACCGACATCAGCGCTGGTAAGACCAGCTAGGCGGGGGCCCAAAATCTAGGAAGCAAAAAAATTACACTGGATATCACCGGGGCGCTATGCGAAGGCTGCAGGCGCATATTTGCAGAGCCCATCATCCCACCCGCCGTTTTTCAAAGCGGCAGAGGCAGGCAAAATCTGGGACAAACGGCGCTGGTGGGTCCTTTTTTGATTTGGCCATTCCTGAAACAATGAAGCCATATTTGTTACTAATTACCAAGGCGAGTTAAAAGATGACTGTGTTACAAGAAAGGGGTGCCATAGATGGGTCCCCAAAAACACCCCCCAAGGGAACCCGCAATCCGGTGCGGGCTTTGCTATCCGCGAACTTTCGCGCGGTAGAGCTTGGGCAGCATTTCGCCAAAGGTAGTTATGAACATCAGATCCTGCTGATCCACGACGTGGAGGTCGGGAAACAACACTGGCCATGGTTTGTGATCAAACTGCTGAAAACAGGGGCTGGCTTCGCATTTGAGGTACGCCAGAAAGATGCGAAGGGTGGGGTTCTGAACATCTGGCCCGAAAACAGCCCTGCCGACAAGTGGGGGCCGTATCTTCGCCTTGATCTGTCCAATATGGCCAAAGCGCGTGACACCTACGCAAACCTGCGCACGCATATGTCGAGCCCGGATGCGGCGCGGCTTGAGACAATTTTGTGGATTGCCCGTAAAGCCATCAACTCTATACCCGAGGCGGAGGTCCGCAAACGGGTGTGGTGGAAGCAGGCCTCCGGGTTGCTGAACAATGTTTTTTCGGAAATCGGCACGCCTGAGGCCTCCGACCCGGCCGCCTCTGACCGCTCTGGGTCTTCGGGCCAGCCGGGAACTCAAGCCGACCCGGTTATTCAGGGCATCAGGAACGGTCGCTTGCATGGCAAGATACGCCCGTCCCTGGATGGCAACCGGACTGTCGGATGTTGGGTAAAATCAAAGTTGGTTGGCGTGGTCGAGGCCACCGGCCAACCCAACCCCCTTTCGGAAAACCCCGAGCTTCAGTTTGAAATTCCGCTCCCCCCCGAACTGCGTGACGGTCAGCCGCATGGTTTCAAAATTGGATTTCTGACCGCGCCGCCGCCGTCCGGGACCACATATGACCTGAAATTCCCGCTCAACCTGACCTCGGATCCCGCCAACCCGGTTGCGGCCCCACAAAGTACCTGGAACCAAAAGGAATTCGGGATTATCGTCTTTGGCCACACCCGCAAGGACGGCATTCTCGCAATTCTGGAAAGCCTCCAGCGGCAGGGGGCCATTGGCATCACCCATGTATGGCTGGATGGGCATCAGGGCAAGCCCGCCCTGAAGAAGGAAATCGACGACCTGACCGCGGAAGTGGCCAAATTTCCCGTCGCGCGCATTCACAGCCACCGCGGGCATTTCGGATTTCGCAAATCCATTCTTCAGGCCCTCAGCTTTATGACAAATGAATACCGGACATTTGCCCTGCTTGAGGACGATTGTTTTCCAACCATCCACATGGCGGAAGTGTTCCGCAAGGAACTCAAGCTGATTGAAAACGACGATTCAATCTTTTCGGTCTATGGCCACCCGTTCCTGACGCCGTCCGAAACCGATGTCTGCAACAGGTTTCAGGGCTGGGGCTGGGGCACCACCTCTGAGAAGATGAAGCCTTTCTTGCGCCAGTTGATCGAATGCTATTCGATGCCCGAAGCCAATTTCCTCGAATTTGTCCAACGGGTCATGACCGATGACATCCTGAAGCGGATCGATGTTACCCATCCGCGTCAGCCAAGCCACACGCTGACCAAGTTTTTTGCCTGGGATGAAACCCTTTGCCTGCTAACCGCCTTGCAGGGCAARGTCCACAAACCCACCAATCCCAGAACGGTCTTCAATTTCGGTGTGGGCGGCCCCTCTGCCCATTTCGATAAGATCGACTGGTATCGGCAACCACCCTTCAACATGGTTGCCCCGGACGAGATCTGGGATCATTTTGATTAGGGGCTGTTATCTTTGACCGGGCAGGATCTGGCAGAAACGTTCACTCATATCCAAAAAGCCGTCTGGTTTCGCTCAGGCCGTTCCTGATCGTGGCCTGATCGCCGGATGACAGGTTATCAAGGCTGCGCACCTTTTCAGAAACCCGGAAATACGACTTGATAAGCAAGGGGACCGAATCTGAAATATTCAGACCGGGGCACCACCCCTTTCCTCTGGTAGCACCTGCAAAGCCTCATCTCGAGGCGCGGAAACACATGTTGTGATATGACCACCCCGCAGTCCTGCATATACCCACGACAAAAACGGCATGGACAAGCCCGCCAAGTGCCGCCACTAACCGTAGAACCGACATTCCGGAAACGTGATCCTGATGCAAACAGACGATCCATCCCTCTCTTGCACCGCCCCGGCCCTGAATGCGATGCGCACCAGTCTCAGCAATGGCGAAATCGCCGGCAATGTGCAATTCCTGCCCGGCCTGTCGCTGATGGCCGACCCGGCCCTGAAGATCGGCGGGCAGTTCTGCTCTCCCGCAGGGCGGTTGCTGGAACTGGACATCACCACCTCCGGGGTCGGCGGCTGGATTGCGCTGCATGTTAAGCTTGGAATTGCGACCCTGTCCGAAACCGCCTATCTGGGCTTTGCCTGTCGCCACGCCGCCCCCGCAGAGTTGATGATCCGCGCCTGTCTGCGCTCGGGCACCGAAGACGGCTTTGTCGATACCTTTTTCGACAAGCATATCCTTGCCGCGCCGGACCCGCTGAACCATGTGGATGCGCTGCATATCGCCACCTGCCGCACCCTGCCGGAAACCGCCCCCTGGCGCGAGTTGATCCTGTTCCTGCCCAAACGGGATTTTCGCTGGCACCTGCACGATTTACGCCCATTTGCCCTATGAACCTGACCTTCGCCATTCCGGCCCATAACGACCAGAACGACCTCTGCCGCCTGTTGGCGCGGGTGCAGCAGTTGAAGATCGCCGCGCATGTGGTGGTGGTCGATGATGGCTCGGATGTGCCGGTGAGCGCTGAGTCCCTGCTAGAGATCTCGGGCCTGCCCGCCGACCACCTGACCTTGCTGCGCCACGACACCGCCCTTGGTCCCGGCGCGGCCCGTAACCGCGCATTGCAACATGTGGCAACCGATCACATGCTGTTCATGGACGCGGATGACCTGCCCACCCGCGAGCTTGGGCATCTGCTGTGTGATCTTGACGGGCAGGATTTCGATTTCTGCATGTTCCAGCATCACGACACCCGGCTGGAGCGAGAACATTCCTGGGGCCAGACCGCCCATGATCAGACCCTGTGGCAGGCCGCCAAGGTCGATGTGGGCGCGCTGACCCCCGTGGCCCCCGCCGCTGCGACACAGTTGGCCCGCACCGCCAATTACCCGTGGAACAAGATATATCGCACCGGCTTCCTGTGCGATCACCGGATCGGCTGTTCTGAAATCATGGTGCATGAGGATATCGAACTGCACTGGCGTTCGTTTCTTAAAGCGCGCCCGGAAATGGGCCGGATACTGGCCAGTGACCGTATTGCCATGATCCACATGTTCCACGAACACGGCGCGCGCCTGACCAACCGCACCGGGCCGGAACGGCTTGCGGTGTTTGAGCCGTTAGAGCGTATTTCGGCGGAAATAGACTCTGATATGGGGCATTTAGGTCATTTTGCCCGCCCCTTCCATCGGTTTACCATCGGCTTGTTCGACTGGATATGGCACAATCTCGACCCTGCCTTGCGACCACAATTCACCGCTCTGGTTCAAAGATTCCGACACGCGCATATCCCACCGGCCCTATTGGACGACATCACCCGTACCGATCCGGCGCTGGTGGCCCGTGTCCTGGACCACCTTGTTTCCGACCGCCCTGCGGATACCTGATCAAACGGGGGGTTGAACAAACACCGGCATATCCGTGCCTGCCTCTGTGTGCGCCTCAAACGCGCCCGCGGTGTCCAGCGCCTCGCGGATGGTCACATCCATGTCGAGATAACGATAGGTGCCAAGGCGGCCGACAAAGGTCACGCCTTGGCTTGCCTCGGCCAGCCTGACGTAATCGCCCAGCAGCGCCTTTTCGGCCATCTGACGGATCGGATAATAGGGGATGTCGCCCGGTTCGGCGGCGCGCGAATACTCGCGGTAACAGATTGATCCTTCGTGGCTTTCCCAAGGGGAAAAATGCTTGTGTTCGGTGATGCGGGTATACGGTACGTCCACCTCGCCGTAATTCATCACAGCACAACCCTGATAGTCGCCGTCATACGAGAAACGTTCAAAATCCAGCGTCCGGTATCCCAGCCGCCCCAACTCGTAATCGAAATAGCCGTCCAGCGGCCCGGAATAGAACACATGGTCATAAGCCCCCGTCTGCGAGCGGTCAAAAACAGTGTCTAAGTGGACTGTTATCCCCGGATGATCCAGAATGCCCTCGATCATCGCGGTATAGCCATCCTCGGGCATGCCCTGAAATTTGTGAAAGAAGTAATTGTCGTCATAGTTGAACCGCACCGGCAACCGCTTGAGGATACTTGCGGGCAACTCGGACGGATGGCACCCCCATTGCTTCATCGTGTAACCCTTGAAAAACGCCTCGTAGAGATCCTTGCCGACAAAGCGCATGGCCTGTTCCTYGAATGTCTGCGGGTCATCAATCGTGGTGTCGGCCTGTTCCTGCGTGATGAAATCGCGCGCCTCGTCCGGGCGCATGGTTTTGTCAAAAAACTGGTTGATCGTGTGCAGGTTCACCGGCAACGAAAACACCTGCCCCCGCGACGTGGTCTTGACCCGGTTCTTGTAGGGCATGAARCGGGCRAASTTRTTGACGTAATCCCACACCTSTTYRTCGTCGGTRTGAAAGATGTGSGGRCCATAGATATGCACCATRACSCCTGTATCAGGGTCGCGTTCCGTGTGGCAGTTGCCGCCAATATGGGCGCGGGAATCGACGATGGTGATGGTGTGCCCGGCCTCGGCCAGGTGGCGACCTATAACGGCACCCGAAAGGCCGGCCCCGACAAGAAGAATGTTCAAATGATATAGTCCTTATGCATACACCCACCAAAGCAGGTTACCCTGTTTTTGAATGACGTCAGCCCTTTGGGGGCACCCCTGCGGATGCGCGCCCGGTTACCAGAATCTGTTCGACCCGCCCAAGAATATCCCAGGCTGCTGCGGCGTTTTCCCGGTGCGCCTTGTCCGGGGGATCAAAGTCGCCCTCATGGGCCTGACCGATACGGAGTTGATAAGACCGCCGCCACGCATGGGGTTTACCCTTAAGCAACTTTGCCAGCTTGACCGACAAACGCTGTAGCTGTTCGATGGTCTCGGGCTGAAAATACGCGCTGGCGCTGACCAGTGGGACTGTGTGCGCCGCCATGCCAGCCGCTCCAACCAAAGCCTGCTCCATCGGCGTTCCATCAAAAAACTGTGCATCCAGCGCCATGGCATCCGCGCGATAGTAGGCCAGTACCTTTGCCGCTTGCGTGCTGTTCAATGCCAGCTTGTTTCCCGAGCGCCCCGATATCTGCGCCAGATCGCGCCCAATTGCGCCGCCAACGGACAGACGCAGGAACGAAGCCACCTTGCGTTTTTTCAACACCGACTGCACCACCCGCATCCCGGCAATTTCCTCTAGTGTCAGGGTCTCATTGGCGACCTCTGTCTGCCCAAGTGAAAACGGGACCCCACGCAAGGCCAGATTGAAAAAATCTGCGGTCACGTCCTGATTCTGCAACTCTTCGCGAACAAGCGGGCGCAATATGAAACGATCGCCAAACGCCTGCTGCCAGCGCGTGAACCGGGGCGTATAGAGAAAGGTGCGCGAGGATAATTCCAGATTCAGGAACTTTCGAATGCCGCCGCTAAATGCCCCGGCTTTGACCTGCTGAGCATAGCCCGACAAAACCCGCTGAAAATGCGGGCGCACGTAGGCTATGATGCGCGTAGTCTCTGTATAGTCCGGCAGATGCTCTTCAAGAGCCTTCACCAGCGCCTGCGGATTGACTGCGGAAAAGAACTCGGCGGATATGATGCCCAGATCGGCGTCGGTGCCGGCCGCCCATTTCGCTTTCTCGCCAAACGCCTTTTCACTCTGCTTGGGATCGGAGTTGCGCCCGCGTCTGGGATTCAGTGAATTGGCCAGCGCACTGGCGTTCAGCTCTTTCTGCGGCGCTATCGTCACAGTGTCACAATGGCAGGATCGGTTCTGTAATGCAGTCTGAATCGAAGACGATCCAGTCTTGGGATCGCCAATGTGAAATACAAGCTCTTTAATCATGTTCTACCCTGAAATATGCACTAGGTCGTTTCTAATACATGGGGGTTGGGGCTGCCAGTCTTGTTTCGGCGACCGGGTCAACAGGCGCCGCCGCTGTCGCAAGTCTGCCAAATCAACCCGCTTCTGCTTTTTTACTTTGAAGTCGGTTTGGAAAGTAAGGTAAGAAACCAGTCACCAGAGGTCGCAGTATTTTGCGCCTACATGAAGTTACGGGTATTCAAAGTGAAACGCAGACTAATTCTCCAT
This sequence comes from Paracoccaceae bacterium, assembly GCA_002400675.1. Lineage (GTDB taxonomy): Bacteria > Pseudomonadota > Alphaproteobacteria > Rhodobacterales > Rhodobacteraceae > NVQY01. The sequence continues at coordinate 44,695 of NVQY01000001.1, read as the reverse complement.
ATCGGTGCGCATCGAACAGCAACCTCGGCCCTTCAGACATATTTGCATGAAAATTTCCGCCCCCTGAAAAGCAAAGGATTTTTCTATCCCTTCAAAGTGCGCCGGCACCTGAAGTTGATGAATAATCTATTGTCCAGAAACCGTGATGTCGCCGAGGTCGCCGCAACGATCACCACCCGCGCGGATGCCCACCCCGAGGACATCCACACCGTCATTATGAGCGACGAAGACATCTGCCTGCGCCCCGATATCAGCATTCTGGGCCAGTTTCGCGACACGTTCGATACCAAGGTCGTCTTTACCCTGCGCCGTCAGGACACCTGGCTGGAAAGCTGGTTCCTGCAAAACATCAAATGGCAGTGGAACGACAAGCTTAGCCATTGTTCGCTGGCTGAATTCATGGCCATGCGCGAGGATTTTCACTGGATCCACTATGACCGCTATGTGCGCCACCTCGAAGAGGTGTTCGGCAAGGACAACATCATCCTCAACGTCCACGAGAAACAGCAGATGCAGGGCGGCCCGATCGAAACCTTCTGCAACAGTATCGGCCTGACCGATACCGAAGGGTTCGTAGCCCCGGCCCATATGAACGAAAGCTTTTCGCCGAAAATATCGGAATTCATGCGTTGCCTGCCTCTGGATCTGGCCAATACCTCTTACCGCAACATGTTGACCAGKGCCTGCGCAGGCATCGACCGGCGCCTGAACGGGGCGGGTAAAAAGCAGTCAGAGCGGCTTATTGCCCATTCCGACCGTGTGGCGCTGATGGCTGACTACGAGGCTGGCAACAACGCATTGGCACAGCGTTACTTTGATCGCGAACAGTTATTTCTGGACCCCCTGCCCGACTCTGACGCGCCGCTCGCAGACATGTCCCTTCCCACCGACACTTACCAGCTGATGGAACAATTCGTGGCCCCGTTAATACAAGCCATCATCAAGGATCAGGGTCAGAAATCACAAAACGATTGATCCTGATCCGGGGCTGAAATGTCGTATTCTCAGACCTCGTCGTCGCCGTCCTGCATCGCCAGTTTCGTGCGCCAGTAGGGTTCGCTGGTCAAGTGGTCATACCCCTCGGTCCAGGCCGCATGAAGGGCGTTATAGCCAATCAGGAATCGCAACGCGTTTTTGGTGAACCGCAGGCTTTGACGCAGCATTTTCATCTTGGAATGGGTCACCGTATAACATTGCCGTTTGTTGGCACTAAGATAGGTGATCTTTGACGCGCCCCATACCCATTTCAAGGTACCGCGATCCTGCGCCTCAAGGGTGACCTTGTTACCAAAAAACCTGAAAAAGGGCAGGAAATGCCCGTTTAGGGTCACTTTCATAAGCAATCTGGCCCAACGGTTCTGCGGATTGATCCGCCAGACATTGGTGGGAAAATCCCGGGGGGCCGGCCCCCAGACCTCCTGATCCATCAGCGCCTTGATGTCGCCGCGCCGCTGCGCCATGTCGGCGTGATCGTCAAAGAACTCAGGGCCACGCAGAACGTCCTCTAGCGCAAGGTTGATTGCCGACAGGGTTTCGTAATGCATGCGCGGCAGGTTGCGCAAAAAGAACCAGGCGGCGATTTTCAGGGTGCGGATGCGGCCGATGTCCATCGTTGGCAAACTCAGGTGATGCGCCATGTGGCTGCGCAGATCCAGATACCAGGTCAGCGGGCTTTCCTTGTCAGTGAAACTGTCCTGAAACGACACCACGCCGTTCAGAGTGACAATGTTGAAATCATGCACCAACGAGAAACTGACATCGTCACCGCGTACAAAGAACGGGAACGGCTGGTGTTTCACATGTTCGACCGGAAAGGCAAAATACCACCAGCCGCCATAAAGGTTTTCCGGGGCCGGGCCGGTGGTGGCAAACTCCATGTCAAAGCTTTGGCCGGGATCGCGCAGATCGGTGCCCATATAAAGCGGCATGCAGCGCTGGTTGAACACCGCGCCATTTTCCCAGATCGCCCAGCGGTGGGTGGCGTTGATCATCGCCCCGGCGATCGCCGTGGCCGGATCGGTCGCATAGGCCAGCAACTGATAGGTACGTTCCAGACTATCCATGTGAATGGCCGCGTCGTCATCCATGAACAGGCAATGGCTTGCCCCGCTGTCACGCGCCGCCAAAAGCCCGCGCGAAAACCCCCCTGCCCCGCCAAGGTTTTCATTGGCAATCACAGTAACATGGTCGCTGTCCGGGATTTTCACGCTCTGGCCGTTATCGACCACGGTCAGGCGGATATGATCCTTCAGCCGGGAAGCCGCCATATAACTTTCAAACCGGCGTACCGTGCGCTGCACCGCCGCTTCGCGTTTAAAGGTGGTGATCGACAGCATCAGGTCGGGCACCCGACGCGGTGTATCCGCAGTTTGCCAATGCGCGCCGCTCAGTCGTCCCCGGCGCAGGGCCTTGAGTTCAAAAAACAGAACCCCTTCCTCGATCTCCAGATCAAACACATGCGACAGGTCAATTCTCGCCATGCGTTTCTCGGACAAAGTAACCACCTGGTTGGCCAGCCGTTCCCACGACCTGCCCGGAACGGCCAGAAAGGCAGACACTTCAAACTGGCCGGCGCCCTCAAGTGCCAGACGCAGATCGCTCAGAGCACAGTGCCGGCCCCACTTGCCGACATTGAACAGGTTGAACCAGGTATTGAACTCGGCCCGGGAATCAACGGCAAAATACACCATCTCGGGGCTGTCAGAGTCACGATTCTCGGACAGGCCCGCCGGACCGTGCAGCCGCACATAAAGATCGCGCTCGGTGCAGACGCCCTGCTCTGGCCAGATAAGGCTTTGCAACGTGGTGAATTGGGGCGCTTGCGCCTGTGTTGATGTTGTCATGTTTGGATTCCCTTACCCGCACCCCTCCCTTCCATACGGGAAGGGCCGACTCGGTTTCAACTCATGATCTCCTCGTGACAGGCGATCGCCTCTTCCAGGTCAGCAAAATACTGCACCTGACCATCCTCCAGCACGATCCCGGCGTTGCAGAACTGGCGCAACTGGTTCATCGAATGGCTGACCATGATAGCACTGGAATGTTGCATGCGGTCAATAAAGATTGCCTTGCTTTTGCGCTYGAACACCGCATCGCCCACCGCCGTTACCTCGTCCACCAGATAGGTGTCGAACCTTATGCCCATCGATGCCCCGAAGGTCAGGCGCGATTTCATGCCACTGGAATAAGACCCCACCGGCATGTGATAAAATTTCCCCAGTTCGGCAAAATCATCGACGAAATCCAGCAGGCTTTCTGTATCTACCCCATAGACCCGGGCAATAAAGCGCACGTTCTGCGCCCCAGTCAGATCCTTGTGAAACGATCCCGCCAGCCCCACCGGCCACGAGATTGACCCATCCGACACAATGCGCCCACTATCGGGACGGACGATACCTGCGATCATCTCTAACRAGGTCGATTTCCCCGCCCCGTTGCGCCCCAGCAGGGCCAGCGATGTGCCGGTCGGCAGAGTCAGGTTCAGATTGTCGATCACGATCTTACGCTCGCCGCGCATCCGAAAGCTTTTGGTCAGGTTCTCAAAACGGATCACCGCCGATTACTCCGCAGGCGGAATCGGCGAGGGTCGGCAGGGTATTGCCCGGCAATGTCCCGAGAGACCCCCGGTGAGGTTCTTTTCCTCACGGTTTCTCCAGCGTCCCGTTGCATTTTCTGCCCGTCCCCCACCCCACTAACTTCGGTCACGGATCGAGTAATAGACCAGCGCCAGAATCGACCAGAGCAACAACAGGAACAACCCGGCCAGGCCGCTCAGGATAAAGCGTTCGGGATATTCCGAAGTMTGCGGCAGGGTGGGTTTGATATAGGTCGCCAGATAACGGCCCTGGCGGGCCACATCGTCGCGCGCCACTTCGCGGGCGGTCAGGGCGGCGCGGTAGGTGACTTCGGCATATTCCAGATCAACCGTCAGGCTTTCAAATTCCGAGATCAGCGTCGGGTAATCCTCGCCCACGGCCCCGGTTTCGGTGCTGTTAGAGGCAAACGTCTGGCGTTCGATGACAATGCGTTTGCGGATCACGTCGATGCGCTGGCGCGCCTTGGTCAAACGCGGGTCGGCCTCGCTGGTGGTGGTGATGACCAGCAGGTCATATTCGATCAATGCGGCGGCCAGTTGCTGTTGCAGGTTGTTCATCACCCCCATGCGGGCCTGAATATCAGCCGCGGGGTCGACGATCCGGGTGCGGGTACGGAATTTTATCAATGCCTGACGGGCCGCTTTGACCTGCGCCAGGGCCTCTTGCAGATCATCATTGGCATAGCGCATGGCATCGCCGCGTGCCTGGCTGTTCAGCGCGTTGATCCGGTCCTGACTTTCGCGCACAATTTCAGAGGTAATGCGCTGTGCCATCTCGGGGTCGAACCCCACGGCCGTCACCTCGGTCAGGCCGGTGGCTGAATCGTAAGATATTCCGACGATGCGCGTCCAATACCAGACCAATGCCTCAAGCGAGGCATCCGGCCAGATGGAAAACGCCCAGTCCCGTGGCCAGGGCTGTGAATAGTGCGCCCGCAGATCAACCCGCGCATCAATCGCTTCCACCATTTCCTGACTCTGGATGAATTCATAGAGGATATCGCTGTCCGACGCGGTGGTGCCGCCGGTAAACTGCGCCAATCCGCCCAGAAGTTCAGTCGCGCCACCGCTTTCCTGACTGCGCACGATGAACCCGGTGGTCGAGACATACTGATCCTCAGCGTAGGTCCACAGGTAAAAGATGATGGCTGCAAGCGGGCCGACGACCAGCAACAGGAAACTGAACAAAAGGCCCCAATGGCGCTGTTTCATCCGCGCCGGGCGGGCAAYRGGYTGAACCWGMANCSACGGKKSGSWSSSSYNNNTYTGGCMKSSAMKCTGSMMCCYCYKCKSKMCSGKWGSCMTYRSCRCGYCTTSCYSGGCCWGSNNACCYCYKCNCWGSCCSYCWSCCWNNCCRCCKCNNTGNCCGCCKCNNTSGCCRMGRCCCYKACSGCGTGATCTTCCGACCCTTCCGTAGGCTCTTCTTCCGGCGCGTCTGTGGGTGTTTCTGGGGGAGTTTCTGGGGGAGTTTCTGTGGGCACAGATTGGGACACTGCGGGGGTGACCGCAGGATCGGTGGTTGCCAGTACCCTAGCAGTTTCATCCAACGGCTTATTCGCGGATTCAGAGGTCTCGTCTTGTTTGTTCATACCAGCCCATCTTGGCGTAATGCCGTTTGAAATCCTCTTGGATTTATTACATACTTGTCGTCATAAATGCCAGTACCAGAACGCTTTTCCATGACCTTTGCACCACCTCCAGCCCCCCCACCCCTGCCCCCGGCCCAGGCCGGAGGCCGTCTCTTTGCCAGCTCCCGGACGATTGCCGCCCTAATCCTGCGCGAAATGTCGACCCGCTATGGGCGCACGCCGGGGGGCTATATCTGGGCGATTCTGGAACCACTGGCGGCGATTATCGTGCTGAGCATTGCCTTCTCTCTGGTCATGCGCACGCCATCGCTTGGCATCAGTTTTCCACTTTTTTATGCCACCGGCTTTCTGCCCTTCTCTCTGTATCAGAATCTTTCAAATACCATTGCCAGAGCTATCAGCTTTTCCAAGCCCCTGCTGAAATACCCAGCGGTTACTTGGATTGACGCGGTGATTGCCCGGTTCCTGCTAAACAGCCTAACCGGCCTGTTGGTTTCCATCCTACTACTGAGCGGCCTTCTGATGGTCATTGATAACCGCGTAATTTTGGATTTTTCGGCGATTATCTCGGCGATGGGGTTGGTAATGCTTTTAGGGCTGGGGGTGGGAGTGCTCAATTGCGTGCTTAGCGGGCTGTTCCCGTTGTGGGCAATGATATGGTCAATCATTACGACCCCGCTGTTCCTCGCTTCGGGGATTTTCTTTTTGTATGAAACCCTGCCGCCGCTGGCGCGCGACATCCTGTGGTACAATCCGCTGATCCACATCGTCGGGTTGATGCGCACTGGGTTTTACCCGAGCTATACCGCTGCCTATATCAACATACCCTATGTGCTGGGGATCGCCCTGATCTGTCTGGCGCTGGGGCTTATCCTTTTGGGGCGCTATCACMGGGACATYCTGAACCGCTGACGTCACGGGGGGCAGCCAGCGCCAGCACCTCGGCGTGATCAACACTTGTGCGCCCAAACAATCCGTCGCGGATCGCCCGCCCCATCAGCCGCCCGAACACCCGCTGCTCGCCCGTATGGGCACGGGTTTTCAGCAGCCATTTAGGCAGGACCACCAACAGCGCCGGCCAGAACAGCCAACCCGCCGCCAGCCGGTACAAAAGCAACAGGTTGCGGTGGTAATAATAGACCTTCCAAAGCGGGCGGAACCGGCCACGCTGACCGGCAAAGGTGGAACAATCATGTTCAAAGCGCACACACGGTTCAAACCGGATACGCCCACCGGCGCGCCGCAACCCCAGCGTATAAAGCCCGTCGTCGCCGTAGACAAACAACGACCCGTCGGGATACCCCACCCGGACAATCGCCGCGCGTGACACGAACAACCCGACAAACGACGCTACATCCACCGCCATGCCACCGCCCTGATATTCTTCGGGCAGCACATGAAAGCCGCGCCGCCCACGGCCAAACAGGGTGCGCAAGAATTCGCGCCCGTGCCAGAACGGATTGCGCGACGGGCGGTTCATGTCGCAGATATCGCCATCGGGAAGATAAACCGCCGCCGCCACCGCGTCCCAGTCGCGGTTATCGGCACCATGGAACGCCGCCAGTGCACCGGGGTAGGGGCGGGCGTCATCATCCATCACCACCAGCCAGTCGGGGTCAAACCGGGTGACTGCAAGCCGCATACCGGCCTCGAACCCACCGGCCCCACCGATATTGGCGGCGGTGCGATGCACCACCAGGCGCGGGTCATCTTGGGTCGCCAGCCAGTCGCCGGTGCCATCATCCGAGGCATTATCCACCACCAGCACCGCGTTCAGATCGGCACGCGACACGTCCAGCAACCGCGCCAGTGTCACGCGCAGTTTATCAAGCCGGTTATAGGTCACCACCACGGCGACAAGCCGGGCAGGGGAGGGATGTGGGGATGTATTCACGAGGAGGATGGGCCGATTTTTGTGCTGCTTTGGCAGGTACACCTCACGAAAAAGCCGAGGCATGTCAAACCTTCGATTCCTCGTTCGAACGGATTGTTTGTTTTCAACGGCTTACAGCGAAATGTTTCGCACGCGTAACATTTGGGCAATATCACTGACCTATTTTTGCGGCCCTGTTTGAGTTTCTGCCAGCCAGTCTTTCAGCGCGCGCACCAGCGCTTTGTTCACGCCCGCGCCGCTAAGTTCAATCCTCGGAGGCCGGTGCCCATGCTCAAATAGCAGGCGCACCCCCGGCACCACTTCGCCCGGTTGCCGCGGTGACTGCGCAGAAAGGGCAGGGGCGGGCGGTGGCGGTGTTGGCGCGCCGGGGGTGGCAGATCGGCGTGGGGCAGGGCGGGCCTCTTGCGACAGGATCCGCTGTTCCTCGGCCACGGTCTGGGGGTTTTCGACCGTGAGCCTGTCGGTAATTTTTCTTGCCAGTTCCGGGTCCCTGTCCAGCGCCCGGGCCAGATCAAGGCCCAGCTTTTCGGTGATCGCGGTGGGATGCATCAACACCCCTCCCAGCGCCTCGACCAGCACCACAAAGCGGCCGATCTTCGAGCGCTTGGCGCGGGGGGTCGCACCGAACAACCCCAACACCGCATGGCGCGGAGTGGGAAACACCCCTTCACGGGCGGCGCGCAGGGAAATGCGCGCCCGTTCATAAAGGCTCAGGTTGGCGCGAATCTCGTTTTCCTCGACCATCGCCAAATAAGCGTCCCGGGCATTTTCAGGCGTCACCACCAGCGCCTTGATAGTGGCAAACCGTGCCTCGGAGGTTTCACGATAGAGTCTTTGCAAGGCGTTCAGGCGGCGCCAACCGGAAATCAGCCCATAGGCGGGACCGGATCCGACATCACTTAACGCCGTGACTTCGATCGGGGTTTGCTGGCCGCGCGCGCGCAGCGAGGTCATCAGCGCGTCCATATCATCGTCATCCTGCAACATCCGGTCGCGCACCAGATAACCGGCATTAACAGACTCTAATGCAAGGGATTCGATCAACCGGCCCTGTTGGCGTGCGTCCTGCAACACGCCGGTCACCTCATCAAGGGCGGCGCGGGTGGCGGACTCGCCGGCGACCTGAGCGATTGGCGCAGGGGAGGGGGTAGGTGGCGCGGAAAAATCGGGACCTGACATGGGTTTGTTCTCTGGCGCGCGGCCAGTAGTGTTGAAATAATCGGGCTGCGCCGGGGTCAGTCGTTTGCGTTTGGCCATTTCATGTCCTCCGTCGTGTGTTCTGCTTGCCAGAAAGCAATTATCAGTCCCTAAAGCACGCGTTTGTTGGTTTCGGTTTGGGCCAACTCATCCCGGCGCCAGATACCCAGCAACAACCGTTTGAAGGCCCCATAGGTGGCATCGAATGTTTCGCGGCCCCGCGCGTATGTCTCGCGGTTGAAATCCCGGTAATCGGCCTCGTAGATGCCGCTGACCTGCTCGCCTGCCTGACCGATGAGGGCGGTGAAATCTTGACGGTGCGGCGACAGTGYCGGCCCCAGATAGGCCTGCATCAGAGCCGCAAGTTCGCCCTGTTGCGCGCCATCATAGCGGGTGATCACCGCGCGCACCGCATCCCATTCAAAGCCCATTTCCGGACGACCCAACGCGCGCGCGGCGATGTTTTCGCCCTCTTCAATGCTGGCAAATGTGGAATGCAACATGTCGAAAAACCGCCCCGTAGAGTCGAATTCAAGGAACGATGCGCCCAAAGGCACCAACAGGATATCGGCGGCGGCCAACCCGTTGATGGTCAGATACCCAAGGGCGGGAGGCGTGTCGATGAACACCAGATCATAGCGATCCAGCACACCGTCCGCCGTTAGCCGGTCGGCCAGCGCATCCCACAGCTTCCAGCCGCGCGCCGCCATGCGCCATACCGGAATCTGAAATTCAGCCCAATAAAGATTGAGCTGGGCACCGATAAGATCAATATTTGGCCAGTGAGTGGATTGGATCAGGTCATTCGCGTTCATCTCAATTGCGGCGGACAGGGTTTCGTCCAGCGGCTGCGGTGTCTCACCCCGGTCTACCCGCCGTTGATTGTCGGCGCGCAGGTGCTCGGCGTAATGACGCGCAAGAATGGGAAAGGCGGTCTGCCATTCGTCTTCGACCTGACCGCCAAAAATTGAGGTCATCGAACCTTGGGAATCAAGATCAATCACCAGCACCTTGTAGCCATCCAGCGCCGCCGACATCGCCAGATGCGCCGCCGTGCTGGTCTTGCCCACTCCGCCCTTGAAATTAGCCACCGCCACCATTTTTGCGGGCAGTCCCTTGGGGCGATAGGGCGCGTATTCCTTGGCGCGCGACCCTTCGGCGGCAAAATGCGCGCGCAGGCGCAGCACCTCGTCGAGGGCAAACCACTTGGCCCCGCCTTCGGATTCTGAACGTCCTTGCGGCAGGTCCGGATTGGCCTTGAGAACGCGGCGGAAATGGGCGCTGGCGACGGGGATCAGATAGCGGGTGATCTCCCACGTGGAAAACAGGCGCAACTCTTTGCGCCCGGCCTCGTTCAGCCCGCGACTGGCCAGATCAGAGCGTCCGCGTGCGCAGGCCTCGGCGATCGAAGCGAACCCATGGGTGCCGGTGGGCTGATCAAGCTCGGCCATTGCCGTGTCGGGATCAATGTTGAAATATGGGGGCAGGGGGGTGCCGTGCCGGGCGCTGTCTTTTGCCATGATATCTGCCTGATGTGCCGTGTTTTCGCCGGTCTACCACAAAACGTCGCACATGGAAAGATAACGCGCATCACACACGGATTTTCTAAGTAAATTCAGAGAGAGATGCGTCAGATATAGCCCATCACTGGGGGCGCTGTCATTTTTTTTGGTGTTATATATGTGTTATATTATAGTTACGGGATAATGTGCACATTGCTAAGGCCATGAGAAGATTGTGGTTTTCGGACGTTTTTGGAGGCTGAGTGACTCTGAACCCCCGAAACCCCGACTCTGAAACCCCGAGCGAGTGATTCCGAACCCCCGTTGAGGATGGCGGCACCCGGTTGCCGTGCCTTGTGGATAACTTTAGGGTGGCGTCATTAAAACCACGATAACCTGAGTCGGAAACCGACCAATGAGCAGTTTGACAGGCAGGCAGGGTGATTTTTTCCTCTGCGATTTCTTCGATGCGATCCCCAAGGACGATATTGCGTCTATGGAACATCCGTTGTTTTCGCTCTCGACCCGCCCTGACCGGCGGATCCTGAGCTATAGCCATAACGACACGCAGATCACCGTGACCCCAAGCGTGCGCGGGCTGGCGACGATCCACGACAAGGACATTCTGATATTCTGCATCAGCCAGTTGATGGCGGCGATCAATGCCGGGCGCGTGGTCAGCCGCACCCTGACGCTGAAGGCGCATGATCTGTTGCTGGCCACCAACCGCGAGACATCGGGCGACGCGTACCGGCGTCTGCGCGAGGCGTTCGAGCGGCTCGCAGGCACCCGCATCACCACTAACATCGTCACCGGAGATCACGAGGTGACCAGCGGGTTTGGTCTGATCGAGCAATGGGAGATCGTGCGCAAATCGCCCCAGAACAAACGAGGGGGTGGGCGCATGGTGAGTGTCAGCGTCACCCTGTCGGAATGGTTGTATCGCGCGGTTCTGGGCAAATCGGTGCTGACGCTTAGCCGCGATTATTTCCGCCTGCGCAAACCGCTGGAACGCAGGGTGTATGAACTGGCGCGCAAGCATTGCGGGCGGCAAGCCAGTTGGRCCGTGTCGGTGGATACGTTGCTGAAGAAATCCGGGTCAGCCTCGCCCCGCCGGGTGTTTCGCAAGATGGTACGGGATATGATAGGGGCCGAAACCCTGCCCGATTACGACATGGCAGAGATGCCCGGAGATCTGATCCGGTTTTCGTTGAAAGGCCGGGTGTTGGAAGGTACCCCCGAGGCGGCGCCGGTGCTGAGCGTTGCCGCATTGGAACGCGCGCGCGATCTGATGCCGGGGCGGGATGTATACGCGCTTGAGGCGACATGGCGCGCGGTCTGGGTGAAAAGCGGCGCGCCAAGGCTACGCTCGGCGGATGCGGCGTTTCTGGGCTGGGTGAAAAAGCGGGCAGGGGGTGCGGATGGGTGATCTGACGGTTGAAAAGACCGCGCTGCTGGGCGTGCTGATCCTTACGCCACAGCGGTTTGGCGACGCGCGCGGGTTTTTCAGTGAAAGCTGGAACAAGGCGCAACTGGCGGATCATGGCATTGATCTGGACTTTGTGCAGKATAATCATTCGCTGTCGGGGGCCATCAACACGGTGCGGGGGCTGCATTACCAGTCGCCGCCGCACRCGCAGGATAAACTGGTGCGCTGCGGGCGCGGCTGTCTGTTCGATGTGGCGGTGGATGCGCGGGTTGGCTCGCCCACTTACGGCGCTTGGATCGGGGTTGAGTTATCGGCGCAGAACGGGCGGCAGTTGCTGGTGCCCAAGGGGTGTCTGCACGGTTTTGCCACCCGTGCGCCGGACACCGAGATTATTTATAAATGCACCGATTATTACGCGCCTGACTGTGACGGTGCGGTGCGCTTTGATGATGCGGATATTGGCGTCGACTGGGGCCTTGGCGGGGATGCGGTGTTGTCGGGCAAGGACGAGGTCGCGCAAAGCTGGGCCGGTTTTGACAGCCCGTTTCGGTGGGCAGGCTGACGCTTTGCCCCTATATTTCCTTCCTTTAGTCCCTTATCAATCAAATTATGATAGGTATATTTGCAGGAAATTACAGAATCGGCGCTGAAAGATGATGCTTTGCTATGTTGATTGAATTTTCGGTACAAAATCACCGTTCGCTTCGCGAGCGCCAGACATTTTCGATGGTGGCCGGGGTTGGGGCCAGCCGTGATGCGACCCATGCGATGGAAACCGGCAGCAATGGCGCGCCGTTTGCCCTGCGTCTGGCCTGTCTCTATGGGGCGAATGGATCGGGCAAGTCATCGCTGATAGATGCCATGCGGTTCATGCGTCATTTTGTGCGTAGCTCCTTCAAAGACAATGAGGACGGAAAGATTAAAACGGAGCCATTCCTGTTCCATTCCGAATGGCGGGATCAGCCTTCGGAATTCGAGGTGGTCTTTGTGCATGACGAGAGTCTGTATCAGTATGGGTTTTCAGTGGACCGCACCCGCGTGTGGGACGAATGGCTGTTTGAGAGACCCAACAAGACCGGGCGGCAGCGACAGATTTTTACGCGCTCTTATGATGCAGAGAAAGAGGTATATGACTGGGATCTCAGTGCAACCTATCTGAAAGGGGAAAGAGACAGTTGGCGCAACCAGACGCGGCCCGACGCCTTGTTCCTGACTACGGCGGTGCATCTGAACTCGGAAAGCCTGAGACTCCCTTTTGATTGGATCACCCGTGGTCTGAAGCCGCTGCAGGCAAGCAGTATCTTTATGGATGGATATACCGCCTCACGGTTTTCGGAGGAGGGCTGGAAGCAGCGCGTTCTGARTCTGCTGAAAGATGTGGATATTTCACTGGCAGATATCGTGGTTGAGGAAAGAAGTGCATTTCAGGACCCGGATTTTGATAAGCTGCCCAAGCCCCTTCAGGAGCTTATCAAGGAAGGCACCCCCGACGCCAAATTTCATGAAATCCAAACCTTACGGTTGGACGATACCGGCCAGAGAACGCCTTTGTCCTTGCAAGAGGAGTCTTCGGGGACACGGTTGCTGTTTGATCTGATCGGACCTTGGCTTGATGTGCTGGATAAGGGTCTGACTTTGGTGGTGGATGAGTTGAACAATGGCCTGCACCCGYTGGCCTTTCAGCATATGATCAGTCTGTTTTGCGATCCGGAAATCAATAAAAACGGGGCGCAGTYAATCTTTACCACCCACGATACCGCGGTCACAGAGAACGACTGTGTTCACCGGGACCAGATATGGCTGGTGGAAAAGGGTGATGATCTGGCCTCGGTTCTGACGCCCCTGTCGGATTTCAAGCCGCGCGACACCCGTGGATTCCAAAAGGATTATCTGCACGGTCGGTTTGGCGCGGTGCCCCGGTTGCGGGTGAGTTGATCTGAGCATGGCAAGGCGTAGCTTCAGGGCGAAATACAGAAAAGAGCTGAAGCGGCGTGGTGCCGACCGCGATGTGCCGGACCGGGTGTTGATCGTTACCGAAGGGTCCAAAACCGAACCGGATTATTTTCGCAAGCTGATTGCAGAGCTGGGTTTGCGCACCGCTCAGGTTCGTATCACCGGGGATGGCGGTTCGGCTCCGGTCAGTGTCGTTGAAGATGGCCTTCGGATTCTTCAACAAGACCCGGACTTTGAACAAGTCTATTTCGTTTTCGACCGGGATCGCCATGACAGCTATGATGGCGCTTTGGACACAATCAAGGGCTTGGGAAAAAAGCGGGCCTATAAGGGGGTGACAATCGTTGCCGTGACATCGGTTCCATGTTTTGAGATCTGGTTCATGATGCATGTGAGCCAGTCGCGCAAACCATATGAAAGCGCGAAAACCGGCGGATCGCCCGGGTCGGCGGTGCTGTCTGATCTGAAAAAGACCGACCTGTTCGCCTGCTATGAAAAGGGAGAGTGCGCTCAGTTTGATGAGATTGCACCATTCAGGGACGATGCAAAATCCCGTGCGGGTTTATTCCTGACACAGGCCCAGGAGGAAGGCACAACAGAATTCCACGAAAATCCGTCTACCCGTGTTCATCTGGTGGTTGGCGCTTTAGAAACGCTCTCGAAAGTGAACAGGAAGATATAGGGTGGACAGGGCCGGGTAGAGTTCCAAGGTCCGTTTTGGTGGGAAGGGACGGCATGAATGATCACATGACTCAAGTGTCCGCCAGTGACCCCGATATGACCCGCGAGGTGCCCGGGCGGTTCTGGGATCCGTCCCGCCGTCTGCTGCGCTCTATCCGCGCCTATCAGGCGGCGGGGACGGGACCTGTGGGCTGGCTGCGGCGCAAGGTGGCTATCCTGATGCATCGGGTCTGGTCGGTGGTGACACAGGCCGAGATTGACCTGAACGCGCGGATCGGTGGCGGCCTGCTGATCCCGCATCCCAACGGCATCGTCATACACCCGGATGTGGAAATCGGCCCCAATTGCCTGATCTTCCAGCAAGTGACCCTGGGGCAGGGGCGCGGCGGGGTGCCAACGCTGGGCGGGCATGTGGATATCGGGGCCGGGGCCAAGGTACTGGGACCGGTGAGCGTGGGCGATCACGCGGTGATCGGGGCCAATGCGGTGGTGCTGTGTGATGTGCCACCCGGCATGATGGCGGTCGGAGTGCCGGCGCGCATCGTGCAACGGCGAAAGAAAGCCTCATGAGGCTTCTGATCACAGGCGGCGCGGGGTTCATCGGCTCGGCGGTGGTGCGTCTGGCGATGTCGCGCGGGCACGAGGTGGTCAATCTGGATGCGCTGACCTATGCGGCGTGCCTAGACAATGTGGCGTCAGTGGCAGATCTGCCCGGATATGCCTTTGTAGAGGCTGATATTCGTGATGCGCCTGCCCTGACGCGGGTGTTTAATGATCATGCCCCGGATGCGGTGATGCACCTGGCGGCGGAATCCCACGTGGACCGCTCGATCGACGGGCCGGCGGCGTTTATCGATACTAATATTCAGGGAACTTACACGCTGCTGGAGGCGGCGCGTAGCTTTTGGCAAGGGCAGGGGCGCCCCGTGGGTTTCCGGTTTCACCACATTTCCACTGATGAGGTGTTCGGCTCGCTTGGCGACGCTGGTCTGTTCACCGAAGACACCGCCTATGATCCCCGCAGCCCCTATGCGGCGTCCAAGGCGTCCAGCGATCATCTGGTGCGGGCCTGGCATGAAACCTATGGGTTGCCGGTGGTGCTCAGCAATTGTTCCAATAATTACGGGCCATACCACTTTCCCGAAAAGCTGATCCCGGTGGTGATCCTGAATGCGCTGGCGGGGCGTGCAATCCCGGTCTACGGCAGCGGCCAGAATGTACGCGACTGGCTTTATGTCGAGGACCACGCCGAGGCGCTGTTATGCGTGCTACAACAGGGCCACGTGGGGCGATCCTATAATATAGGCGGCAACAACGAGATGAAGAACATCGACCTTGTGCGCATGATCTGCGCCATTCTGGATGATAAACGCCCGGCCCCCACCCCATACGGCGACCTGATTACGTTTGTCACCGACCGGCCCGGCCATGACGCGCGCTATGCGATTGACGCCGCCCGTATCCGTGATGAACTGGGCTGGCAGCCATCGGTGACGCTGGAACAGGGACTGGAAAAAACCGTTCAGTGGTATCTGGACAACGAGGACTGGTGGCGCGCGCTGCAAAATCGCGCGGGTGTTGGCCAACGTCTGGGGCTTGACCTGGAGGCAGGGGTATGAACGCTCAGCTTCTTCTGTTTCTAAATATCCCCGCCGGAGGCATGCCTTTCCTTGGAAAGGCAAAATTAAGGGCCTCCGGCGGGGATATTTATCAACAAGAGAAGTTGGGGGGCCGGGTTTTATGACAATCCTTGTATTTGGCCGATCCGGGCAGGTGGGGCACGCGTTGGCGCAGATGGCCGGGGTGCGGTGTCTTGCACGCGACGAGGCGGATTTGGGCGACCCGGCGGCCTGTGGTGCGGCGATCCGGGCGGTCAGGCCGGTCGCGGTGATCAATGCCGCCGCTTATACCAATGTGGATAAGGCCGAAGAACAAGAGGGGTTGGCCACGCGTATCAATGGCGAGGCTCCGGGTGTGATGGCGCAGGTCTGTGCCGGTCTGGAGATTCCGTTTGTGTCGATCTCAAGTGACTATGTGTTTGACGGGGCGGGTCGCGTGCCGTGGAAACCAGAGGATGCAACCGGGCCGTTAGGGGCGTATGGGCGCTCCAAGCTGGTGGGAGAGCAGACGATTGCTGCTGCCGGGGGGGATTGGGCCGTGGTTCGCACATCCTGGGTGGTGTCGGCGCGCGGGTCGAATTTTGTGCGCACCATGTTGCGGTTAGGGGCAGAGCGCGCGGGATTGGGCATTGTCGAGGACCAGATCGGTGGGCCAACGCCGGCGCGCGCGTTGGCGGCGGTTTGTTTGCAGGTGGCCCAAACCCTTATATCAGAGCCTGAAAAACGCGGGTTCTATCACTATGCGGGCACCCCGAATGTGAGCTGGGCGGAGTTTGCCCGCGAGATATTTCGTCAGTCGGGGATTGTTTGTGATGTGCGCGATATCGCGTCTGCGGAGTATCCGACGCCCGCAAAGAGACCGTTGAATTCCCGGCTGGATTGCCGCGCCATAGAGACGGGTTTTGGGGTTGAGCGCCCGGATTGGCGGCGCGGATTGGCGGATATTTTGCAGGAATTGGGAGAGGTTTGAGATGGGCAAGCGCAAGGGCATCATTCTGGCGGGCGGCACTGGATCGCGGCTTTACCCAATCACCATTGGGCTGAGCAAGCAGTTGTTGCCGATCTATGACAAGCCGATGATCTATTACCCCCTGAGCGTTTTGATGCTGGCCGGAATCCGCGAGATTGCCGTGATCACCACGCCGCAGGATCGCGATCAGTTCATACGCACGCTGGGGGACGGCAGCCAGTGGGGGATTGATCTGAGTTACATCGAACAGCCCAACCCCGAGGGGCTGGCGCAGGCCTATATTCTGGCCGAGGGGTTTCTGGACGGGGCCTCTAGTGCGATGGTTCTGGGGGATAACATCTTTTTTGGCCATGGCTTGCCGGAAATGCTGGCGGGCGCGGATGCGCAAGGCGCGGGGGGCACGGTGTTTGGCTATCATGTGGCCGATCCTGAACGTTATGGCGTGGTGGCGTTCGACGCGGACGGGCGGGTGCGGGACATCATCGAGAAACCAGAAGTGCCCCCGTCGAATTATGCCGTGACGGGATTGTATTTTCTGGATGGCAGCGCGCCGGAACGGGCGCGAGCCGTCACCCCTTCGGCGCGCGGAGAGTTGGAGATTGCCGATCTTCTGGGGATGTATCTGGCGGAAGGCACGCTTAGGGTTGAAACCATGGGGCGGGGCTATGCGTGGCTGGATACCGGCACCCACGCCAGCCTGTTGGATGCGGGTAATTTTGTGCGCACGCTGGAACAGCGGCAGGGATTGCAGGCCGGCTGCCCCGAAGAGATCGCTTACGGGCACGGCTGGATCAGCGCGGATCAGCTGGCCGCGCGGGCGCAGATGTTTGCCAAGGGCAGTTACGGCACCTATCTGGCGGGGTTGTTGAAATAGAGTGCGGGGCTATTTGTTGCTGTCGATCCAGCGTGACATCAGCCCCATGTCGCGGAAACATTCGCGCGGCACATGGCGGCGTTTGATCCTTGCGATACGTTCGGCGAATGCCACCTGGCGCGACGAGGGATAGCGTGAAAAATCCGGGGTATCGCGCTGCTTTGGCAGGTGTGCGTCAATCCAGGCGGACATGGCGCGGCGGTCGCCTTGCGCCTCGTCCGGCAGGTCCAGGGCCGCACGCGCCGCAATCGCCCGGGCAAAGCGCAGTTGTTTGTCGCTGACCGGCAGGCGGTGGTAATCGTTCGAGGAGCTGGCATAGGCTTGCATGGTGGCCTCTGGCGTTGTGGAGTTCACATATAGAACAAAAAGAGAACAAATGCAAGCCATCCGGTCTGGCTTGGCAAGGGTTGGGGAACCTGTCAGAGATTGGCGCTGTTCCCTCACGCGCAGGAAAGGCCCTGAAAATGACGAATTTCTCGATGGATATGCAGGTCAGCTTTGGCGATTGCGACCCGGCGGGGATTGTCTATTACCCCAATTTCTATCGCTGGATCGACCGGTGTTTTCACGCCTTGCTGCGCGAACGGCTGGGTGGACATGCGGGTCTGTGCAAAGCGTTGGGCGCGCAGGGCCTTGGGTTGATGGAGGCGCGCATGGTGTTCCGGTCGCCGGCGCGCGAGGGCGACAAGCTGTCGCTGGAGATCACCGGGATCGACTGGGCCGACAAAAGCTATACCCTTGCCTATCGCGCCCATGTGGGCGACCGGCTGGTGTTTGAGGCAAGTGAAACCCGAGGGGTGTTTGTGCCGCGTGAAGACGGGCGGCTACGGGCCGGTGAGGTGGCCGGATTACGGGCGATGTTTGAGAGCTGACACCACTATTAGAGCCTGTATCCACCAGAAACCGTAAGGACTTCGCCGGTGATGAACCCGGCCCGATTGCTGGCAAGGAACCGCACGGCGCGGGCGATGCCACGCGCGCGCCCGGCGATCAGGGCAGTTCGGGGCATGGGGGATTGGTCCTTAACCGGGTCTATTGAGGGTCTTAAAGGTTCTGGTCCCGGATCAGGTCCGGGACCAGAGGGGTGGCGTCTAGTTCTTCGCCAGCCACAGCATGTCGAGCGTGTGCTTTTTCGGCCCGGCATCTTCGCCGATCAACAGCGATCCGTCGGGCATCGCCAGAATGTTGTCCGGGTTGGCGGGCTTGTCGAGGCTGCAACTGCCATCGGCGATGGTTTCGCCGATCACATAGGGGTCAAGCCGGGTGATGTCGTAATCATTCCCCGTGGTCGCCACATAGACCCCGCCGCAGTCTTCCTTGTTCAGGGCAATGTCGCCGCCGTCGCTTTCGTCACGCGCGCCGGTCATCCAGTCGGGCTGGCCCCAGGATTTGTCCATGGTCCATGACAGCGACGAGGCCCCCACATAGACCTTGTTGCCCGCGGTGGTGATGCCTTCCAGCTTGTCCCATTCGTTGGTCGCCCCAAGGGCCGCCGCCGCGCGCCGGCTTTCAAGGAACGCCGGGCGGTCATCGGGGTAAGAGCCGACGGTGCCGTCGCCGTCGATGTCCGTGCCCGATTTGCCTTCGGCCCAGGCGAGGATTTCGGCGTTGGAGATATAGCTGCTTTGCCCGTCGACATAATCATCCGTGGTGACGTTGTCATATTCGGCGATCCAGCCCGCGATCTCGGCGTTGTTGCCGTGGCCAAGTTCAATCCATGTGACGTCGAATCCGGCCTTGTTAGGGTCTGCGGTGTCGTCCTGTTTCAGCTTAGCCGCGTATAGTGTTCCGGCGGACAGATCACCTTTGACATCGGCCACGAATTTGAACAGCACCCCACCGGACGCGGTGTTATAGACCTTGTCGTTGTATTTGGCCGAGTCATCATCGCTCATGTAGATGGTGCGCGCGTCGGGCATGATGGCGGCGGTTTCGTGGCTAAGGCGTCCGGTCGCGTATTGCTTGACCATGCTGTAATCGTCACTTGTCGCCGCATCGTTGATTTCGAACAGATAGCCATAGCGGTAAGGGTTCGCCATGCGGCCCAGATACTGCATCATGTTCTTGGGCTTGATATAGGTGATGTCGTTGCCACCCTTGTAACCGGCCTTTTCGTCCTCGTCATACTGGGCCGGGGCATTCCACACGGCAGTGTTGAAAAAGAAATACTCTTCGGCCAGCAGGGGCGTGCCCCAGGGCGTGATCACGCCAGAACACAGCACCAGCCCACCGTCGATAGAGGACAGGTCCAGCATCGCGCCACCCTCCAGATCGGCCTGCCATTTGCCGTCGACCCTGCTCATCGGCAGGCGGCTGACGGCACCGGCACCGTCACGCCCGGCGCCTTCCCAGCCGGTATAGAGATAGGCGGTCGTGGCGCTGCGGGGGATGAAGCCGTTGAAATCGGGCGCGTTAGAGACATACATCAGCGCGCCGGTGCTGTCATAGACCCCGCCCAGAACCTTGCCGTCGCCCAAGGCGTCGCCGGCACGGGCCAGAGTGATGTAGTTGGCGCCGGCCGCGCTGACGTTGCCGCGCTGGTCTTCGGGGGGAATGGCGGTGTCACCGGCGGAATAGGTCGTGGTGTTCAACCCGTCGAGATAGCCTAGCGTTGCCGGTTGTCCACCTTCGGTCATGTAGTTGGAGCCGCCCACATGCTGGGCGTTCATGAACACTTCGCCGACGCCATTGACCATCAGGCCGGTCACTTCGGCCCCGGCGGGCAGGGTGGCGATGCGGGACAATTCCTGCGCCTGCGCGGCGGCGGTAAAGGTGATGGCGCTAAGCAGGGTTGATCCCAACAGCTTTGTTGTGAAGTTCATTTTTTCCTCCCGGGGGTTATCTGAATATCCCTTAGCCTATCGCGGAATGCCGGGATTGCCAGAGGTTTATCCAGCCGGGGGGGGGTGTCGGTCAGGCGCGCGCATGGTGGGCGCGGCCCTCTTGGGGATACCTGCGTAATCACCTGCCGGGGGGCATTGCGGTGCAATGCCCCTGGTATCCACTTTCGCTGTTGAATGAGTCGTGACGCGCCCCAAAAGCGGCCTAGCCTGATCCTGCAAAAATCTGACGATCCACACCCGCCAGGAGAGTTTTGACCGTTTTGTACTTTCTTTTCAGGTGAATATTCCGATTTGTACAAAACAATTTGTCAGGGTTTGCAGATCAAAAACGCCTCAAACCACGGTTCCCGGTTCAGTGGTTCCGGGTGCTAGATCACCCCAGCCTTGGAGAACACGCCAAAGAAGTTGCCGACGATGTTCGAGATGGTCAGAATATCGTTCAGCGGCGATTCCGTCGCCATGATCAGGTCGTTGGGATTGATCTGAAAGTTGCGCGCTGAAAACAGCCCGTCAACGCTGGTCAAATCAATCGAGAACACCACCCGCGTCATGCGCGGCCCGCGTTCGCCGGTGCGCACCGCCGACCCGTCATATTCACGCAGGATCAGCAATCCGCGCGGGTCGGCCTTGGCATCAGAGACACCGCCGATGATCGACACCGCGTCCATCGCCGAAACATTGTCCTTGGTGAAGATATGCAGGGCTTCGGTGCCGGTGGCGCCAAACGACAGGAAATACCGCGCGTCCTCTTCGATGAACACCCGGTCGCCACCGCGCAGCAAGGTATCAAGCTGTGGCTTGTCCAGCAGCTGATCCACTGAGGTACCATAGATCGCTCCGCCCCGGACCAGCCGGATTTGCGGATTGTTAAGGTCGGTCCGCGCGCCCCCCCCGGCCGCCAGCAGGCCCATCACGGTATAGTTGCGATCCGGCATCGGATAGGTGCCGGGTTTGGCCACGCCGCCGACCAGATCGACCGAATTGTTGCGCCCCTCAGCCAGGCTTAGCTGGACCTGGGCCGAAGGCACGATGATTTCCAGCGCGCTTTGCATCTGTTCACGGGCCAGATCCGGGGTCAGGCCGATCACGCTGATCTGGCCCACATAGGGCATGAACACCGAGCCATTTGCCGCCACTTCGACGTTTTGCAGCTGCACAACCTTCTGATCCGCCGAGGTCAGCAGCGAATTGTCCGAGCTGTCCCAGATTTGCAGGTTCAGCAGATCGCCGGGCTGGATGATCTGGGTGCGCGCGCCTTTGGAGTTGCCGATCCAGTTCAGGCGTTCCTGTTTGCCGGTGGCCGGCCATTGCGCCACGGTGGGCAAAAGCGCGCGGGTGACAAAATAAACGGTGAAATCAGCGTCTTCGGCCTTGGCCTGTTTCTGGATGTCGTTCGTGGCCGGCGCCCCGCCGGGTCCGTTGCACGCCGCCAACAGGACCACGAGGCCCAACAGCGAGAGGGTTTTGGACAAAATGTTCATGATGGACGCAGCCTGCTTGCGTAAATTTCTTGCTTTATTGTGGACGCAGGATACTGCCAGCACCAAGGCGGTCAACCACAGACTCAAGTTACGGGCAGGGCAATCATGAGAATTCCAACAGTTGTGGTGTTAGGGGCAACAGGTCGGATCGGCGGGATCTTGCGCAGGGGTTGGGCGCAGGGGGCGGGTCAGGTCGTGTGGCAGGCGCGCCAAAGGTCAGGAACAGGCCCAAAATCAGAACCGGAAACATGGGCGATCTTCGACCCTCTCAAAGACCCCGACGCATTGGTGCGCGCCGCCAAGGGCGCGCGCGCAATCCTCTGCCTTGCCGGGGTGGTGCCGGGGCGGGGTGGGGATATGGCCGACAACGCGGCCCTTGCCATGGCGGCCATTCGCGCCGGAGCAAGCAGCGGCGCAAAGGTGCTGCTGACCTCATCGGCGGCGGTCTACGGCGCGCAGGTCGGCGTGCTGGACGAAGCGACACCTTTGGCCCCGGTCAGCGCCTATGGTCACGCCAAGGCTGACATGGAGGCGCGCGGCGCCGACCTGGCGCGCGATCTGGGGGTGGCGGTCTGTGCCTTGCGGATCGGCAACATTGCCGGGATAGACGCCATTCTGGGCGGCTGGAAGCCGGGGTTTGAACTGGATCGTTTTGCCGATGGACGCACGCCCCGGCGCAGTTATATCGGCGCGCAGACWCTGGCGCGGGTGCTGGGTGATCTGCTGNNAWGGSAKNGWCTTNGCCMRATGTTCTGAACGTGGCCAGCCCCGGCCCGGTGGAAATGGGCGCGTTACTGGACGCCGCCGGGCTGGACTGGACGCCACGCCCGGCACAGGACGGGGCGATTGATGTGGTGGCGCTGTCGACAGAGGCGCTTGCACGCTATACCAGCTTGCCTGAAACCAGCCCCGCCGCGTTGGTGGCGGAATGGCGCGCAATAACACAGGCCCAATGACAAAGATGATGACATGACCCCGCAAAAACGCATCCTTGATCTGGTGTTTGCCACGCTTTTGCTGGTCCTGCTTGGCCCGGTTCTGTTGGCGCTGCTGGGGTGGTTGCTGATCAAACAGGGCCGCCCGTTGTTCTATGTGGCCGAGCGGATGAAGGGGGTGGATCAGCCCTTTATGCTGTGGAAACTGCGCACGATGGAGGTGGTGGCCGAAGACGCCGGGGTTTCGGGCGGGGACAAGGCCGCGCGCATCACCCCGGTTGGGGCCTGGCTGCGCCGGCGCCGTCTGGACGAATTTCCCCAGATTTGGAACATCCTCAGGGGCGATCTGAGCTTTGTCGGTCCGCGCCCGCCCCTGCGTGAATATGTGGAGCGTTACCCGGAGATCTACGCACAGGTGCTGAAGTCACGCCCCGGTGTGACCGGGCTGGCCAGCATTGTGTTTCACAAGCACGAAGAACACCTGTTGGCGCGTTGTGAAACCCCACAGCAGACCGACGAGGTTTACACCCGCATCTGCGTGCCGCGAAAGGCGCGTCTTGATCTGGCCTATCAGCGCMACCAAAGCCTGTGTCTTGATTTCGATCTGGTGTTTCAGACCATCGGCAACCTGCTGCGCAGGAAACAGGCCTGAAACCGGGCCTGACGTTTTTGCCAGAAATTTGGCCTGACGGCTGGGGGCGAAACCAGAGACCCGGATCGGGATGCACAGTCTGTTCGCGGGGGCGCAAAATTTGGGCGGTCAGCGAGAATCTGCCGGCAAACCGCGCAAAAGCCGGGGTTGGGCGGGGACGAGTCACAAAACCTTGAAAATCCAAGAGGCTTTCGGGTACAATGCTATCGGACACGCCAATTAGTGGCTTGTTAAAGGAATCGGTACATCTCTGTCTCTTGCTGGTATTTTGCCGGGGCAGGGGAGATTTAGAATTTTAATATTGATTGGTTACCGTGGGGGCGGCGCGCTGAATGTTTGATTTCGTCACATCCTTGTCACGCAAGCAAAAGACCGGCGTTTTTCTGGGCATTGATCTGGCCCTGATCCCTATTGCCCTGTTGATTACCTATACGTTGCAATCGTTGCCCACTACGCCGGTGGAAACCCTGATCGCCACCTTGCCGGTGCTGCCCTATCTGATCGGGTTTGCCGCCTTGCTGGAATGGCGCATGGGGTTGGCGCAAATTCAGCTGAATGATTACGAACGCCACGCGATCGGGCTGACTGCGGGGTTGGCGGCGCTGCTGTCGGCGGCCTCGGCGGGGCTGAACTGGCTGGGGGGCATTGCCTYGCCGCCGGGCACGCATGTGATGTTCGGCATCATTTATTTCCTGTGTTCGGCCAGTACGCGCACGGCCCTGTATCATATCGTTCACAGCATTTACCGGCGCGCCACCCCGCGGCGTCGGGTGCTGATCTATGGGGCGGGCACCACGGGTACGCAGCTGGCGCAGGCGCTGAAGAACCACGCATCCATCGATCCGGTGGCCTTTGCCGATGACAACACATCGTTGCAGGGCATCATGCTGGCCGGTTTGCCGGTCTTTCCGCCGGCCCGCATCAACGAGTTGGTCAAGGACCGYAACATCAACCGGGTGTTGCTGGCGATGCCATCGCTTAGCCAACCGAAACAGGCGCAGATTGCCCGCGGCCTGCAAAAGCTGGGGCTTGAGGTTCAGGCCCTGCCCAGCTTTGCCCAGCTGATCGGCGAAGAGGCCCTGATCGACAAGCTGACCCCGGTTGCCCCCAAGAGCTTTCTTGGGCGTGCGGCCTGTGATGTGGCCTTGGGCGATGCTTGTGAAAGTTATATGGGGCGTGTGATTCTGGTGTCCGGGGCCGGGGGGTCGATCGGATCGGAACTGTGCCGTCAGGTTCTTAGCTGCCGGCCAAGGAAACTGGTGCTGTATGAACTGTCGGAACTGGCGCTTTATACCGTTCTTCAGGAACTGGAACATCTGACCGAAGGCACCGGCATTGATCTGGTGCCGGTGCTGGGATCAGTCACCGATCAGCGGCAGGTGCGCCGGGTGCTGAAGGATCACGCGGTGCAGGTGATCCTGCATGCCGCCGCCTATAAACATGTGCCATTGGTCGAGGCCAATCCGCTGCCCGGTCTGACCAACAACGTTCTGGGCACCCGCACCCTTGCGCGCGCCGCCGCCGAGGCAAATGTCGAACGTTTCATTCTGGTGTCCTCGGACAAGGCGGTGCGACCGACCAACGTCATGGGCGCCTCTAAACGCATGGCCGAACTGGTGGTGCAGGATATGGCGACCCGGCAAGGTGGTTCTGGGGCAGATACGATTTTTACCATGGTGCGGTTTGGCAATGTTCTTGGCTCAAGCGGGTCTGTGGTGCCGCTGTTTCAGGATCAGGTCAGCCGGGGCGGTCCGGTGACGGTGACAGACAAACGGGTCAAACGCTTTTTCATGACCATCCGCGAGGCGGTGCAACTGGTRCTTGAGGCCGGRTCAGAGGCCCAGGGCGGCGAGGTGTTCGTGCTGGACATGGGCAAGCCGGTGGCGATCATGAAACTGGCGCGTCAGGTGATCGAAAGCGCGGGCTATACGGTGCGCGACAAGGACACCCCGGATGGTGACATCGAAATCGAACTGATCGGCCTGCGCCCGGGCGAAAAGATCGAAGAAGAACTGACCCTGAGCCGCGATTTGATCGGCACCCGGCATCAAAAGATTTTCTGCGCCCGCGAAAGCACCCTGTCGGAAATCGAGATCGCCGGCATGGTACGCGGATTGCGTCAGGCGCTGGCCGCCAGTGACGAGGTCGCAGCCCTGGCCATCGCCAGCCGCTGGGTCGAGGGTTATGAGACAGGCGAGGCGGGCCGCAAAACCTCGTAAAGAGGATGCTGGCCTGTCGGTCTTCGGTCCCGGTTTCCGCCGTATTCCTGCGGCCCACCATCACCCTGAGGTTTCCCCACATGACGGCTCCACGCACCCAGCCCCCCTTGCCCACTTGTGCCCACTGTGCCCGCCGTGCCGTTCTGGCGGGGGTGTGGTGCAGACCATGGGCGGGTCAGGCCGGGCTGTTACCTTAATACCGCGTTCTACCGCTGGCCACGGACCGCAAAGGGCAGGGGCGTTGATCCGGGGTCGGGCTTTGTGGTCTAAGCACATCAGAGCAGGCAAGGGCAGTATAGTGTTCAGCAGTTTCACGGCAAAATTCAACGTTGGACGCGTGCGGCTGCGCCGCGCCGCGCTGATGCTGTTGGGGGTTGGAACGCTGCTTGGATCGGTCGTCGCACAGGCCGGGGCGCAGGTTGTCCCGCAAAGCCCGACCGAGCCATCCTTTACCCCGCTGCCCGCCCCGTCACTGACCTTTTACGGCACGCCCGGGCTGGTCGATATGCCCTCTGCCGAGATGTTGCCGGACGGGCAATTTGTTACCTCGCTGTCCTATTTTGGCGGCACGACCCGGTTCAACCTGACCTTTCAGGCGACCCCGTGGATGTCGGCCACCTTTCGCTATAACGGCATCAAGGATCTGTATCTGTACGGGTTCAAAACCTATTACGACCGCGGCTTTGACGTGCGGTTCCGGCTGTTGCAGGAACGCCGTTATCGCCCCGGTGTGACCGTCGGGTTTCAGGATTTCGCCGGCACCGGCATCTATGCGGGTGAATATTTCGTCGCCACCAAGAATTTCGATGTGCCGGGGTTTGGCGACGGGGCATCACGCCTGCCCGGACGGCTGAAACTCAGCGCCGGGATCGGCTGGGGGCGGTTCGGCTCTTACGGGGCGATCGGAACGACCGGCACACGGCCAAAGTTTGTCGGCGGCTCGACCGGCGGGCAACTGGCCTATGACCAGTGGTTCCGTGGCCCGGTGGCGCCGTTTGGCGGCATCGAGTGGCWGCCCAACGACCGGCTGGGGTTCAAGGTCGAATATTCCTCGGATGATTATGTCACCGAGACCCAGACCTCGTCGGTGTTCGTCAAGAAATCACCCTTCAACTTTGGCGTCGAATATCAGGCCTCGCCCCGCACGAGGGTCGGGGCCTATTACCTTTATGGCTCTGAGTTCGGCCTGAATGTGCAAATCCAGCTGAACCCGAAACATCCGCCCAATCCGCTGCGGGTGCCCGCCCCGCAGCCGGTCACACAGCGCCCGTCACGGACCAGCAACCCAGAGCTGTGGAATGAAAGCTGGGCCGCCAGTCAGGAAGGGCGCCGCAGCGCCGCCGGGCAATTGCAAGGCGTGGTGGCCGCGGCGCTGGCCGCCGACGGGCTGGCGCTGGAAAGTCTGGATATCAGCGCCAACGCCGCCGAGTTGCGGTTCCGCAACCTGCGCTATGGCAGTTACGCCAATGCGGTGGGGCGCGCGGCGCGGGTGCTGGCGGCGACCATGCCGGCCTCGGTTGAAACCTTTCGGCTGGTGCCGGTGCAGTTGAACATGGCATTGTCGGCCGTTACGCTGCGCCGGTCCGACCTTGAGGCGCTTGAGTTTTCGCCGATGAACGCCGATGCGTTGCTGGCGGTGGCCGGGATTTCGGATGCGCCCCAACCGGGTCCTGGGGCGGTGATTCCCGACGATCTTTACCCCAACGCCAGCTGGTCGCTGGCCCCGTATTTCTCGCCCGGATATTTCGATCCGAACAGGCCGGTGCGCATAGATGTGGGCCTTGAGCTGCGCGGGATCTATAAACCGGCCCCCGGCTGGGTTGTGTCGGGCACCATCCGCCAACGTCTGGCCGGCAACATCAGCGGCGGGCGCCTGTCCAATTCGGTGCTGCCGCATGTGCGCACCGATGGCACGCTGTACGCGCAGGCCGGCACCACCCTGAACAATCTGTTTGTATCCAGGCAATGGCGCGCCGGGCGCGATCTGTATGCCCGCGTGACGCTGGGCTATCTGGAATGGATGTATGGCGGCCTTTCAACCGAAGTGCTGTGGAAGCCGGTCACCAGCCGTCTGGGCCTTGGGGTTGAGGCCAACTATGTGGTCAAGCGCGATTATGATCAGCGCCTGGGGTTCCAGAATTATACCGTGTTTACCGGCCATGCCTCGGCTTATTATGATTTTGGTGGCGGCTATCAGGGGCAGCTTGACGTGGGGCGCTATCTGGCCGGAGATCTGGGGGCCACGTTCAGCATGGACCGGGTGTTTGACAATGGCTGGCAGGTTGGTGCGTTCTTTACCCTGACGGATGTTTCGGCCGCGGATTTCGGCGAAGGGTCGTTCGACAAGGGGATCCGGTTCGAAATCCCGCTTAGCTGGTTCCTGGGCAAGCCCGGCCGCCAGACCATCGGCACCACGATCCGGCCAATCCAGCGTGATGGTGGTCAGCGGTTGATCGTGCCGGGGCGGCTTTACGGGCAGATACGCGATGCCCATGCCGAGGCCCTGAAAAGCCAGTGGTCAAGGGTTTGGGAATGATGGTTACACCTATGCGCCTACCGTTGTTCGCGGCCCTTTTGGCGTCGTTGTTTCTGGCCGCATGCAGCGGTGGCGGCGAAGAGCCGCAACTGGAATTGCAGGTAATCAACGCCGGGCGCGCCGCCATTGCCGCCAAAATCGCGCCTCAGGTGGCCCGCCCGCCGCTGACCCGCGCCGCGCTGGACACGCTGGAAGGATCGTTTGTCGAAGTCATCCTCGAACGCCGGGATCAGCTGGCCTATCTGCATGTGGGCGGGCAGAGGCGCGACGACAATCCGGGTCTGATCACCATCTGGCGCACCGATGACAATATCACGCTAAGTATGCGCAACGGCGTGTTGATCGCCACGCAGGGGTTGGGGGGCGATATCCTGTCCAGCACCGTGCAGGTGGCTGGCGACACCCCCGGCCCGTCGGGCGGTGGCGAAAAGATCTTCTATATCCGGGTGCTTGATAACAAGAAACAGCGGCTGGCGCTGGTCTGTGATCTGGTCGATCTCGGCCCCGAAACCATCGAGATCGTCGAGCGGCGCGATGCCACGCGCCACCTTCAGGAACGATGCACCGGCGGGCGCGCGGCGGATGGCTCGGGCGAGGTCGGAGACGTGATCAACGATTACTGGGTCGATTCGCGCAACGGGCGGGTGTTGCAGTCGCGTCAGTGGGCCGGGCCGATTACCGGCTATCTCCGGTTGCGGCGGCTGACATATTAGACCCGGGAGTCCAACCTGGCCCCCGGATATTGCAGACCTTTGAGATAAAAACCGCCGGCTTGCCCGGTAATCGACGATTGTGCGCATTGAAATGGCTTGAGATGTGCGATATAAATCCACCAAGTTTGACCAGGAAAGGTTCCTTGATTATGAAAAAATTGTTTCTCGCGCTGACCATCAGCGCTCTCTCAGTTAGCATGGCGACATCGGCCATGGCTCAGGCGACAGGCGCGGCAGCGGGTGCTACGACTGGTAGCGGCGGTGCGACTGCTGGCGCAGCGGCCGGTGCTGGCGCAGGCGCAACCGGCGCGGCGACAGGTGGCCTTCTGGCAGGGACCGGCCTTGGCGTTGGCGCAACCGTTGGTTTGATTGGTGCGGTTGGCGTTCTGGCCGTCGCTTCGGGCGGCAGCGGCGGCACAGCCACCACCACAGTCACCAAATAAGCGGACCCATCGTTTCAGCCTCGCTGGCTGTAATCAAAATTCAGGGCAGATCCTTTTGGGGTCTGCCCTTTGTTGTGTTGTAAGTCTTTGTGGGCGATATTAACGCGGATAATGCATATTATGCTAACTTAAATATTTGGCTCACATGCATGATTGACTTTTTGAGGCCCCGATACCGATTGTAGGCAACGAGACGCTGATCGGGTATAAATTCCCGATCCGTATAGACCAGAAGAATTTTGCAAAGGATTTCGAATAATGCCAACGTATACCCTGACCGGCGTCGCCGTTTTTCGTGACCTTGACCTTCCAGGTGATCCGGCTTTCGACGTGAAAAGCGCCGTCACACTGGAAATTGTCGTTCCTGCCGGCACCACAACCCTCAGCTATACGGTGGACCCTTTGCCGCCAGGCGGCACGGCGCCCGGGGATACAACCATTAGCCCAACTATCAATGCACTAGAATTGCGCCTGGATGGCAAAACGTTCGGCAGCGATTTCCAGCCCGAATTCAGCATTTACGACATCACCTGGACCAACGCCTTTGGTGTGCCCCAGAACACAACGGTTTTTGTRCCGTTCTTTTCCGATCTTSCGGTGCCGGGCCTTGGCACTGTCGGCGCGGACTATCTCTTTGTCATTGGCGGAGATCCCATGCCGCCGATCACGTCCGTCGCAGAATGGGACGCGTTGGGGGCAAGGATAACCAGCCTCGCCATTCCCACCGGAACATACGGGCCGAATACGCCGATCGCGCTGGATAATATCGGGGCCACGGAAACCACCGGCCTGACCGGCACCACCGGCGATGATGTGCTGAACGGAACCGCCACAGGCGAGACCATCGAAGGCTTGGCCGGTGACGATGCCATTAACGGCAAGGGCGGCAATGACCGTCTGTTCGGCGGGGACGGGTCGGATACGATCAAGGGCGGTGCGGGGGATGATTTCATCAATCCCGGCGAAAACAGCTATTGGGACGTTGTCGATGCCGGAAGCGGCAACGACACGATCACTTTTTCCGGCCTGATAAAGGGCTATGTGGATCTGCGCCATGATGACCTGAACGCCGGCATCACCGTGAACATCAACGCCAACACCAATGTGGGCAATGTGGACAAGGGCGTGAACGGCACCACCACGATCATCGACGTGGCCAACCCGGTTCTGTCCGGTTATTCGTCAAGCACCGGCGGCTTCGGCGTCTGGGGCACGGCGTTTGACGATGTGTTCAACATCACCACCAACGACAACGGCTGGATGCAGATGTATGGCGGCAAGGGTAATGACACCTTCAATGTTGGCGTCAGCACCGGCAGTTTGCGGCTGACCTATTACGACGCCAACGTCACCAGCGGTATCCGCGTCAATCTGGCCACCGGGGTTGTGGCCAATGACGGCTGGGGCGGCACTGACACCATCACCGGCCCCGGACGCATCACTGAAATCCGTGGCACCATGCTGAAGGACCGGATCACCGGGTCGGCGGGCGATGACCGGTTCATCCTGATGGGCGGAGACGACATCGTGAAAGGTGGCAAGGGCAGTGATCTGGTGCGCTATGACCGCTTTGGCGTAGATGCGGTCACGGTGGATCTGGCCGCAGGCTCGGCGACCGGGACCTGGAGCGGGCAGGCCTTTACCCACACGCTGGGTAACATCGAGAATGTGAGCGGGTCGCGCGATGCCGATGATGTGCTGCGCGGATCGGGGGCCGACAATACAATGAGCGGGCGCGGCGGCAATGATACGCTGGTCGGGCGCAGCGGTAATGACACCCTTTGGGGGGGGGATGGCAACGATGTCCTGAACGGTGGTCGTGGGGCGGACTACATGGAGGGCGGCAACGGCATTGATACCGCCTCTTACAGTTCCGCCAAAGTCAGGGTCAAAGTAGATCTGGCCAACGGCGCGCTGAACACCGGAGAGGCCGCAGGTGATACACTTTCGGGGATCGAAAATCTGAAGGGCAGCAAGGGTAACGATGTTCTGTCTGGGGATGCAGGGGCCAATACGCTTGATGGTGCCWGAGGTGCGGATCGTCTGGAGGGGCGCGGTGGCCGGGACAAGCTGATCGGCGGCGGCGGTGATGACCAGATGACTGGCGGCAAAGGCAATGACAGGCTGTTGGGTGGCAAGGGCCATGACACGCTGAACGGCGGCAATGGCAATGACAAGATGACCGGCAACGGCGGCAAGGACACGTTTGTCTTTTCCAAAGGCGACGACGTGATCACCGATTTCGATGCCCTCAGCAATAAGGAAAAGATTGATTTAAGCGGGGTGTCCGCGATTTCCGGTTTCAACGACCTCAAGGCCAACTTCCTGAATCCTGTAGCGGGGGGGGATGTGGTGATTGACGACGGTGCAGGCAACACCCTGACCCTGACCGGTGTCGACATAGCCGATCTGGGCAGGGGTGATTTTATCTTCTGAGGGGGGGGAAATCCCACGCCAGACCCACCCGTGAGAGGACATTTTGATGAGAGAGACCACTCTGCCGGATCAGCCGGATGCAAAATCACCTGCCGGTGCCGACATTCGTTTCATCATGGATGGAACGACAGGTAACATGATCCATAGCACTGTGCCGTCCGGCCAGATCAATCGGGCGGCAGTACATAAGAGTGTAAGCGAATTCTGGTATGTTCTGGAAGGTGCAGGAGAAAYCTGGCGTACAGATGACACGGATGAGCGCGTCACATCTTTGGTTCCGGGGGTCTCTATCGACATTCCGGCAGGGACTTCTTTTCAATACCGGAATGTTGGGACGCAGTCTTTGAAATTCATTTGTATCACCATGCCGCCCTGGCCTGGCGATGAAGAGGCGAAATATGTTGCTGGTCCCTGGGAGCCAACAATTTAGCGATCACCCAAGCCTTAGTGTGTGACCCCGCCGCAGGTCGACTGAACGGCCGCATTGCCCGGTATCGGCAAAGGGTGCCGTTTCAGGAAAACAGGAAATCATCGGTGCCGATTGCGCTCAGGTCCACGCCGGTCAGGGTGATTGTGCCAAAACCGGTGTCGATCAGGGTATCGCCATTGCCCTGCGCGCTCAGGGTCAGGTCACTATATCCAACGCCGGCAATGGCGATGCGGATCAGGTCGCTGCCATCGGTGAAATCAAGGATCCGGTCATCACCAAGCGGCTTGCCACCGCGGGAGAGAAAGACAAACACATCCGCCCCTGCCCCCCCTTTCAAGGTGTCGTCGCCCGCGCCGCCGATCAGCCTGTCCTTTCCCGCGCCCCCTTTCAAAATGTCCGTCCCTGCCCCCCCCTTTAGCCTGTCCGCCCCCGCGCCACCTTTCAGGGTGTCGTCCTTCTGGCCGCCAAACAGGTGGTCGCGTCCACCCTCGCCACGTATATGGTCCCTTCCCGCACCGCCTTTCAGCCAGTCATGGCCCGCACCGCCAAATATCCGGTCATTCCCGCGGCCGCCGCCAATCTGGTCATTCCCCGCCAGCCCGCGGATCGTGTCGCGCCCCAGCCCCAAGGTCAGGATATCATCGCCGCTTGTACCCCAGGTGGTCCGGATCACCGGCCCTTGCGGAATTGGCACCCGGTCGGGCGTGTCGAACCCGGTGGGCCACAGGTCGATGGCTTTCAGCGGTTGGCCGTCAAAGCTGAAGATTTCGATCAAGGTGGTGCCATAGCGGATTTCGATGCCGGTCCCGGTGGTGGTCAGGTCAAGCTGCGCGGCGCTGCGCAGCATCGGCAACCGGGTCAGGTCAAGCCGGTCCACCCCCGGTTCGAAATCGCTGATCTGCAAGATGCCGGTGGTCGGGCCAAGCACAAAGATGTCGGCCCCCGCGCCTCCGGTCAGGATGGCACCGGTATCACCCGCCACCAGAATGTCATCACCCCCCTGCCCCATCAGCCGGTCCTGATTACCGCGTCCAAGGATCAGATCACCCGCCCCGGTACCAAGCACCTGCCCGCCACCAACGCCGCCGGATCCGCTGCTTTCGATCACCAATCCGAGGCCATCCAGCGGCAGGGAAAACTGTGAGACGCCGGTGTCCCCTTGCGAGGTCACAAAGATGCGGATTTCATTGCCGATCTGCACCGCCTTAATGTTGGTGACATTGCGCAGCCCGGCACCGGTGAACTGGGCAAGGCTTTGCATATGCACCAACTGCCCGCCCGGCAGCAGCGAAAACAGCGTCAGCCCGTCATCCGCGCCCCCCGCCAGCACGAACACATGGCCCTGTACCTGGATCACCTCAAGGGCGGCCACCCCGCCAAAGCGGGTGGCCAGCGTATCCAGCACATGATCGACCGGCTCAAGCTGGCCCGAGGGCAGCAGTTGCATCACCGACAGGGATCCACTGCCGGCGGCCGCCAGAATGACCCATGTGACCCCGCCTACCTGTACCGTCTTCATGGCGCTGGGGGCCGCCACCCCCAACCCGTTGGCCGCGCCAAGGCTGTCGGTGAATGTCAGCGCCCCGCTGGCGGTATCAATCCGGTAGCTGTAGACCGCGCTGCTGGCCGCATCCGCCGCCAGCAGGAACGAAATCCCGCCCGCCGTCACCGTTTCCAAGGCGATCGCCCCGCCAAGATCATAGGCGCTGGCCACGCCGGTCAGCCCGGCCTGGGCAACCAGCGCGCCCGCGCCATCGCTGACGTAGGCCGCCAGCGCGCCGGTATCGCCGTCGACCATGTAAAGCGCCGTGGTGCCGCCGCTTAGCTGGGTGGCGGCCAGTGCCTGAGCGGTTTCGGTGCCGCTGCCGGGCAGGTCGCTGTAAAACGTGCCGCTGATGTCGCCATTGCCCTTGACGCCAAAGCCGGTCAGCTGGCCATTGCCGGACCCACTGGCAAACAGCCGCAGCACCCCATCAATGCTAAGAATGTCGATGCGCCCCATGGTGATGCCCGTGCCGGCGAAATAGCCAAGATCGGACAGGCTGGCCAGAGCACCGCCGCCATCCACGCGGTAAACGCTGACGCCGCCGTTCTGCCCGGTCGCGGCGTAAAGATACACGCCCCCTGCCCCGCTGATGATCTCAAGATCGCGCAGATCCGCATCAAGCAGATCATTGCCCGCCCCTATCCGCCCGTCCAAACGCAACGCCATACCCGGTTCCCACTATTATCCCGCTGTGACTCTGACCCAAGGGGCGGGTGCGCCCGGGGGCGCAATTCGGGCAATTCGGGGGAGGTTGCTTAGAATGTTAGCGATCTGCGTGCCGGACAGTTCGGGGGCGCTTTGGCGGCCTGATTGGTAAACGCAAGGTAAACAGCGCGCACGCGCCATTAGGCCGGGCTTGGGCATTTGCAGCGCAGATTGCGCGGGTTTTCATGCCCCAACAGGAGGTCCGGATGCCCGCAAATCCAGCCGATAACTCAGCGATCCTCGCCCTGCCCTATATTCAACCCAGCCAGTCGCAAAAGCATGTGACCCATAACGAGGCGATCAGCACTTTGGATGTGCTGGTACAGCTGGTCGTTGCCGGGTTCGGTGCCACCAACCCGCCGGCTAATCCCGCACCGGGGGATGTCCACGCCCTGGGCGCGACCCCGACCGGGGCATGGGCCGGACAGGACAATACGCTGGCCACATGGCACGATGGGGCCTGGGTGTTCATCACCCCGCTTGCGGGCTGGCGCGCCTGGGGGGTCAGTGAGGCCGAGTTGCGGATCTGGGACGGCACCGCCTGGGGGCTGCCAAAGGCCGGAATGGACAACCTCGACGGGGTCGGCATCAATACCACTGCGGATACCACCAACCGGTTATCGGTCAGCGCCCCGGCCACATTGCTGTCGCATGAGGGGGCCGGTCATCAGCTTAAGATCAACAAGGCGGGGGCCACGGACACCGCGTCGTTGCTGTTTCAGTCGGGCTGGACCGGACATGCCGAGATGGGTCTGAGCGGGGGCACTGATTTTGCCATCAAGGTATCGGATGACGGGACGGGATGGACCGAGGCGCTGCATATCGACGGGACCAACGGCAATGTTGGGGTTGGTCTGGCTGCCCCCAAGCGCCCGCTACAGGTAGGCGGGACCGCATGGTTCGGGGGCGGCTATTACACCGCAAGCAGTACGGTCGTGATCCGAACGGATGCTGACAGCCCTTCGCTGTTGCTGGACAACAAATCTGCAACACAATCGAAACCGACCATGACAATGGTTTCGGCCCGCCCGGGAAGCGCAGGTTATGTGTTTCTGCGGTGTTATTCCGGGGTATACAGCGATCTGGAATTTAGCCTGTCAGGCAACGGCAACGGCACCTGCGATGGCTCATGGACCGGCGGCGGGGCCGATTATGCGGAATACTTTGAGTGGGTCGATGGCAACCCCACGGGCGAGGACCGGCGCGGGATTTCTGTGGTTCTGGTTGGCGATAATATCCGCGAGGCACAGATTGGTGAGGATCCGATCGGGGTGATTTCCGGCAACCCATCGGTGGTGGGGGATGCGGCCCCGTTCCGGTGGAAGGGCAAGTATCTGCGCGACGATTTCGGGTCGGTGGTGATGGAGGAATACGAGGCGGTCAGCTGGTGCGAAACCGTTTCTGAAACAGATGACGAGGGCAAAAACGTCAGCCGCGATGTGGACCACGCCTACGCCGCCGATGCGCTGCCCGATGGCATCACGGTGCCGGATGATGCGGCGCGCATCATCCAGACCCGCCGCAAGCTCAGCCCCGGTTATGACCCGGCCCATGCCTATACCCCGCGCAACGAGCGTATCGAATGGGACACCGTGGGGCTGATGGGCAAACTGCGTATCCGCAAGGGGCAGGTCATCGGTGCCGGCTGGGTAAAGATGCGCGATATCAGCGACGCGGTTGAGGAATGGCTGGTGCGGTGAAGACCCTCTTGGGATGATCCCAAAGCGCCTGCCGTCATTCCATTTGTTCTGAATATCTGGAATCCTCAAGGATGGGTTGTCATCCGTTTGTTGACGCCTATCCAGGAGCAAGCACGCGTAGCCGAGTTGAAACGAGTGTCCCAAGGACTGTATGGGAAACTGTGAAATCCCGCACTCTGCGCACCCCACGGCAGCCTGATTTTTTCAGGGGGCAATGCTAGTCCGGGCGCACCAGAGCGGACCCCAAAAAGCCGGGCAGGATTGCCCGGCTTAGTCGCCCGCGATTGTGAAAGTATCGCGCCCGGAAAACTGATTGCCTATGATTGCCCGTGATTGCGCCTTGAATGAATGCACTTCAGCGGCGCGGGATTCTAATCGCGCGCGTAGACATCCTCGTAACGAATGATGTCATCCTCGCCCAGATAGCTGCCGGTYTGCACYTCGATCAGCACCATGGGCACCTTGCCGGGGTTTTCCATCCGGTGCACCGCCCCCAGCGGGATATAGACTGACTGGTTTTCGCTGATCAACTTCACCTCGTCGTCCACCGTCACTTTGGCCGTGCCTTCAACCACAATCCAGTGTTCAGAGCGGTGGTGATGGCTTTGCAGAGATAACGCCGCCCCGGGATGCACGACGATACGTTTGACCTGAAACCGCTCGCCGATCACCAGACTTTCAAACCAGCCCCACGGGCGGTGATCCTTGGGAAMCATGGTGGCTTGTTTGGCCTGTTTGGCCTTCAGCGCCGCCACGGCGGCCTTCACGTCCTGCGCACGAGAGGCATCGGCCACCAGCACCGCATCGGGCATGGCCACCACGATGGTATCTTTCAGGCCAATGCCGACCACTTCCAGCGTGTCATCCTCGGACCTGAGCAGCGTGTCGTCACAATCAAGCGCGGTCGCCGCCCCGGATATGGCCACGCCGCGATCATCGCGCGCGGTTTCGCGCCATACCGCATCCCAGCCACCCAGATCGGACCAGCCAGCGGCAAATGGCACCACCGACAGATTGTCGGCGCGTTCCATCACCGCATAGTCGATGGAAATGTCATCCGCCTGCGCCCAAGGCTCCGGGGCCAGACGCAAAAAGCCCAGATCGGGTTTGCCCTGATCCACCGCCGCGCGCACCGGATCAATCAGATCGGGCGCGTGGGCCTTGAAGGCAGCAATGATACTGCTGACCGAAAACAGGAATATCCCGGCGTTCCACAAATAGGTGCCGGCAGCGACCATTTCCTCGGCCCGCGCCGCATCCGGCTTTTCGACAAAACGTTTCAACCTGATTGGCCGGGCCGTAAAATCGCCCGGATCGCCGTCCAGTTCCAGATAGCCATAGCCCGTCTCGGCGTGGGTCGGCTTGATGCCAAAGGTCACCAACTGCCCCGCTTTGGCCGCCTCTGCCCCGGCCATTACGGCGGCGCGAAAGGCCGCGGCATCGGGCACCACGTGATCGGACGGGGCCACCAGCATCAGCGCCTCCGGGTCGGTTTTCTCCAGCCATAGGGCGGCGGCCAGCACTGCCGGCGCGGTATTGCGCCCTTCGGGTTCGATCAGGATCGCCCCGGTGTCGATGCCGGCCTCGCTTAGTTGTTCGGT
Source organism: Paracoccaceae bacterium (assembly GCA_002400675.1). Lineage (GTDB taxonomy): Bacteria > Pseudomonadota > Alphaproteobacteria > Rhodobacterales > Rhodobacteraceae > NVQY01. The sequence continues at coordinate 7,152 of NVQY01000001.1, read as the reverse complement.
GACAATAAAGCGGAAATCGGAATTGGTCAGGATCAGCGGTGCGGCGAAGCCATCGCCCGCCAGACGCGCCGCCGAGGCCTGAAACAACGAGGTATCGCCAATCAATTTCGAGAACTGCTTGGGATAGCTCTTGCGCGACAAGGGCCACAGGCGGGTACCGGAGCCGCCACATAACAGAACAGGGGTAATCATTTACAATATCTCCGAAACAAGTAACCTTTGGCCAAAGGTATCCTGAATTGCACATGGGGATGCAAGGCTTGATAAAATATGTGCCGCCGAAACCCGCCAAGGCCTCCCCCCCGCAGCGGCGCGCATGTGAAAACAGATACCACTGGCAAATATGCATATCAAACAGGACCATACCCCGCCTCGCATCATTCTTGTAGCCGGGGTTCCGCGATCCGGCAGCACCTGGCTGTTCAATGCTGCCCGCCCGAGTATGGGCATCGGCGGCATTACACCCGTCATGAAACTGAAAATGGCGGCCTAAGTTCTACGACCCCATCCCATTAAAAATGGAGGGGGGACCACCCCAGGACTCTGCGGCATCCCAATCATCGGAAATTAGTGGGTGACAGCACGCCGACCCCGGCCGACATCCTGCGGATCATCGCCAGCTAAGAAAGGTCTACCTGGCCCGCAAATCAGCCTCGTCCTGGGTCAGGAACCATTCATATGTCCCCCTGATCCCCTCTTTCAGCCCAATCGAAGCCTGCCAGCCCATCCGCGCCAGCCGAGACACATCCATCAGCTTGCGCGGCGCGCCGTCGGGTTTTGACGCATCAAACGCCAGCCGCCCCTGATAACCGGTCACATTCGCGACGGTTTCGGCCAATTCGCGAATGGTGACGTCCGACCCGGTGCCCACGTTGATATGGCTTAGCATCGGTTTTGTTTCCGCCGCGTAGGTCGCCGCGTCCAGACCCAGCACAAACAGCGAGGCCGCCGCCATGTCATCCACATGCAGGAACTCGCGCATCGGCTTGCCCGATCCCCAGATCACCACCTCTTGCGTCCCGTCGCGCACCGCGTTGTGAAAGCGCCGTATCAGGGCGGGCAGAACATGGCTGTTTTCGGGGTGAAAATTGTCACCGGGGCCATAAAGGTTGGTGGGCATAACGCTGCGATAATCGGTGCCATACTGGCGGTTATAGCTTTCGCACAGCTTGATGCCGGCGATCTTGGCAATGGCATAAGGTTCATTTGTCGGCTCAAGCGGACCGGTCAAAAGCGCGTCTTCGGCCATCGGCTGGGGGGCCTCACGCGGATAGATACAGGACGATCCCAGTTGCAAAAGCTTGGGCACCCCGGCCTGATAGGCACTGTGGATCACGTTGCATTCGATCATCAGGTTTTCATAGATGAACTGCGCGGGATAGGTGTTGTTGGCGATGATGCCGCCAACCTTTGCCGCCGCCAGAATGACCTGATCGGGCTTTTCGGCGGACATGAACGCCCGCACGGCACCCTGGTCCGTCAGGTCCAGCTCTGCGCTGGTACGCAGGATCAGATCGTGTTTCCCATCGGCTTGCAGAGCGCGCGTGATCGCCCCCCCCACCATGCCGCGATGGCCCGCAATATAGATTTTCATAGATTGTTCCACTGTTTCAAGCCACTAGGTATGTATTAACGGACGTTCATATAATATTTTCCCGACATGCCCCAAACGCGGGCCTAGCTCCTTGTCGCCCTTTTTTAGAACCGTATCGGGAACTTCTGGTAATTGCAAAATCGTGACAGAATCACCCCTGAGCGCCGGAAAGATTTGTATGCTGACCCGCTCATAGTAGCAAAACTCGTCATAGCCGAATACATTAGCCGAGGCATTGGCCACTTGCACACGCATTTTCCCAGTCAGGGGACCCATCAAAAACAGTAAGCCAACCACGGCCATATCTGATCGCAGCGGCAGTGTGAGGGGTCGTTCAGGCGTAATTGCGGCCATATCGATGACATAACCGCCCCGCATATGGGTCATATCGGCCTTGGTTGTTTCCGTCACACAATCACATGCTCCAAATTCAGTTTTCACCGGAAAGCTTCCGACAATCTGTGCGCTCAGGTCCAAATCCCGCAACAGTTCCAGCAAATGATCCGCATAATAGATGCATCCCGCCGGGGTCGGATGAACAACATCTTTGAGCAATTTTTCCCGCTGGGGCACTGGATGATGAGGAATGCCATGCTCCTGACAAATCTGACGGTGCATGGCTGTCACCCAGTCAGTCTCTGAATTCACATCATTGCGCGGCAAATCCAGAAAAGCCGCGCCAATTCCATGTTGCTGACACCTGTACAGGATCCAGTCGAGCGCCTCTTGATGGAGCGCGGGCTCTTTGTGGAACATACGAAAAGCCGATGTGGAAATTTCAAACACCACAAAATCCGGGCGAATATCTTGCAACAACCCCTCGATCAGAAATTTCAGGTGCTGTGGATGAACCCCACCAATGCCTACCTTGCTCAGCAAGAACCCTGCGTTCTCACCCAACTTCTGGTGAGCAGACTCAACAAAGCCGGGCCCTTCTGCGGTGACACTGAACCCGAGGATCAAAACCTTTTTTTTTGTCATTTCTTGCCTTACCAGCCCTGAAATCTAAAACTGTATCTCACAATCGGTCCAATCGGCTCTATTGCACAAATCAAAGCCCGGTCGCAGCCCCCCTTTCCCCGGACGGGCTTACCAGGCATCAAAAACTGAGATTTAACACTTAACGCTTTTTGAGAACAATCAGATCCTGCCATTGCGGAATCGCGGTCACGACCCCCTCGAGTTCAAACAGATCCAGCCAGTTCTTCTTGATATAATCGATCGAGGTAAAGGCCATGCCGAAGGTTTCGGTATCGATTCCGACATCCTTGGCATCATCGGGATAAGCCGACCAATAACTAAAGCCCTTTGTATCGTATTCATCACGGATTTTCTGGTAATTTCCGCCCTGTTCTTCCATTCGGTTCACCAACATCGGATCAGTTCCATACCGGCCCACCAGTTCGTCAGAATGCACTGTGATCAGTGCGCAACCACCAGGTTTAAGAATACGGTGTATATCCTCAAGCCAGGCGCGACCGGTCTTTTCGTCAAAATGCGTCCAGATTGACCATGCGTAAACAGCGTCCATAGAATTGTTCGAGAAGGTTGATGGAGGGTGGGACTTAACTTGTCTGGCGACCACCTTTTTCGATAATGTGCGAACATGCTTCAGGCTCGCTTTGTTTACCTCGCAAGCGTAGTATCGGTGCTCTGGGCTGAAGAGCAGGAAATACCGTAACAATCTGGCCGCACCGCAGCCAAAATCCAGGATATTCAGCCTCTTGTCATTATCGACAACCTTAAGCATTTCCCGGTAAACAGTATTGGCATTGAAAACGCCGCCGACAAGATCATCTAGGCCTTTGCTGTTATACGCGGTAGAACCAGTGGCCTTATCCGGAAGTTTCCCAATCAGCGCCGGCGCAAGATCGGGGTTTTCTTTCACCAGATCCCCAAATTCTTTCAAGACCTGCCACAAAGGCTCTGTCGTCGCCAAAGGTTTGCCCGTTTTTTTCTTAACGTGATCGCTTACTCTTTGTATCGAAAACATTCTTTTTCCTTCTTCAGTAAATTTTCACTGGTGGAACTCTCTTGCTAAATTGCAAGGTGGCCTCCAAATTTATGGCCAGTATGAACCCACTGATATCCACGTTGAGGCAGTCGCTGGCATAAGTCCAGAACCAGGCCTGCGGCAATCAATCACTCAAGCGACACCGGCAATTCCAACCCATGCTCTTTCAGCAAGGCATGGCGGCGCGCGGTCTTGAAATCCTCGGCCACCATTTCGGCGCACATCTCCTGCGTGGTAATCTCGGGCACCCAGCCCAGTTTCTCCTTGGCTTTGGTCGGATCGCCCAGCAGGGTCTCCACCTCGGCGGGGCGGAAATAGCGCGTATCAATGCGCAGGACCACATCGCCCACGTTCAACGCCGGGGCCATGTCGCCGGTGATCGCAGAGATCGTCGCGGTCTCGTCCACGCCGCTGCCGGTGAATTCCAGCGTAATGCCCAGTTCTGCCGCTGACCAGATGATGAACTGGCGCACCGAATACTGCTTGCCGGTGGCAATGACGAAATCGTCCGGCGCGTCCTGTTGCAGCATCATCCACTGCATTCGCACATAATCCTTGGCATGGCCCCAGTCGCGCAGGGCGTCAATATTGCCCATGTAAAGACAGTCTTCCATTCCCTGGGCCATATTGGCCAGGCCACGGGTGATCTTGCGGGTCACGAAGGTCTCGCCGCGCCTTGGGCTCTCGTGATTGAACAGGATACCGTTGCAGGCATACATGCCGTAAGCCTCGCGGTAATTCACCGTGATCCAGTAGGCATACATCTTGGCCACCGCATAGGGGCTGCGGGGATAGAACGGCGTGGTTTCGGTCTGCGGCGTTTCCTGCACCAGCCCGTAAAGTTCCGAGGTCGAGGCCTGATAGAACCTTGTCTTTTTCTCCAGCCCGAGAAAGCGGATCGCTTCCAGCAGGCGCAGCGTGCCCATGGCGTCCACATCAGCGGTGTATTCGGGGGCCTCAAAACTGACCGCGACATGGGATTGCGCACCCAGATTATAAACCTCGTCGGGCTGCACTTCCTTGAGGATGCGGGTCAGGTTCGAACTGTCGCTAAGATCGCCGTAATGCAGCTTCAGATGCGCGTGGTTGGAATGCGGGTCCTCGTAGATATGGTCGATCCGCTGRGTGTTGARCGAMGAGGCRCGSCGCTTRATKCCATGYACCTCGTAKCCCTTTKCCARMAGAAATTCRGCCAGATAAGAACCGTCCTGGCCAGTGATGCCGGTAATAAGGGCTTTTTTTGTCATATTTTTTCCAACTATCTATTTACGGCGCAATACCGCCTTTTTGTAAAGGAATAAACCCGGCTGCAAGTTGTGCGCAACACAGATTTCAGGCGGGCGGGGTTCGGGAATACCAGTCATCCCACTGCATTTCAGTGCAGGTGTACCCATGACCCTCCAGAAGCAGGCGGATATCTTCGCGAATGGGGGTGAAGTTATGCTCGACCGTCAACAACCGAATATCCCATTCGTCAAACGGAAAGGCCTTCAGTATCTCGTATTCGCTACCTTCGGTATCAATACTGAGATAGTCGATGGTCTGTGGTGCGCCATACTTTTTCAACAGATCCTCAAGGGAAATGGATTGCAACGTGATCGTCTCACCGTTTGCCTGAAAAGCTGCGCGTTTGGTGCTATGATTGTCATTGTGGGCAAATTCAGCCGCGCCGCCATACTCATCCGCCAGTATGAACTCTACTGTCTGGCCTGTCCGACCCATGATACAGTCAGGCACGGTGATACAAGACCGGTTGGTCCGTAGTTTGCGAAAGAACTGCGGATTGGGTTCGGCACATATGCCGGTCCAACCGAATCCGGTTTCCAGCAGGAACGTATTGGACAAAAGAACACCATCCGTGGCCCCAAATTCCACAAAAAATCCACCCTGTTTGTGACCAGTTTGTTCCAATACCCAAAGATCTTGACCCAGTTGCGATGTGGCGCGACTTTCCAGATCCGGGGTTTCGGGCAATGCAGAATCCACTGGCAAAAGCTGATGGCGTTTTTGGGCCAGCGCCAATGTATGGTTCAGCAACTGCACCTGACTTTTAAATATCGCCACCTCAGGGGCACTGATGGCCTGATTAGCCTGCATGTGATCCAGAGATTTTTCCATCAACCGGGCAGCCTCGGGCAACAGGCCCAGCCCAGCCTTTTCGCTTATGTTCCGTGCCCGGCCCAAGATGGTGGCGTCTGCCCCCGGGCTGACAACCTGAACCGAGCCTTCGAAATACTGCCGCGCCAGTGGGGCATCATCCAGAAGGCTTGCCACACGGCCAAGAGAATTCAACACCCCCCCCACCAGAACCCGCGCTATAAGCGTTGCCGGACAGCCCCAGTCCTGCGCCCGCCCGGCGTAGGTCTGCGCCAAGTCCATCCGACCCAACTGCGCCAGACCGACCGCGGCCAAAAGCGCCAGCTTGGCCCGATCCCGATTGTCTTCAAGCGGTGTTTCAGTCAGCGCCGCCAACGCATCCCAGTCGCCCAGTTCCCAGGCTGCACGGCTGCGGGCCAACAGCTCGGAACCAGAGCCAGACCCTAAGTCCGGAGGCAGAAAATCTGCCGCCGAACCAGGAACCGCGAACACCTCTTCCTGCTTTGGGTCAGGTTTCCGGCTCACAGGGTCGGCCCGTGCAACAAAAGATCACGGATAAGTCCGATTTGCCCTTCCGCCTTGAGCATCTCTTCACGGCTTTGCCGCAGCCGGTACTCCGCAGTTTTTTGCGCCTCTTCGGCCTGTGTGACTTTGCTCTGTGCTGCGTCACATTTACCCTTCAACGCCTCAATATGGCTGTCGCGTTCGCCCAGTTTTCCCTGCATTTCTTCCGCCCGCTGGGTCGCCGCATTGCGCTGGCCTTGCAGGCTCTTGATCTGCGTGTCGCGTTCGGCCAGACGGGTGCGCAATTCTTCTGCCTGCTGGGTCGCCGCGCTGTGCTTGCCTTGCAGGCTCTTGATCTGCGTGTCGCGTTCGGCCAGACGGGTGCGCAATTCTTCCGCCTGCTGGGTCGCCGCGCTGTGCTTGCCTTGCAGGTTCTTGATCTGCGTATCGCGTTCGGCCAGACGGGTGCGCAATTCTTCTGCCTGCTGGGTCGCCGCGCTATGCTTGCCTTGCAGGCTCTTGATCTGCGTGTCGCGTTCGGCCAAACGGGCGCGCAATTCTTCCGCCTGCTGGGTCGCCGCGCTGTGTTGGCCTTGCAGGTTCTCGATCTGCGTGTCGCGTTCGGCCAGACAGGCGCGCAATTCTTCTGCCTGCTGGGTCGCCGCGCTGTGTTGGCCTTGCAGGCTCTCGACCTGCGTGTCGCGTTCGGCCAGACGGGTGCGCAATTCTTCCGCCCGTTGGGCCGCCGCGCTGTGTTGGCCTTGCAGGTTCTCGACCTGCGTGTCGCGTTCGACCAGACGGGCATCTAATTCTTCCGCCCGTTGGGTCGCCGCACTGTGTTGGCCTTGCAGGTTCTCGACCTGCGTGTCGCGTTCGGCCAGACGGGCGCGCAATTCTTCCGCCTGCTGGGTCGCCGCGCTGTGTTGGCCTTGCAGGTTCTCAA
>NVQY01000104.1 GCA_002400675.1 Paracoccaceae bacterium | reverse complement strand
TCACGCCGAAACTCGTCTGTGTATCTCATTGCCATTCCTTGTCTCCTTTATAGCAAACATTGCTCGAAAGAGACCGGAACGAAACCGTGACAGGTCCATGCTGCGTCTCGACATCAAGGACGCGCGGTGGCGCGCCGCCATGGACGCGATCCGCGCGGCCATTCGCGTTGTCGGCTCAAAGACCTACGTGCGCTGCTACCACCGTCTGACACCTGATGCGGCGTGGCAGAATATCACCATTGATCTGGCGAAAGCATAAGGGGGGGCATGTGATGGACGACAAGATATTCAAAGAGATTGACGAGCTGCTCACAAGTATCGAACGCAAGTTGGATCGAATTCCGTCAAGGCGGGATTGGGAGGCGGCCTTGGTCGTAGTTGTAGTGTTCTGCGTCGCCGTACTGGCCGTAGTAATTTGAGGGAGAAAATCATGGCCAAGATGCAAGTTTTCGACATCCGCCGGACTGAAGCGGGTGAACACGAAGTAATCCAGGCAAACCCTTTGATACTTGGGACATTCGACGATTATGACAACGCCCGGCTGTTTCTGGATGCGTTGATGAAAACGCCCGACCCCACCCCTCCTGAGCCTGCCCCGSTGAAACCGGCCGCGACGCCGGAACCCAAAGCCCGACCGGGGCCTACCGAAACAGTCTTGGAAAAACCAAGCCAGGCAAATTCCGCCCCAGTCCCTGCTGCCCGTAAAGTAAATCCGCAACTGCCTGCAATTTCTGAGCCAGGTCCCGGCGAGGACGCTTGGCGCGCCGCACTCGACCGGCTTGCCGCAGGCGAAAAGATCAAGGACGTGGCCGAGGACATCGGCGTGACGTTTGGCAAGCTGCGCTCGAAATGGGCCGGCGCTATCAGGGCTGGCACTCACCAGAAGCCCGGCGCGGATAGCCCGGTGTCGGGCGGCGTCGGCGAGGTGTTAAAACGTGGTGGGCCGCCGAAACGATCTCCGGAGGCTTTCGTCAGGGATGTCGCAAAGCTGATGGAGGAGAAACCTCTTGATGATTGCGAGCAATCACCTGCTGGTCGGGCATCGCAGGGCGATACCCGGACATGACCCGTTCCCTGCAACAACTGATCCATGTGGGCTGTCGCGAATTGCACCTCGATCAGGACGCGCGCCGGGATCTGCAACTGGCGGTTTGCGGCAAGGCGTCGATGCGTGACATGACGCAGGGTGATCTGGCAAAGGTGCTGGACCGGCTGAAATCGGACGGTTTCAAACCGGAATTAAAAGCCCGCAAAAAGCGCAAGGCCGCACCACGCGCGGATTTGCGGCTGATCCATGTGCTGTGGCGCAAGTTGGGGGAGTCGGGTCAACTGCGCGCGCCATCGCGGGCCGGGCTGAACGGCTTTATCCGGGCGCGTTTTGGCACGGTCTGGGGATCTGTGCCGGCGGATGTGGACATGCTGCGCGACTGGGCCCAGATCGATCAGGTCATTCAGGCGTTGAAAAACTGGGGCCAGAGGTCGGGCATCGACTTTGACTGGGATCAACACCGGACACCTCTTGGTCGGGCATCGCAGGGCGATACCCTGATATGAAAAAGCCGCTTTACCCTGTCAGCGATCACGCTGTGGTGCGCTATCTGGAATGCGTCCGGGGCGTCGATGTCGACCGGCTTCGCGCCAAGATCGGCAAGGCGGCGGAACAGGCGATTGATCTGGGTGCGTGCGGGGCGATTTCAGGCGGGTTCATCTTCAAAATACGAGACGGAGTGGTCACCACGGTCGTTCATCAGAACCGACCCGATCGGCATACTGATCGGTCCGGGGTCAAGAGGTCACGCGATGAGTGATTGGCCCTTCGCACCTCTGACGCCGATGAAATACGGCGCGATTCTGGTGGATACCCCGCAGAAATACGAAATGTATTCCGTCAAAGGGCATGAGAAATCACCTGAGGCGCATTATGCGACGATGGAGATGGGCGATATTATGGCGTTGCCGGTTCTCGATCTGGCTGGCCCGGATTGCTTGTTGTTCATGTGGTCGACCTGGCCGCACCTAAAACAGAACATGAAGGTCATGGAGCACTGGGGATTTGCGTATGTCACAGGTGGTGCCTGGATCAAACGAACGGTCAACTGGAAACTTGCCTTTGGCACTGGATATGTTCAGAGATCGGCCTGTGAACCCTATTTGATCGGCAAAGTGAACAAGCCGCAGACCGCGTCCAAGTCAGAGCGCAACGTCATCGACGCACCGATCAAAACTGTCGACATTGATGATATGCCGGACAAGATTGAAGCGATCCGGCGTGAACATTCGCGCAAACCAGTACAAATGCGTGAAATGATCGAGAGGTTGCGACCCGGTTCATTCAACGTCGAACTGTTTGCCCGCGAGGCGTGGGACGGACATGACGTCTGGGGCAATCAGGCCACCCATTTTGACGGCGCGCGGACATGACTGACCCCGCCACCCTCGCTCCAAAACCCACCGCCCAGGTGGAGCCTTATGTCGAGGTCCTGGGTGTGGATGGGGCAATCGAATTCCTGCTGACGTTTGGTGGTGCCGAGATCAGTTTCTCCACGGCTCCAACGGCGCAATCAAGAGTTGCCCGGCTGGTTGGACGCAAGAAAGCCATCGCTCTTGCCAGAATTTCCGGGCGTCTTCCGCGCCGGGTGCCAACGGCGCGGAAGTGGCTGGTTGCGGCGTTGCATTTCAAGGGATTGCCTAAAGCAGAAATTGCCCGCAAACTGCACGTGACGGACGTCGCAGTGCGCAAATGGCTGTTGCAGATGGGAACGGGTCCAAATCCGCGCCCGGATAATTCTGACGATCCTGCCCAGCTTTCCCTGTTCTGAGACCGCCAGACCCGCAACTTGTTGTGGGCTGATCGGCGCGCCGAATTCCCCCATCCTGATCAGGTAGATTTTCTTGAAAAACAGGGGTGTGATATGCGGGCGTTCAAAGATGGCATCCTGCCGGGTGTTGAGTTTCAGAAAGCCCGCTGGACCGGCGGCGAAATCACTCCAGAAATCGTTGTGCTGCACGACACGGCTTCGCGGCTCACCAAAGGTTCGGCGGCGAACTACCTGCGCGACAATTCCCGCAAGGTCTCGGTGCATTTCGTAATCGAGCGCGATGGCACGGTCGTCCAGCAGGTGCCGGTTGACCGGCGCGCAAATCATGCCGGTCGGTCCAACTATCACGGGCGGTCAGGGTGCAACGGGTTTTCCATCGGCGTCGAAATTGTCAATCCGGGGCGGATGACGTCGGGTGCGGGCGACAAGGCGCGCGCCTGGTATGGCGTGCTGTTTGATCTAGAAGAATACGGCATCGAATGGGCTGAGACGCCCGAGCAAGGCGGCGGGCTGTGGATGCCATACGCCGAGGCGCAGATCGGCGCGCTTATCGATCTGCTGCAAAGTCTTTTCGACGGCGTCGATACGCTCAAGGGCATCACCACGCACTGGTATATTTCGCCGGGGCGCAAAGTCGACACCAATCCGCTGTTCCCGCTGGAACAGGTTCGCTCACTGACTTTTGGTCGCGAAGATCCGGTCGATGAACAGGTGGAGTTGGCCTCCGTTGTCGTGGGTGCTGGCGAAATGGTGCAGATCGATGTCCCCGGCGACGTGCTGAATTTCCGCCGCTGGCCCAGTTTCAATCCGAATGTCATCGCGACGATACCGGACGGCACCGTCGTGCCGGTATTGCGCGAGGGTGAGTTTCAGGGGCGCAGGTGGTTGAGCGTCCTTTACGGCGGCCAAGAGGGCTGGATTGTTTCCGGTTACGCCGCCGCCATTTCTTTTCAGGAGGCAGAGACACGATGAAGATCAATTTCAAAGAGATCATTGCGACCGTTGCGCCCGCGCTGGCAGCTGCGTTGGGCGGGCCGCTGGCCGGCATGGCCACGCGCGCAATCGCCGGTGAGTTGCTGGGTAACCCGGACGCAGGAATCAACGATGTCGAAATGGCAATCGCCAACGCCTCCGGTCCCGATCTGGTCAAGCTCAAGGAATTGGATGTCAGGTTCAAGTCCAATATGGCCGAAGCGCAGGTCGATCTGGAGCGCATTGCCGCCGACGATCGCAACAGCGCGCGTGAGCGGCAGGTGAGAATGGCGGACTGGACACCCTCGGTGCTTGGGTTGGCGATCATTCTGGGCTTCTTCGGCGTGTTGGCATGGATATTCCAGTTCGGCCTGCCGGACACCGGCAGCGAGGTCCTGCTGATCATGGTCGGCGCGCTGGGGGCGATGACAACACAGGTCGGCAACTACTTCTTCGGATCGTCCACCGGCTCAAAAAGCAAAGATACGATCATTGCCAATCTGAAAGGTGGTGCCCCATGACTTCGGTGCAAAAGGCTTGGGCGTTGGTCGCTCTGATCGCGCTGGCCATCTGGGTGGCGCTGTTGGGTCAGGCCCAAGCGCAAGGCACTCGCAACTGTGCGCCGCGTGAAATGGTCATGGAAAAGCTTCAGGGGAAATACGGTGAAACCCCCCGGATGATCGCGTTGGGATTAAACGGCGCTGTGGTCGAAGTGCTGGCCGCTGCGGGGGGCGGCACCTGGACGATAGTTGTTACAACCCCTGCCGGAATTACCTGCCTGATTGCGGCGGGGACGGATTTCGAAGCGCTGGATGGCGAACCTGCCGCGAAGGGCGATGATATCTGATGCAGTTTGATCTTACCATCACAGCCGCCCTGTTGCTCAATCTCCTGACGCTGGCATTCGTCTGGTATCGCACCCGCCGCCAGGTCGTCGACGAACGGTTCCATGACGGGCGCAAGCGAATGGATAGTTTCGATCTGGATATTGCCGCCCTCAAGCAAAGTGTCGCCGCCATGCCGGGCCGCGACGACATCCACGAGTTGCAAATGACGATGTCCGAGATGGGCGGCGACATGAAGGCGATGCGGGCCAATATGAAGGCGGTGGCCGACAGCCTTGCGCGCCAGGAATCAGTCAGCGCGCGCCACGAAGATTATCTGAGGGACAAATAATGAGCTATGCCGAAACCTTGCGCCGCCATCGTCGGCTGGCGATCCTGCGTCACCTTGAAGGCTGCATGGATTACACCTCAAACGCGTCAATTCTGGTCGATGTGCTGGATGGCGTTGGTGTAACGTCCAGCCGCGACCAGGTGGTCACCGAACTCGCCTGGCTGAAAGAGAACGGGTTTATCAGCTATGAAGACCGCGTGGATTTCATAGTTGCGGAAGCCACCCGGCGCGGTGTCGAGATCGCCCGTGGCATTGCCACGCATCCCGACATCCAGCGCCCCGGCCCGAGGGCCTGAGCGATGCCGCCGCCCCGCAAGGTCGATTTGATGCCCGAAGAGCTGCGCAAGTGGCTTCAGGAAGAGTTAAAGGCGCGTGGCTTTGGTGACTATATTGCCCTGTCCGAAGCGCTGAACTTTCGCCTGGAAGAGGAAGGGCTGGAACTCAGGATCGGCAAAAGTGCCTTGCATGCTTACGGGCAGGAATATTCCGAGTTTGTCAAATACCAGGATGAAGCCAGCGCCTGGGCGGCGGATTGGATGAACGAGAACGGTCTGGAGGAAGAGGCGCAGCGCCACAACGTCCTGTTCCAGATGGTCACCACGCTGGCGTTCAAATCCATGCAAGCGCAGATGATGCGCGAAGGTGACGATATCGATCCGCGCGAGCTACACTTCATCGGCAAGATGCTCAAGGATATCATGGCCAGTTCCGGCATCCGCGAAAAGGTTCTGGAGGAAGATCGCGCGCGCATTATCCAGTCAGAGCGCGACGCAATGGCGCAGAAACTGGACGCCGCGGTCGAGGCTGGTGATGTGGAGCAGGACGCCGCGCAGCGCGCCCGTGAAATCATGGGGTTTGCGTGATGGATGACTATGCGTACGGGTATGCCGTGATGGCCGGTGACGACAACTGGCGCAAGGGGCCACTTTGGCGTTCGGCCATGGCATTCCTGTTTGGTCGCCGCCACCGCTTCGAGCACCTTGGCATGCGCTGCACCATTGCCTGGTGGAAAGACGAGCCGTTTCTGATCAGTATGCGGGAGGTGCGGCAATGATCCGCGCCATCCACTTCACTGATCTGGCCGAGATGCGCGAAAAGCGTCTGGCAGGCAGCATTTATGCAGGCAAGCCCGACGACGACGGTGAAATCGCATTCTGGTATTGCTGCCCCTGCGGTTGCGGCCTGATCGCCCCGCTGAATGCTGGCCGGAATTTCAAGCCATCCGGGGCGGGTGCCAGTTGGAACTGGAACGGCTCCCAAACCGAAGCCAGCCTTATCCCGTCCGTCAATCACGTTGGCCACTGGCATGGCTGGCTGACCGACGGTTATTGGAAGGCGGTGTGAGATGGCCTGGAACTGGTACCGCCCCGGTCAGGAAAAAAAGACCGGCTTTGACTATGCGACGAAAGCCCATGCCATCCGGGCAGCTGTGGGGGCGGGCCTGAAAGATGGCCAAAGCGCCAAGGGGCGGAAGGCCGCGCAGGGGCGGTTCAATCGCATGACCGAAGATGAGGTGGCAACGTTTTGGCGTTGTCTGGTCTCAGCGGGTTGGCATGTCCGGAGGGATGGTCTGTGAGTGTCGCCCCCGTCATCACCTTTCTGCCGTACCAGAAAGCCTGGCTCAGTGACCAGGCACGCTTCAAGATCGGCATGTTCACGCGTCGCGGGGGGAAGACCTTTGGCGCATCAGGTGAAATCGTCGACGATTGCATTCAGGCCGAGATCAACGGCCACAAGACCCGCTGGACCATCCTTTCACGCTCTGAAAGCACGGCTAAAGAGGCGATTGAAGACGCGTTAAAACCGATGACGCAGGCCTATTACGCCGCCTATTCCACGCTCGCCCGCAAAGGCGCGCCTGAGTTTTCGGAAGAGGATTTTCACGTTCCCGCGCACAAGCGCGAAGTGATCCAGATGGGCCAGACCCATCTGATCGATGTGGCCGAGGCCACGTTCAAGGCCCAGGAGGTGCGCTTTCCCGGTGGGTCGCGCGTCACGGCGATCTCTGCCAGCCCGGACGCGGCGCGCGGCTTTGGCGGCAATATGCTGTTTGACGAATTTGCCTTTCACGCCGATAGCCGGCGCATTTGGGGATCTGCGTTCCCGGTGGCGGCGCGCGGTGGCCACAAAATTCGGGTAATCTCCACGCCCAACGGCAAGGGCAACAAATTCTACGAGCTGATGACGGCCGAGAGTGCGCGGTGGTCCAAGCACCATGTCGATATCTACCAGGCGGTGAAGCAGGGGCTGGACGTCGATATCGACGAGTTGCGCGAGGGCATGTCGGACGAAGATGCCTGGGCGCAGGAATTTGAGCTGAAATGGCTGGATGCCGCCTCAAGCTGGCTGGATTACGAACTGATCTCGTCGTGCGAGGATGAAAGTGCCGGAAGGCCCGAACTCTATCAGGGCGGGCTTTGCTTTGTCGGTGTCGACATTGCCGCGCGCAACGGCCTGTTTGTGATCTGGGTGATGGAACAAGTGGGCGATCACCTGATCACCCGCGAGATCATTGCACGCCGCCGGATCAAATTCGCCAAACAGGACGAGCTGCTGGCTGATGTGTTCCGCCGTTACCGCGTGGTGCGGTGCCGGATGGACCAGACCGGCATGGGCGAAAAGCCGGTTGAGGACGCCAAGGCCACGCATGGTCAGGACCGGGTCGAGGGCATCCTGTTCACCGCCGCGTCCAAACTCGACATGGCCACGGCGCTGAAAGAGAGCTTTCAGGACCGCAAATCGGCGATCCCGGCAGGTGATCCGAAACTGCGCGCCGACCTGCACGCGATCAAATCTGTCACCGGCCCGACCGGCATTCGCCGGCTGGTGGCCGATACCGACACCGACGGGCACGCCGACCGGTTCTGGGCCGGGGCGATGGCGGTGTCAGCCGCTGGGAGTGGGTATCAGGAATATGATTATCGCCCGGTGAGTTCTGATGATCGCTTTGACGCCGTTATCGGCGACACGGCTGAGGCAGCAGACGGCCCCGAAAGTGGCGGTGGCTGGTGGCGCAGCCCGCTGGGCACGCGGTTGCGAGGGGGGATTTGATGGCCGTTAAGCGCATATTCAAATCACTGTTTCAACCCGGCGATCAGGTTGTCGTGGGGGGTGAGATTTCAGGTATTGTCGAACGGGTTTGTTTTGCCCGCAACATGACCTGTCCGATGATCCTGGTGGAATGGTGGGACCGTTCAGAGGTCAACACTCGGTATTTTCACGAAGATGAAGTGCACCACTCAGACGAGGAAACAGGCAATGGCTAAGCACCCCCAACTTGTCGATCAGTGGAATCGACCCATCCAGCGTTCCACCTTGCAAAAGGAAGTCTCCGCCCCGACCATCGGCGGGGTGCGATCGCCAATTTCCGGCTACCCGGCCGACGGGCTCAACCCGTTGCGCTTTCTGGAGCTGGCCGAAACCATCGAGGAGCGCGATTCGCATTATCTCGGCGTGCTGAGCACCCGCAAACGATCAGTCAGCCAGATCGAGATCACCGTC
>NVQY01000103.1 GCA_002400675.1 Paracoccaceae bacterium | reverse complement strand
AAGGACGCCAGCCAGCCGGCAAACAGGATCAGCGCCAGATTGGAAATCAGATCGGCCGTGCAAGACGCCCAAAGCGCCATGCCCAGCGCCTTGCCGGCCTTGCCCTGTTCGGCCAGCGGGTATCCGTCCAGCACCGTGGCGGACGAGGCCGGCGTGCCGGGCGTCTTGATCAGAATGGCCGGAATCGACCCGCCAAAGATGCCGCCCTTGTAGACCCCCAACAACAACAGGATGCCGGTGATCGGCTGCATGGCAAAGGTAAACGGCAGCGTCAGCGCCACTGCCATGGTCGCCGACATGCCGGGGATCGCCCCGCCGACCACGCCAATGGCCACACCCAGCCCCAGCGCCAGAAAGCTTTCGATATTGCCCACCAGTGCGAGGCCGGCCAGCAGATTGTCGATAAAACTCATGGTAGCCTCACGTAATTACCCTGCGGGATCGCCACGCCGGCGACATGGGCAAAGAACACATACAGAAACAGCGGCACCAGGACCGCGCAGATCAGCGCGGTTTTGCGCTGCGTGGCGCGCACCAGCAGCGCCATCAGCGCAAACACCAGCATTGTCGTCCACACCAGCCCGATGCGTGGCATCGCCAGCATGGTCGCACCCATGATCACCGCCATGATCGCCAACCGCCCATAGGCCGCGCCGCGATCAGTAACGTCCGAAGGTTCCGGCGCGCGCGCCTTGGGCAGTCGCAGCGCCGTCAGCACCAATCCCAGCCCGACATTGCCGGTCAGCACCGCCAGCGTATTGGGCCAGAACAGCGGAGACAGCACGATATTGGACACATTGCTGGGGCTGGACACCCAACCCGGAATTGCCACCAACAGCAAAAATCCGGCGGCGACCAGCGCGCCAATGCCCAGTCTGATCTGAAGGCTGCGATCCTGCACGATATTCCCCCCGGTCTGCACCTGCGCCGGGGCCATGATAGCCCCGGCGCAGGTGGTGTTTGTCAACCTCGGCGTGGTCAGCCTTCGATGCGCATGCCCAACTCGTCCACAAGGGCGCGGAACGTTTTGTACTGGCCTTGGATGAATTCATTGGCCTCTTGCGGACTCATCAGACGGATGATGGAGCCGCGCGCCTCCATTGTCTTGCGGAACGTGGCGTCCTGGGTGGCGGTGGCCATCCAGCCGGCCCATTTATCAGCCACGTCATCGGGCAGATCATCCGGGCCGGCGATGCCGGTCCAGCCCACCAGTTGTTGCAGCGCCGGCTTGCCCAGTTCGACCGCCGTGGGCGCGTCAAAACCGGGCACAGGGTCGGCGGTGGTGACAAGGATCGGCACCAGCTGGCCATTGGCGACAAACCCGGCCAGTGCCGAGGAATTGGTGCACAGGAAGGTCGCCGTGCCGTTCAGAACGGCCGTTGCCGCCGCCCCTCCGCCTTTTTGTGGAATATGCGTGGCTGCGGTCAGCGGGTCTTTGACGCCGAATTCCTTCAGCACCATCACCGCCGCCAGTTGCAGCAACGACCCCACCCCAGAGGACGAATAGGCAACGCCGCCTTCGTTCACTTTGGCAATCAGATCCTCCATCGACTTGATGCCCGAGGCAGGCGTCACCGCGCAGGCCACCGGGTTGATCTCGTAGACCGTGACAAAGCGGAAATCATCCAGCGTGTAGGGCAAGGTCGCCTTCATCGCCGGGTTGACCGAATGGGTGCCGACACGGGCGAACAACATGGTATAGCCATCGCCCTTGGCATTCTGCACCGCAACCGACCCCGTGGCCCCGCCTGCGCCGGCCACATTGGCCATCACCAGCGGCTTGCCCACGGCCAGACCCAGCGGTTCGGCAATGGTGCGCGCGGAAATGTCAGTCGCGCCGCCCGCGCCATAGGGGATCACCATTTTGATCGCCCGTTCGGGATATTCTGCCATCGCGGTGGTTGCCACCAATCCGGCCAAGGCAGCGCCGATCAGTCCCAGCTTTGATATCTTCATGTTGTCCTCCCTGACAATGCACCTCAAATCTGCGCCCGGTTTTGCCGCCGGACCCCATCGCAGAATAGGCTATTGACAATAATTAGGCGTAATGTATTTTTTCGTAAAGCGGTAATTGCTTACATGTATTGATAGTTTTTCTTACAGTAGACATGAGGTCAAATGTCCATCCGAATGCTGAAAACGCTGATCGCGGTTGAAGAAAACGGCACCTTCAGCGCCGCCGCCGATGCGGTATTTGTGACCCATGCCGCCGTCAGCCAGCAGATGAAAGCGCTGGAGGCGGAATGGGGCGTCGCCCTGTTTGACCGCTCGCGCCGCACGCCGAAACTGACACCTATCGGGCGCGCACTGGTGGCCAGGGCGCGCGAAGTGGTGGGGGCCTATGACAATCTGGTGCCCTCGGTTCTGGGCGACGAAGGGCTGCGTGGGCACCTGTCGCTGGGCGTGCTGCCGACCTGCATGACCGGGCTGGTGCCCTATGCGATGGCGGCGCTGAAATCGGCCATTCCCGACCTGCATATCGGCGTGCATCCGGCCCAGACCAACGAACATCTGATCGAGTTGGAACGCGGCAGGCTGGACGCGGCCATCGTGTCCAAACCGCATGTGGTCCCGGCCAATCTGACCTGGAGCCCTATTGCCGAGGAAAAGATGGAACTGCTGGTTTCGGAACAGGTTACCAGCGACGATCCGCTGGAAATCCTGGCCACCAACCCGTTCATCCGCTTTTCCCGGCGCGCGGTGGTCAGTGCGATGATCGAAAACTGGCTGCAAAAGAAAAACATCGTGGTGCGTGACGCGATGGAGCTGGAAAACCTCGAAAGCATATCGGGCATGGTGCATGCCAACCTTGGCGTGTCGATCGTGCCCAGCCGCTGTTTTGAGCCGCCCAACCCCTTGCCATTGCGCCACATTCCACTGGGCGACGACGCGCCGGTGCGCAAGCTGGGGCTGATGGCGCAGGCCAACACGGTCAAGGTGCGGGTGCTGCAAGAGGTGCACCGGCAACTGGTTCTGGCGGTCAAGGCGGGCCGGTTTCCGGACAAGGACACCGGATCGGATCGGGGTGGATCAGCCTGACCATGGAGTATTACGTCTACCTGTTTCTGGGCGCTGCGGCCGGCGGGTTGATCAACGGGCTGGCCGGCTTTGGCACCGCAATGCTGGCGCTGGGGTTCTGGTTGCAGATCATGCCGCCGCTTCAGGCGGTCTCCATCGTGGTGGTGATGTCGGTGGTCAGCGGGATGCAGGGCGTCTGGCTGGTCCGTCACAGCGTGATGGCCCAAACCACCCGGCTGGCGCGGTTCCTGCTGCCCGCGCTGTTCGGCATTCCCATCGGCATCGCCGCCCTGACCATTATCGACCCCAGAACGCTGAAACTGTCGATCGCGGCGATCCTGCTGCTGTACGGCGGCTTTTTCACCCTGCGCGCCACCTTGCCGAAACTGACCCGCCGCACCCCGGTGATCGACGTTATTGTCGGGTTCCTCGGCGGTGTTCTGGGAGGGGCGGCGTCGTTATCGGGCGCGCTGCCCACCATGTGGTGCGCCCTGCGCCCGTGGCCAAAGGCCGAAACCCGCGCGCTGCTGCAACCTTTCAACGTCGTCGTGCTGGGGCTGACGATGGTGACATTTGCGTTCAGGGGCGTCTATAGCGCCGACAGCCTGAAACTGATCGCCATTGTTCTGCCGCTGACGCTGATCTTTGCCCAAATCGGCATCAGCATTTTCAAACGTCTTGACGATGATCAGTTCCGCCGGTTGGTGATTGCGCTGATGTTTGTGTCTGGCGTGCTGCTGATGGCGCGTGAATTGTTGTGGTAAAGGACGTCACCATAAGCCGCATCGACGTGTCGGTGTTCCGGGTGCCGGTCACGATTCCGGTGGCCACGTCGTTTGGGGTGATGACCAGCCGCCCGGCGGTGTTTGTGCGCCTAACCGACAAGGACGGCGGATATGGCTGGGGCGAGATTTTTGCCAACTGGCCCGCCGCCGGGGCCGAACACCGCGCCCGGTTGCTGATCGAAGATATCGCCGATCTGGTGATCGGATTTCACGCCCCTGCCCCGTCGGCGCTGTTTGACTATCTAAGCCGGCGCACCCATATCCGGGCGCTGCAATGTGGCGAATGGGGTCCGTTCCGACAGGTGATTGCCGGGCTGGATTGCGCGCTGTGGGATCTGTTCGCGCGCCGCGCCGGGGTGCCGCTGGCGCGGTTGCTGAACGAGAGTGCCGCCAGTTTTGTGCCCACCTATGCCAGCGGTCTGGACATCACCCGCGCTGGCGAACTGATCGCGCAGCTACGCGCGCAGGGCCATGACGCCTTCAAGGTAAAGGTTGGGTTTGACATGGCCCGCGACCTTGCGCTGCTGGGGGACATTCAGGCCAGCTTGCGCGCCGGAGAGCGGCTTTTTGCCGACGCCAATCAGGCTTGGGATTTGCGGCAGGCGCTGGAATTCATCACGCAAACCAATGGTTTGGGGCTGGGCTGGTTAGAGGAGCCGATAAGGGCCGACCAACCGCCCGCACAGTGGGGGCATCTGGCCAGCCTCAGCCGCACACCGCTGGCGGCAGGGGAAAATGTTACCGGCATGGACGATTTCACCGCTCTGATCACGGCGGGCGATGTGCAGATCATTCAGCCTGATGTGGCCAAATGGGGCGGCATTACCGGCTGTTACGCAGTGGCGCAGGCCGCTGTGGGTGCCGGGCGCAGCTATTGCCCGCATTTTCTGGGCGGCGGCATTGGCCTGTTGGCGTCGGCGCATCTTTTGGCCGCTGCGGGGGGGCCGGGGATGCTGGAAATGGATGCCAACCCCAATCCGTTGCGCGATGCGTTTCTGAGCACTAATTCAGGCCCGAAACGGCAGTTTGACCTTGGCGGCAGCGCCGGATTGGGGGTCGATGCCCTGCCCGATGACCTGACGCCCTATCTGACGCTTGCGCTAAGCCGTAGCTGATTTGTCACCCAGCGACCTGCAAATGCGCTTGTCAGATCAGTTCCTCGCTCTTGTCGTCAGTCTCGCCAAACCGTTTCAGCGTGGCCGGGCGGGTGCCCTCGTAGACCCGGTGCAGGTTCTTGGAAATCCGTTCGTTCTCGCGTTCGAACAGACAGTTGCCCTGCATGTCAGAGGCGACGATGAACGGCCCCATCCGCTTGCATTTGAGCACCCACATTGCCTGCGCCAGCCCCAGTTCTTCGTGCCAGTGCACGGCCTCGACGTTCTCTACCCCGCGCCCCAGCAACGCGCCGGTGCCATAGCCGACCGTCGACAGGTAGATCGCGCCGTTGGGCACAAAATATTCCTTGTAATCCGTGCTGCGCATCCCGCCCTTGCCGATCACCAGTTTGGCCCCGGAAAGCGCCAGCCAGTCCGGCAACCACTTGGCAAAGCGAAAGCTGGCGGTGGCCGTTACCGCGCCCATTTCAAAGCTGCCATCGGGGTTGATCCGCGCGGCCGGCGAGCAGTGAAAGTTGGCCGCGCTCTGGCTGGGCAATTCCATCGGCACATTGGCCTTTTCTTCCAATGCGCGCATGTAGACGCCTTCGCGGGCGGTGTACATCAGCCCGTCGAGATAGACGATATCGCCCAGCGCCAGATCGGCCAGGGCTTCGGGGGTCGGGGTGGTGCTTAGGGTGACTTCTCTCATGGCTGAACCTCTGCGGGTTGGGGCAGGTCCCAGTCAACGGTTTCGCGGCGCTGGTAATCGGTGAACCAGTTGGGATCGGTGCGGTATTCCACCCGCCCATCGGCAAACACCCGCGCCACCGCCCGGCGTGAGGACAGGCAAAAGGCGTGCACCGACATCTGCATGGCACCGGTGTGGCAATACCCGACCTCAATATGGGTGTCGATCACCATGGATTTGCCGACAAAGCCCATCGCCCCCATGCCGATCGAATTGCCCAGTTCAGTGAATTCCTGTTCGAGGGCGGCAATGCGCGGGTCAACGTTGCGGTCGCCCACCACGCGCAGGCACGCCGCGCGTTTGCCCAGCACCATGCAAGTGTCCTTGCACCCGCCCAGCCCGATGCCGATGATCGCCGGCTGGCAGGCCAGACCGCGTTTGCCAAAGGCCACCAGACTGTCGAGAAAGAACCGTTTGATCCCCTGAATGCCATCAGAAGGGAACAGCATCCGGTAATCGGTGCCAAACAGCCCGCCCTTGTGCACGGTAATCAGGTCAATCCAGTCGCCGTCCGGTTCATAGCCATATTCGATCTCGGGCGCGCCAATGCCGACGTTGTTGTTATGGTCGGTGCGCCACAACGGATGCACCCGGTTGGGCCGCAGCGGCACCCCATTGGTGGCATTGGCCGTGGCCCGGCGCAGCGCGGTTTCCAGCGCCACGGGGCCACCTTGGATTTGCGCCTCGTTGCCCATCTTGACGTACCAGCGCGGGGTGCCGGTATCGCCGCACATGGCGCGCCGGTCCTGTTTGGCGGCCTCGTAGTTCTCCAGCATCGCCTTGAGCACGAATGACGACAGGTCGCCGTCCTCGACGGCGGCGGCGCGTTTCAGCCCGTCCAGATAATCGGTCGGGATTTCGATGGCCGCCTTGTCCATCAGGGTCTCGGCGGTTTTCTGGATCAGGGATATGGGGATCATGACGCGCCTCTTTGTTGGGCAGGTGATACCGGGCACGCGCCGCACGGCTGGGGCCGGAAATACGTAGGGGGTCTCATGGCTGCGCCACCAGTGTTTCCGGTTCACCCTCGGGCAGGATGGTCTCGCCCGGCTTGACGATGGTGAACTGCACCTGTTCGCGTGTCACTGTGACCTCATCCCCGCCCTGACGCGCCACGGTGAAATAGGACGCATCAAGCGATCCCGCCTCGGGGAAATCTTCGCGGTAATGCGCCCCGCGCGAGTTTTCGCGGGCCAGCGCCGCCTTGGCGATCACTTGGGACATATCACAAAGCGAGGCCATGTTCAGCCAGTCATGCCACGTCAGGTTAAATGCCAGATTGCCCGCGTCCACGCCGATGGTCATCAACTCGTCGCTGATGTCGCGCACCCGGGCCACCCCGCGCCGCATCCCGGCCTCGGTGCGCATGACGCCGACATCCTCCCACATGGCCTCTTGCAGGGTGTGACGCAGCGCCTGAATATTGGCGGGTTTGTTGGTGAACGGCACCTGCGCGCGGGCGATCTCGGCACTTAGCGCGGCCTCGTCCGGGTCACGCAGGCTGGCCATCTTGCGGATGTCCCGGCCCATCACGTCGCCCGCCACGCCGCCATACACGGTCGAGTTGGCCACCCCGTTGCCGCCCAAACGGTTCGATCCATGCGCACCGCCCGCGTCCTCGCCGGCCACATACAGCCCCTGCATTTCGGTGCGGGTGTCGGCGTCAACCACCACCCCGCCCATAAAGTAATGCGCCGTGGGCACCACTTCGACCAGCCCTGCGGCCAGATCGAAACCACTGTCGGCGCAGCGTTTGACCATGCCGCTGAATTTGGCCCGCACATTGTCCGGTCCCAGATGCGCCATCGAGATATAGACCCCGCCGTTTTGCGAGGTATTGTTCTTGCGCATCTCGGCATAGATGCCCCGGCTGACCACATCGCGGGTGGCGCGTTCGCCGCGTGGGTCATAATCGAACATGAACCGGTTTTGCGCCCCGTTCAGCAACTGACCCCCAGCCCCGCGCAGACCTTCCTCTAACACGGTGCCGGTCATCTTGGTGTGATCGCCGGCCAGCAATCCGGTGGGGTGGAACTGTACCATCTCCATGTCCCGCAGCGGCAGCCCGGCACGCAGCGCCATCGCCAGCCCGTCCATGGTCTTGTCACCAGAGGCGGTGTGGTACTTGTACATGGTCGGCCCGCCGCCGGTGCCCATCAGCACGCATTTGGCCCGCACAAACCGGAACCTGCCGCTGCGCATGTCGATGAACAACACCCCGGCCAGTGCTGTGCCGTCGCGGGTCGGGATCAACCCGATGGCGCGGTGTTCCTGCAATTTCTCGATCGGGCGCGACAGCACCTGTTCCATCAGCCGGTTGATGATTTCGATCCCGGTCAGGTCGCCCTTGTGCACGGTGCGATCAGCCGTTTGCCCGGCAAAGGCCTTTTGGTGCAGCGTGCCGTCAGGATTGCGGTCAAAGAAACACCCGACCTCGTTTTCCAACTCGCGCACCCGCACCACGGCCTGTTCGCACAGCTTCCACGCCATGTCCTGATTGGGCAGCCATTTGCCGCCCTGAATCGTATCCATGAAGTGCCGTTCAACCGTGTCACCCGCACCCAGCGCCACGTTATAGCCGCCCTGAACCATCCGGGTGCAGCCACATTTCCCGATCAACCCCTTGACGGCAATGGTGATTTTGGTGCCCTCGGGCGCGGTTTGCTGGGCGTGAAGGGCGGCGAACATGCCCGCGCCCCCGCTGCCGAGGATCAGGATATCGGTGTCGTGTCGATCAATGTCGCTGTTGATTGGCATGTCTTACACCGCCTGCAAAAAGAAGGTTCCAGAGATCATGAACGCCCCGGCCACGGCAACCGCCGCCAGGGTTTTC
>NVQY01000102.1 GCA_002400675.1 Paracoccaceae bacterium | reverse complement strand
ACTGAACCATCCTGCAGCGAACAGTGCGACCCATACCGGCTCCAAGACCAGGATCACGACTCCGTGGCTGTGGGTAGCCAGGCTTTGGGCCTTGCGCCCCTCGGAAATCATCGCGCCCCATTCGGGGCTGGGTGGTTGCGCGCCAAGGCCAAGGAACCCAAGACCGGCGGCGGCCAGAATGATCCCGGCCATATCAAGCGTCACCCGAACCACCAGCGACGAGATACACAGTGGCCAGATATGTTTGGTGATGATCCGCAACGGCCCGGCCCCTTGCAGACGGATCGCGTGGATATAGTCCGAATGGCGGATGGTCAGGGTTTCCGCCCGCGCCATGCGCGCATAAGGCGGCCAAGCGGTCAGCGAGATCGCCAGCACCGCGTTTTCGATCCCCGCCCCCAGCGCCGCAACAAAGGCCAGCGCCAGAACAAGGCGTGGGAAGGCCAGAAAGATATCGGTGATACGCATCAGGACGATGTCGATCCACCCGCCGTTATAGCCCGCCACCGTGCCGACAAACAGCCCGGCCACCGGCGCGATGATCGCTACCATGGTGACGATATACAGGGTGATGCGCGACCCATATAACAACCGGCTGAGGATATCACGCCCCAGTGAATCCGACCCCAGGATATAGTTTTCAGACCCCGGAGGTTGCAGCCGCGCGGCCAGATCCTGCGCCAGCGGGTCATGCGGGGCCAGCCATGGTGCAAAGATGGCGACAAACACCAGAAACAACAGAATGCCAAAGCCGAACATAGCCATATGGTTGCCCCGGAACGACAGCCAGCCCTGATACATCGACGCCATCTTGGCCTGTCTGCGCGAGGTTGGCGTATCGGTCAGCAGCCACGCCTTCAGGCCGCCCTGCGGGGTTTCGGTCACGCTCATTTCGCCCTCGGATCAAAGAATTTGTACAGCAGGTCGGCGAATATGTTCAGCAACACGAACACCAACCCAACTACCACCGTGCCGCCCATGACGGCGTTCATATCCGCTGACAGCAATGACGTGGTGATATACGACCCGATGCCGGGCCACGCGAAGATGATTTCGGTCAGAACCGAGCCTTCCAACAGGCCGGCGTATGACAGCGCGATCACCGTGATCAGTTGCACCCGGATGTTGCCAAACGCGTGCTTCCAGACCACCGCGTGTTCGGACATGCCTTTGACGCGGGCGGTGACGATGTATTCGCTGCTTAGCTGTTCCAGCATGAAGGATCGCGTCATGCGGCTTATGTAGGCCAGCGAATAATACCCCAGCAGCGAGGCGGGCAGCACGATATGCGAAAACGCATCCTTGAAGATGAACCAGTCGCCCGCAAGCGCGCTGTCGATCAGGATCATACCGGTGATGGGGGGGATGATGTCTTCGTTGAACACATCCAGACGGCCCGGCCCATCGACCCAGCCCAGCATACCATAAAGTACCAACAGACCGATCAGACCGATCCAGAACACCGGCATGGAATAGCCGATAAGGGCGACAACGCGGGCAACCTGGTCAATCCATGACCCGCGTTTGACAGCCGCCATAACGCCCAGCGGCACACCGATCAGCACACCGATCATGGTGCCAAGCGTGGCCAGTTCCAGTGTCGCAGGGAAAACCCGTTTGATGTCACCCGCAACCGGGAATCCGGTGCGCAGGGACTGGCCGAAATCGCCCTGCATCACGTCCCAGACATAGATGAAAAACTGCACGATCAGCGGTTTATCAAGGCCCAGCTTGATATAGGCCGCATCGTAAATTTCCTTGGTGGCGCGTTCACCGACGATCGAAAGAACCGGATCGACGGGCATCACGCGGCCAATGAAGAAGGTGATGAACAACAGGCCAAACATGGTCACGGCGATGGTCGCCAATGTCTTGATCGCCCGGATCATAAAGAGATGAAAGGGCGACTTGCGCCGCCCTTCCGTCATGTCACTAGCCATGGACATTACTTGGTGACTTTCCAGTACGCCGCACCGGTGATCGCGCCACCCATGCTAAAGCCTTTGACGTTGGAACGCCGGCCATTCTGTTCCACTTTCTGGAACATAATGGCAAAGGGTGATACTTTTTGATGCTCGCGCTGGATTGCCTCGTACATGGAGGCACGTTTGGCGCGGTCCGCCTCGACGACGGCGGCAAGCGTGTCGTTGGACATTTCGGGGATGGCCCACGCATTGCGCCATGCCAGAAGGCCGGTTGCCTGCGCTTCGTCCGAGTTGTCGGGGTTATAGGCAAACGTACCGGCGTTGGTGTTGGGATCGGGATAATCCGGGCCCCATGCGCCAACATAGATGTCATGTTCGCGTGCACGGTAAACACCCAGGATCTGTTTGCCGGTTCCCACCGTGATGCTGGCCTTGATCCCGGCCTGCGCAAAGGTGTTCTGGATCGACGTTGCGATTTCAATCCGCTCTTGTGCTTCGCGTACGAACAAACCAACTTCGAACCCATCAGGATACCCGGCCTCGGCCAGCAGCGCCTTGGCTTTTTCGATGTTCAGCGAATAGGGCGTGTCAGAAATTTCACCCAGGAAAGTGCGCGGCAGGAATGCCTGATGCACCTTGTACTGACCATTGAGGAAAGAGTTGGCCATGCCTTCATAGTCGATCAGATACTTGATCGCCTCGACCACTTTGGGATTGGACAGCGCTTCGTTCTTCTGGTTCATCGAAATGTACATCAGACGACCGCGAAGTTCGCTGTCGATCGCAACACCTTCGGCACCGGCAAGACCGGCAACATCATCCGGGTTCAGGTTGCGGGCGATGTCGATGTCGCCTTTTTCCAGCAACAGGCGCTGTGTCGCGCTTTCCTGAATGTGGCGCACGACAACGCGCTTCATTGCCGGGGCACCGCCGTAATAGTCCTCGAACGCGACCAGTGTCAGGCTTTCATTCGGCTTCCAGCTACCAAGGCTGTAAGGGCCGGAACCGGCTGTGTTGGTGCGCAGCCATTCGTTGCCCATGTCACCGTCGGCCTCGTGGCCCATCACGGTTTTCATGTCGACAATGCCGCCGATGGTGGCGGTCAGGCTGTTCAGAACAAACGATGTGGCAAAGCGTTTGTCGGTGGTGATGACCAGCGTCATGTCATCGGTGGCTTTGATCGTGTCAGCCACGTTGTCGGCGGTAAAGCCGAACTGTGTCAGGATAAACGCCGGGGTCTTGTTCAGGATGATCGCGCGACGCAGGCTGAATTCCGCGTCTTTGGCTGTCACCGGATTGCCGGACTGGAATTTCACCCCTGCCCGCATATGGAAAGTGATGGTCTTGCCGTCCTCGGACACATCCCAGCTTTCGGCCAGGTCGGGCTTGTAACCAGCACCCAGATCAGACGGGTCAAAGTTGACCAGACGGCTGTAAAGGTTGCGGCTGGCATCACCGCCAGCAAATTCAAACGACTGCGCCGGGTCAAGCGTTGTGACATCGTCGATCCGGTTGGCAATCACCAACATGTTTGGCGGGGTTTGCGCCGCCGCCGGCATCGCCGTCATCGTGACCGCAAAGCCCATCGCCACGCTGGCAATGATACTCTTAAGGGGTTTCATATTTCTTCCTCTCCGTTGTTAATCTTTTTGCCCGTGGTTTTCCCGGTGCCAGGTCTTATCCAACACCCGCAGCCAGTTTCCATGGGTTAGTTTGCGCATGAGGTTGTCGTCATACCCGTGCATGATCATCGCTTCGCGCAGGTTTGGCAAGCCAGCGACGTCGGTAATGAAATCGGGCACCACGGTCCCGTCGAAATCTGACCCGAACCCGACCCGGTTTTCGCCCAGCCGGTTGATCAGGTGGTCCAGATGCCGCAGCATCGTGTCGGGCGCAGTGTCGGTGTTCACCTGCCCGTCAGGGCGCAGGAACGCACAGCCAAAATTCACCCCTACCATGCCATCACTTTCGGCAATCGCGTCCAACTGTTTGTCGGTCAGATTGCGCGAATGCGGGCTGATCGCGTGCACGTTGGAATGGGTGGCGACCAAAGGCGCATCGCTGTGCTTTGCCACGTCCCAGAACCCGGCCTCGTTGAGATGCGACAGATCAATCATCACGCCCAGTTGGTTACAGCGTTTCACCAGCCGCACCCCGGCATCCGGCAACCCGTCGCCAATGTCCCCGGTTGACGGATAGCGGAACGGCACTCCGTTGCCAAAGATCGTCTGGCGGCTCCAGACCGGGCCGATTGAACGCAACCCGGCGGCATAAAGAACCTCTAGCACATGCAACTCGGCATCGATTGCTTCGGCCCCTTCCATATGCATGATCGCCGCCATCTTGCCGCTGGCAAAACAGGCCCGCATATCGGCGGTCGTGTGGCATATCTTCAGCGCGTCGATCTCTTGCAGCCGCAGCAGAATGGCGATTTCTTGCATAACAACCGACAACGCGGCGTCTTGGGTAAGCGGCGCGGGCAGCGGCAGGTCGTACTGTGGCTTGGACAATTCCGCGTATCTGGCCTTCAGATCAATGGGAGAGCGCACGTAAAGCGCAAAGAACCCACCGGCGAACCCACCGATCTTGGCGCGGGGCAGGTCAATGTGCCCATCGCGCCCGGTCACGAACCCCGGTACCGCGTCGATGCCGCCATTGACTAACAGCTTAAGCAACACGTCGTTGTGGCCGTCGAATATCACTGGTCCGCTCAAGTTCGCCACGTCAGGCTCCGTCCATTCGAAATACATCGCAACAGGGGATGTCAGTGTATCAGGTGCCGCCCACCGACCCCTGCAAAGCGCGATTCTGCCATTGGACATGTTGAGTCCACACACGCGGTAAGTCCATACCCGAATTAATATTTAATCCGTGGAATTTCGCGGCTGGCGCTGGGTTTTCCGCGGTCGCACGGTTGCCCGGAATTGCGTGTTGTGCCGCCCACTTACCACCGGTTTAAAAGATTGTTTCTGCCGGATTGACTATGCCCCTGCTCAGGGGTGATGAATGCGGTCATGGATGTGTTTACGCTAATGGCTTTGCTGGGCTGGGGCGCTTTAGTCGGGATCGTTTTTTCCGCAATTGGTGCCGCCGGGGGCATTCTGACCTCGTTCGGCCTGATCACCCTGTTTGGCGTGGCCGACCCCAACAGCGTTAAACCAATGACCCAACTGGTGGTTCTGGCCGCCGCGCTGGTGTTTGTGCCGGGCTATCTGCGCTGGTCCTGTCTGGTCTGGCCGCTTGGACTGTTGCTGGGCGCGGGCGGGCTGATCGGGGCCTATGTCGGCAGTACCCTGTCCAGCCTGTACCTGTCGGACATGCACACCTTTCGCCCGGTGTTTGGCCTCCTAACCTTAGGGATTGCCGCGCAGATCATCTGGAAACTGACCGGACCCATGCGCAAAGGCGGGGCCTCTGGTGTGCCGGCCGAACAGGTCGCGGGCTGTAGCGTCATGCGGACCTCGGTCACACGCAAAACCCTGTCTTTCAGCTATGGCACCCTGAATTTCGACGTGCCCGTGTGGTCGCCGCTGGTGGCCGGATTGTTGATCGCCATGACCGCGTCGATCTTTGGCGTGGGCGGAGGGTTCCTGCTGGTTCCCTACATGGCGACCTTTCTGGGAATGCCGATGCACATCATCCCCGGAACGGCGGCAATCGCGATTTTCATGTCGCTGGTCGTGTCGATCAGCAATTTTTTGGCCCTTGGTGCGCCCTTGGATGTGACAATTCTGGTGCCCCTTGCCATCGGGGCGGTGATTGGGGCCATCGTTGGACCTCGGGTTAACAAAGCGTTGAAGAACCAATGGCTTCAGGCCGGTCTGGCGGTGATCGTCACCGGTATCGGCCTTAAGTACCTTTTTTTGTAACCCCTTGTGGGTGCCGCATGGCGAATTCTTTTGGCATTTCCCAAGGCGCGGCCTAAGCTGGCAGGCATTGCAAATACGCCTTTTGTCAAATGAACAATATTATTGTTGGAGGACTCGATGGGTCTGAGTGACGAACAGCTCAAGTTTATTGAAGATTTTATCCTGCGCCGCCAAATCGCCGGGGCCGGGAATGATCAGGCCGCACAGCAGGACCGTCAGGACCGGACCAACCAACGCCTTGAAATCCTCAAATCCCTCGCCGCCGTTGACCCCCTGAACGAAGGCTTGGCCGACGAACAAAAGACCCGCTCTGATCTGGCCGAAAAGGTGCGCGCAGCTTTGGCGGACGACACCCCGACACATGATGACCTGAAGGCCGCCGGGGACGCGCTGCGCGAGTTGACCGACCACGTCACGGACGTGCAGGACGACATTGCGCGCGTGCGCAAGCCCCGGTTCGAAAAGGGCAAACGCACCCTGTCCGCATTGGCGGCAATCGCGATGGACCTGCCGGAACAATGTCCGCAAGACGACAGGCTGGCCCTGACCAAAGAGCGCGCGGACCTCTCGGCCATGTTGGCCCCGATGCGCGACTGGGCGCAGATCACCAAATGGGACGCCGAAGACCTGATTGATATCGACGCCCGGCTGGACACGCTGGCGCGCGAGGTCAAAACCCTGCGTCAGGACGTGGAACAGGCGGTTCTGTCCCTCACGACCGCGCGCACCGCAGCGACCAAGGTGATTGCCCCGTCCAAAGCCTTCAGCAAGGCGCAATCCGACCAGATGGCAAAGATGTTTGGTGAGGCATCCGAACGGGCCGCGAAAAACGTGCTGAAGGCGGGTGAGCCACTCAAAGAACTGGAAAATCTGGTGAAATATGCCGCGACCACGGCGCGCATTCGTGCCCGCGCCGGTAATCGGATCGCTGCCTTGACCCGTACTGCCCCGGCGGGCGCGTCGGTTGCGCAAAAGACCGAATGGACAAGATTGCGCGACGACGCACTCGCCGCCGCTGACGAGGTACTGGACGCATGACGCTGGAAAGAGCCCCCAAGGCAGTTGCGCAATTCGAAGCCTATCACAGCCGGCTGATGGCCGGGATCGACGCGCTAAAGGCACTAATGCCCGGCGTCAGCGACACTGACATCGAAAATCTGGCCACCAAACTGGGCGGGTTGGACAAGGTAAACGCGTTGGTTCGCGCCATGCCCGACCAACCAACCATGACGGAAATGATAGCGGCGTTGGGCGGGGCCGAGGCCTTTGGCACCTTCACCGCGCAGACCCTTGGCGGCAATGTCGACGCGCTGGCGATGCTTGCCGACAAGGGTTGCAGACGCGACCCTGATGCCTTGGCCAAAATCGCCAGTAAATTCGCGGGTGAACCTGAAACCCTTGGAAATATGCTGTCCGAAGGCGGGTTTGGCAACCATCCAGAGGCGCTTGCCCAGGTGTTTGCCGACGGGTGCAATGGCAACGCTGATGACCTGCTGGCATTCTGCAAGACCTTTGATTCCCCGGCCAAACGCACGGCGCTGGGCGACATACTGGACGAGGGCGGATTGGGTCAGGCCCCGGCGGCGCTGGCCTCATTGGCCAGTGAAAACAACGGTGAACTCTTGTTGAAAGTGGCGCAAGGTGCGGACAAGACCGCGCTTAGCGATCTGCTGCTGAGTGGCGGCATGGGCGGCGAGCCACCCGATCATCCCGACACATTACGGGCGGTTCTGACAGATGCGTTGGGCGGCGATCCAAAGCGGCTCAAGGATCTGCACGATGCGTTCCCACATGACGGCAACGACATGCCCGAGATGCAGGCGTTCTTTCAGGCGATGAATGGCAAATCTGTCAGCGGCGAAGCGATGGCAGGCAAGCGCATGGATACGCTGATGCAAGCGTTCAACCGCCGCGAGGGTCCGCTGACCTCGGACAAACTGGCCGCGAAACTCTATGATCCGTATTTTGTCAAAGTGACCCAAGCGGCCACCGATGCGCGGGCCTCGGACGAATCCGGCGCGGGCACCATTGATCACGCGGCCAAAGCCATTGCTGAGCGCCCCGTGCCGCCCAAGGGGCAGATTGCCGATGCCATGATGCGGGCCTTACCATATGGGGCTGGCGTTGGCTTGTTGGCCCAACTGACCACCGACCCGGAGGCGCAGGACCAACTGGAAAAGGCGCGTGCGCGGCTTGATCTGGCGGGGATAAATGATGTCGCCCTGCGTGAAGATACCGATGATCGCGCAGCCGACGATGTGGCTAGCGTGGCTACCCGCGCGGCCATCACCAAAACTGACGAATTGCGCGTGGCGCTTGCGGCAAAGCTGGACGGGGGATCCGCGAAAGAGGTCGAAGATCTGACCCGCGCAGCAGAGCTTTGCGTTGATGCGGCGCGCGCGGAACCGGGGCTGGATCTGCGCGTCGCGGCGCTGGACAGTGCCAAACTGGCGATGGAAACCGCACGCGAGGCATTGCAGCGGCAGGCGGCGCAGATGCTGGCCACCCTTGGCGACGCGGGCGATCAGCAATCCGCGTTGGCGGCAACCGGGCGCATGTCCGCGCAGGCCGAAAATGACCCCACCGCCAGCAAAGACGAAAAGGCGGCGATGCTGGCGGCGGTCGACGCGGCAGGGCACGCGTTGGGGGCCAAGGCGCTGGCCAATCAGGCGACGGACACCGGGACGTTGGCGGGTAAGGTGG
>NVQY01000101.1 GCA_002400675.1 Paracoccaceae bacterium | reverse complement strand
GTTTTCATAGGGGCAGTATGAATCACCGCGCCCGCCCTGTCTGCCCCAAAAACGAAAGCGGCCCGCCAGCGTTACCGCCGACGGGCCGCCTTCGTGCGATCCGGGGAAGGATTGGACCGCACGGGGGGGGACCAAATAGCTATTCAGCCGGTTGCAGTCCGGAAGGCCGGTCCATTAGCCGATCAGGCAGCGCAAAGGCCACCACGACCAGCACCAGCGCCAGAACCAGCCCCAACACGTCGCCCGGCAACGCGGTCAACCCTTCGTACTTGCCACCCGGAATGGTGCCGATTGTCACCTTGCCGCCGGCAAACCCGTCCAGCAGGCCGGACGCTTTCCACGCGGGGTAGGTCACCATATAGGCCGCCGCCCCCAGCAATCCGCCAGCGATGAAGAACAGCGCGTCCTTGCGCCCCGCACCCGCCGCAGCAACGCCGGTGCCGGGGCAAAACCCGGACAACGCCCAGCCAACACCCAGCAGCAAGCCACCGATAAACACGCCCGCATAGGCGGACTTGACCGACATGTGACCGATATCGACCAGCCCCAGCATCTGCCCGCCGAACATCAGCGCAGAACTGACGCCGATGGCCAGCAGGATGGTCTTGATGATGCGCAGGTTGGTCAGCTTGGCCATGCCAACGATGCAGGACGGGCTGGTTGCGCCGATCCGGTCCAGAACTGCGCCAAAGGCCGCGCCAATAATAAGTGCGTAAACAAGGGTCATGACTCAGACCTCCTTTTTATAGACAAGGCGCGCGGTCGGGATTGCTGCCGCAAAGGCCCCCAGCGCGAAAATGTAGCCCGAAAGCGACGTTTGCATGATGCCAGACATCATGTGCCCAGAGGTACACCCCCCCGCCAGCCGCGCGCCGTACAGCACGATAAAGCCGCCCAGAAAGGCCACCGCATAGCGTTTTGCCTTGCCGTCGCCGAAATTTACCCGCCAGATCGCCGGAACGCTAAGTTCGGCCTTGTCGGCCCCGCCGCGCACCCGCGCCGACAGGAACCCGCCCAGCGCCATGGCCAGCACAAAGATAAAACCATAGCTCACCGGGTTGGCGATGGCTTTGGCGTATTTACCCTTGGATTTGGCAAGATACGCGTTGGTCGAGGTGAACCCGGTATCGGTTTCAGTCACCAGTTCCGAGCTGACCGCATCCGCAACGATTCCATCGAGAATCACGAATTGCGTCGAGACTCCAATAGGCTTGACCAGCACAACGGCGGCGAAAAACACC
The DNA here is from genome assembly GCA_002400675.1 of Paracoccaceae bacterium. Lineage (GTDB taxonomy): Bacteria > Pseudomonadota > Alphaproteobacteria > Rhodobacterales > Rhodobacteraceae > NVQY01. Next base: position 7,273 of record NVQY01000101.1, on the reverse strand, counting down.
AGCCCCAGCAGGACGCCCCCAAGTTTCCAGTCCAGTATCATGAGTTTTCCTTTCAGGATTTATATTCCACTATTAGAATATATGTCACATTCCCAAATTAGAATACTTCCAGATCGGCCATTTCGCCGCACCCCCCAACAAAGACCCACCGATACCCGCCGCTCTGCTTTACGGCCAAGGCAAACAATCACTTTAATATGACATGATAAGCTTTTGTTTTTGGACATTTAATAATACCCTGCCCCAAATATCGCGCCCGCATTGGAGCATCAGGCCGGCGAGGCGCTGCAAGCATCTATCGTAGTTACAAGGTGCCATCTGTCAGGGTGGCGGCACCAGCGCTGGCAATTTACCGCTCGATTCTAACCTGCTGGTGGCGGCGAATGGCCGGGGCTGGTGGCCAATGCCGCGTATTTCCGGCATCGGTTTTTGGTATGACGCAGTGGTTCCGAGACTCGCAGGTCAGGACTCACCCTTGAGGCTGGCCATAAGCCGCGCCTTTTCACCCAGATCGTCAGGGCGCGAAATCACCTCGGCCAGTTCTTCCAGCGAGGCCACCGAATGCCCGGCGCGAAAGCTGTCCACATGCGGCAACATTGCCCTGATGCCGCGCGCCTTGGGGGCGAACCCATCCCAGCGCAACAGTGGATTCAGCCAGATCAGACGACGCGCGCTTAGGTGCAGACGCTGCATTTCGCGCGCCAATTCGTCCGGATCATCCCGGTCCAGCCCGTCGGTGATCAGCAACACCACTGCGCCCTGCCCCATCACCCGGCGCGACCAGTCGCGGTTGAACGCGTGCAGACACTGGCCAATGCGCGTGCCGCCTTCCCAGTCCTGCGCCTGATGACCGGCCGCCGCCAGCGCGGCATCCACGTCGCGCTGGTTCAGATGGCGGGTGATGTTGGTCAGCTGGGTGCCGAAGGTAAAGGCGTGCACCTTTGCCCATCCCGCGCCTTTGGCATTGGACACGGCATGGAGAAAATGCAGGATGATCCGGCTATATTGGCTCATCGAACCTGAAATATCGCAAAGCACCACCAGATTGGGCCAGCGCGGGCGCGGGGTCAGGCGGGCGATTTCGTGCAGTTCTCCGCCCTGACGCATCGAGGCGCGCAGGGTGCGGCGCCAGTCGATTTTGTGGCCACGCGGGGCCGCCTTGCCGCGCCGCGAAGGGATCGGTTTGACCGGCAGGGTCAGGCGCGCCAACATCCGCTTGGCCTGCGCCACTTCGTCGGTGCTCATCTGTTCGAAATCGAGGTTGCGCAGGCGTTCTTTTGCCGACATGGTCAGCGAGGCGTCGACTTCGATCTGGGTGTCCTCGTCCGGRCCTTTGGGGTCTTCCCCGGCCATGTCACGGTTGGCCCCGTCCAGCAACGCTTCGGCGGCGCGTTTTTCCGCCGCTTGGGCCGGTCGGTCCTCTTGCACGCCACGGATYGCCGGCAGCATCATCGCCATCATATGTTCAAGATAACGCGGGTCGCGCCAGTAGAGGCGAAAGATCTGGGCAAAGACAATCCGGTGTTCCGGGCGGTTGACGAAACAGGCGTGCAGGGTCCAGTAAAAGTCGGATTTTTCACTGAAACCGGCGACCTCGACGGCGCGGATCGCGTCGATCACCCGGCCGGTGCCGATMGGCAGCCCGGCCTTGCGCAGGGCACGGGCAAAATGGATGATGTTCTGGCCGAGTCTAGGGTTGTCCGGCAATTCAAGCGGCAGAAACTCAACCATGGTGGGCCTGCGGCGGGCGTGTTAGCAGAGGATCATGACGTTGATAGATGAGAGCGAGTGGCCCGAGGGCTGGGGGTCGGTGGACGCTGAGACCGGCGCGTTGTTTGCGGCGCAACTGCTGAGCGAGACCGGGCCGTTGAGCGATATGCGCGTGGATACGCTGGTGTGCATTGGCCGGTTTGAGGGCAGCGATGACATGGTGTTTGCGGTTGAGGGCTGGGACGCGCCGTATTTTGTAACGCATCTGAGTTGGGCCAAACCTGACGCGCGCAATTGGCTGGTGCGTTGGTTGCGTCCATGGCCGGATTTGGCCCCGGTGTTGGTGCCGGTTCACACGATTGGTGACCTGGCGCGGTATTTTGAGTGAAGGACGGGGGGCTATCCGCCCCCCGGTTTCAAAATCATTCTGATTTTGGAACATCCCCCCGAGGATATTTTGAAACAGAAGAAGCATCAGGCAGGGTCGAGCGAGGCTTTGGCCTGATCGAGGATGCGTTTGGCTTCGGAGCCTTGCAGTTTGGCGATGTCATCCTGGTATTTGAGGATTGCGCCCAGCGTGTCGGCGATAACCTCGGGGGACAGGTCGATCACGTCCAGCGCCAGCAGGCATTTGGCCCAGTCGATGGTTTCGGCCACGCCGGGTTTCTTGAACAGGTCTTCGGTGCGCAGGGCCTGCACAAACGCCACCACCTGACGGGACAGGTTTTCAGCGGCTTCGGGGGCGCGGGCGTTAAGGATTTGGACTTCGCGGGTGAAATCGGGGTATTCGACCCAGTGGTAAAGGCAGCGGCGTTTCAGCGCGTCGTGCACTTCGCGGGTGCGGTTTGAGGTCAGGATGACGATCGGCGGCTCGGGGGCCACTATGGTGCCCAGTTCGGGGATTGTGACCTGAAAGTCGCTGAGCGCCTCCATCAGGAAGGCCTCGAACGGTTCATCCGTGCGGTCAAGCTCGTCGATCAGCAACACCGGAGCGCCGTTTTCGTCCGGGCGCATGGCCTGAAGCAGCGGGCGTTCGACCAGAAATTCATCGCTGAAGAGTTCGGTTTGCAGATCGGCGCGGTTGGCTCCGCCGGACGCTTCGGCGGTGCGGATCGCCACCATCTGCGCCGGAAAGTTCCACTCATAGACCGCGCTTGAGATGTCCAGCCCTTCGTAGCATTGCAGCCGGATCAGGCGGCGGTTCAGGCCCGCGGCCAGCGCTTTGGCTATTTCGGTTTTGCCGACCCCGGCCTCGCCCTCAAGGAACAATGGGCGACCAAGTTTCAGCGACAGGAACACCACCGTGGCCAGCGCGCGGCTACAGACATAGTTCTGCGCCGTCAGCATCGCCTGAACAGCGTCGATGGATTGGGGTATCTGTGTGGTCGTCATGCGCGGTATCCTTTTGCGCATAACAGGTCACGAAGCGATCAAGAGGTCAAGCGGCGGACGTTGACGGGTGTTGACTGAGGTGGCAAGGATTGTGAGCCGGTGATATGTGGCACCCGCAGCTAAGGTAAAGGGTTAAGTATGAACGGCAAATCATTGAAATTACTTGCCATTATGACCGTTCGCAACGAGGCCGCCTTTTTGTTGGAGTGGCTGGCGCATCATCGCGCCGTGGGGTTCACCGATTTTCTGATCTTTTCAAATGATTGCCAGGACGGCACTGACGCGATGCTGGACCATCTGGCCGCAAAGGGACAGATCACCCATGTTCGCAATGACGGCCCCTATGACAAGGGCGGCATTCAATTCACCGCACTAAAGATGGCGGATCGGTTGGATGTGGTCAAACAGGCCGACTGGATCCTGACGCTGGACATTGATGAGTTCGTTAATATTCATGTGGGCGATGGCACCCTGCCCGCGCTGATTTCAGCCCTGCCCGAAGCCAGCGCCATCACTCTGACCTGGCGGTTATTTGGCAATGACAGCATCAAGCGGTATCAGGACACCCCCGTTACCGAGACCTTCACCGCCTGCGCGCCCGAGGTGATCCACTGGCCGTGGCGCGCCGCCATGTTCAAGACGCTGTACCGCAACGACGGTATCTATCGCAAGCTGGGCGTGCATCGCCCGCGCAGCCCCGACAAGGACCGGGTGGATCAGGCGCGGTGGTTTGATTGCGCGGGGCGCGAACTTGGCCCGGATTTTAGCACAAAGCGGTTATTTTCCGATTACGGCCGCCCTCTTTTTGCGCTGGCACAGCTTAATCACTATGTGTTGGGCGCGATGGACAGCTTTGTGCTGAAATCCGACCGGGGTCGGGTCAATCATACGGACCTGATGCAGATGGATTACTGGGTAGAGCGGAATTTCGACAGCGATCAGGACAGATCAATTCACAAGATGTCGGCGCTTAGCAGGCCGATCCTGCAAACGCTCAAGGCTGATAACACCCTGAAACACCTGCATGAAAAGGCCGTTGCCTGGCGCAAACAGAGATTTGGGATTCTGATGCGGCAGGACCGGTTTCGCGATCTCTACGCGCGGTTGCTGATGACACCGCCAACGCGGCCCTTGGATGCGGACACGGCGCGGGAAATGGCGGTTTTTGCGCGAATGGGGCGCAAATCCTGATGGTTTGGCGCGACTCCGGCACAAGAATTTCAAATTTTAGCCATATTCCAGCGCTAGACAGTCCGTCAAAGGCAACCGTCCCGTTCAAGTGGTCGGATATCCGAGGAACGTCAAAATGCAGGATGTAGAAAATTCGATGGAAAAGTCGCTTGCCGGGTTGAAACCGGGCGCATGGAAAGAGCAATTGATCGCCCTTGCCGACAAGAACGGCATGCATCAACAGTTGGGTGACAAGCATTTTGCCACCTTCATAGATCAGAAAAGCACGCTTTTGGTGACGTTTGAAACCATGCAGGGCATTCGCGCGCTATCCGAAACCGCGCAGCCATTTGGCTTTGAAATGGTGCGCACCCTGGGCTGGTCGCATCTGTGCGTGGTCTCGGACGGGGACACCTGGTTTCGTGACCCGCTGATCTATGGGTTTTTTGATCAACTGGTCGATGACGGGTTTTTTGAGGAATTCGACAAGGTGGTGTTCTACGGTGCCGGCCCCTGCGGCTATGCGGCGGCGGCCTATTCCGTGGCCTCCCCCGGCGCGACCGTGGTGGCGGTGCAACCCCAGGCCACGCTTGACCCCAGGATGAGCGAATGGGACGACCGGTTCCCGGATATTCGCCGCACATCATTCAGTGATCGCTATGGTTACGCGCCCGATATGCTGGACGCGGCGGATCGTGCGTTTGTGATCTATGATCCGCATCAGGAACTGGACGCGATGCACGCGACGTTGTTTGAACGGCCCAACGTCAGCCGGTTGCGGATGCCTAACATGGGCGGCGCGCTGCAAACGCGGATGGTGGAAATGCACATCCTGTTTCGCATTCTGACACTGGCAGGGATCGGCAAGCTAAGCGCGGCGGCGTTTCATACGCTTTATCGCGCCCGGCGCGATAATGCGCCCTACCTATATGCGCTGCGTGCGCGGCTTGAGGCTGATGAGCGCCATTACCTGCTGGCAATGCTGTACCGGAATGTCACCAAACGCATGAAAGCGCCCAAATTCAGCAGGTTACTGGACGCTCTTGAAGAACGCGCCGAGGCTGGAGAAGTCCGCCTTCCACCCGCGCGCTAAACGCGCGACGTGCGGTTTGGTTTCACATCAATACACGACGCTTGGTCGCTTACAGGCGGGTCACACGACGGGTGATCCGGGCCATTTTCTTGGCTTGCTGCGCCGAGGCCTGAACCTGCGGTTGCCCGCGCGCATCATCGGACATTGGTTGTTGAGGGGTCGATTTCCCGCCGCGTCGCGCAAATGCCCCCATTCCGGCATTGATACCGGAATTGATCGCCTTGCGCATGATGATGCGGATGACCATGTTGATGATCTGGTTCATGCCAAATCCCCTTTTTTGCTGCCATTATCCTATATAGTGTCGAATTGCGCCATTTTCGAGGCACAAACCCTATTCGCCAAAAAGTTCGGGCTGAGCGTCCGCGCCGTCTTCGTCTTCGCCCAGTGACATCGCGCCCGGTGGCGGGCGGTTTTCCAGCAATCCGGCGGCGCGCAATTCCTTTAGGCCAGGCAAGTCCCGCGCGCTTTCCAAACCAAAATGATCAAGGAAATCAGGAGTTACCACAAAAGTCACCGGACGCCCCGGAGTCATCTTGCGCCGGCCAAAGCGGATCCATTCCAGCCCCATCAACTGATCTATCGTGCCGCGCGACACCGACACGCCGCGAATTTCCTCTATTTCGGCGCGGGTGGCGGGTTGGTGATAGGCGATGATCGCCAGTGTTTCGATGGCGGCGCGCGACAGTTTGCGGGTCTCGACGGTTTCCTTTTGCATCAGAAACCCCAGATCGGGGGCGGTGCGAATTGCCCAGGCCTCGCCAACTTTGACCACCCGCACGCCGCGCCCTTCATAGCGTTTGCGCAGATGCTCAAGCGCCTGCGCCACGTCACAGCCATGCGGCATGCGCGCCTCTAGGTCGCGCACGCTAACCGGTTCAGCGCTGGCGAACAGCACCGCTTCGCACATGCGTTCCTGTTCCGCCATGGGCGGGGCTTCGAACAGGCTTTCGTTTGTGCTGTCAGCGTCTTGCATCACGTTCTTCCATCAACTTTTCGCAGCTGGATTGGGGCATACAGGTCAGATTGGCGGATTTCCAGATGGCCTTCCTTGACCAGTTCCAACGACGCGGCAAAGGTCGCGGCGGTGGCCGAACGGCGCCGTACCGGGTCGCCGTCCCAACCCTGGGGCAGGTAACTTGCCATGTCGGTCCAGTCGCCGGTAAAGCCGATCAGCCCGCGCATCCGTTCCAGCGCCTGTTCCATGGTGAACACTGAATCCCGGTCCATCACAAAGGGGCGGAAATCGTCGCGGGTGCGGATGCGGGCATAGCCCTGCATCAGGTCCAGCAGGGTGGCGTTATACTGTACCGTCCTGATCCGGGTGACGTCTTCGCCCTGCCCGCGTCGAAAGAAATCCCGCCCCAGCCGGTCGCAGGCCATCAACCGCGCGGCCACGTCGCGCATAGCTTGCAGGCGCTCCAGTTGAAATGCCAGATGGGCGGCCAGTTCCTCACCGGATGGGCCTTCTTCGGTCGGGTCGGGTGGCAGCAACAGACGGGATTTCAGGAACGCCAGCCACGCCGCCATCACCAGATAATCGGCCGCCAGTTCCAGCCGCAACTCTTTTGCGCGTTCGACAAAGCCCAGATATTGCCGCGCCAGTTCCAGCACCGAAATCTTGCGCAGATCGACCTTTTGCGTGCGCGATAGGGTCAATAGCACGTCCAGAGGGCCCTCATAGCCATCCACATCGACGATCAGCGCCTCGGCCGCCAGCCGTTCACTTACCGAGGTTGCGTCTTCCTGAAACAGATTATCGTTCATATACCTGCCCGCCCATAAGGCGCGAAAGGTCGGCCTCGGCGGCGGCAATGTCAAGTTCCAGCGGGGCAAGGCGGGCGGCGATCGCCGTTTCCGCGCGGGTTTGCGCCGCCTCGGTCATAAGGCCGGCGGCCTGCGCCACCT
>NVQY01000100.1 GCA_002400675.1 Paracoccaceae bacterium | reverse complement strand
AATACTTGCCGGTGCTGACCACACCCAGAACCACGGTGCCGGCAAGCCCCTTGTGCAGGGCGTCGATCCGCTGCAAAGCCATGCGAAAATCCGACTGCGAGCGCTTGTGCGCCTCTAACAATGCCGCGCCTTCGCCGGTCAGGATAAACCGCCCGTGCGAATCACGATGCAGCATTTCACAGGCGAAATTTGCCTCTAACGCCTTAAGTTGCGAATGCACGGCGGGCGGTGTTAGCAGTAACATTTCCGCCGCCCGGCTGATTGATCCGGTCGATGCGACGCTATCAAGGGCGCGTAACTGCTTAAAGGTAAGGGCTTCCAGCCGTTTCATTCAATTTTTCTTAATCTCGTTTCAGCATTTTTAAATTTCTTTAAAATTCCAATCAGGGAATATCAAGGGGAATAATCATCACGGGAAGGGGGCCGTGAATGGCCGAACAACCAATAATCAGCCCAGAACACATCCCAGCCGAGCTAAGCGCGCCGATAGACGCCTTATGCCGCGTTGGTCGCGATCTGGCCCATCGAATTGCCCGCGGCCCCTTGGGGGGATCACTGGGTCATGAGGTCGGCAGCAACATCGGCGGCGACGGGCAAAAGGCGCTCGATATCCTTGCTGATGATGCGTTCGAGGCGGCGCTGGCCGGCTCTGGCGTGCGCTGGTACGCCTCTGAGGAACAGGATGAGGCGATTGAAATCGACAAGGGTGGGCCGTTTGCATTGGCCATCGACCCGCTGGATGGTTCGTCCAACATCGACGTCAACGTGTCGATCGGCACGATCTTTTCGATCTTCCCGGCCAAGGACGAGGCCAACCCGTCGTTCCTGCGCCCGGCCAATGAACAACTGGCAGGCGGCTATATCATCTACGGCCCGCAGACCGCGTTGATCGTCACCTTCGGCAACGGCGTGCAATCCTATGTCCTCGACCCGGAAACCAATACGTTCGTGCTGACCGACAAGGCGCTGACCATGCCGGAAACCTCGACCGAGTTTGCCATCAACGCGTCGAACTATCGCCACTGGCCTAAGCCGGTGCGCGCCTATATCGACGATTGCCTTGCTGGCGCTGACGGGCCGCGCGAACAGAACTTCAACATGCGTTGGGTCGCGTCGCTGGTTGCCGAAACCCACCGCATCCTCAGCCGGGGAGGCATCTTTTTGTACCCCGGTGACAGCCGCAAAGGCTACGCAAAGGGCCGGTTGCGCATGATCTATGAATGCGCCCCCATCGCCATGCTGATCGAACAGGCAGGCGGCACGGCCACCGACGGCATCGACCGCATTCTGGGACAATCCGCCGAAGAACTGCACGGACGCACCCCGTTTGTGTTCGGCACCTCGGAAATGGTGGACCGGGTGCGCGCCTATAACGACCTTCCCGACGAAGAAGTGTCTGCCCTGTTCGGCACACGCGGTCTTTTCAGAGCCTGAGGATAGCGACATGAGCAAGAAACATCCCATCATTTCGGTCACCGGGTCTTCCGGCGCGGGAACATCGACGGTCCAGTCCACGTTTGAGCAGATTTTCCGCCGCGAGGGCATCAAGTCGGTCAGCATCGAAGGCGACGCCTTTCACCGCTATGACCGCGTGGCGATGAAGGCCGAACTGGAAAGCCGCAAGGCCTCAGGGGACCAGACGTTCTCGCATTTCTCGTATGACGCCAACGAGTTGGGCAAGCTTGAGGACATTTTCCGCATCTACGGCGAAACCGGCAAGGGCCAGACCCGGCATTATGTGCACAGCGTCGAAGAGGCTGATCGTTTTGGCACAGACCCTGGCAAATTCACCGGCTGGGCCGATTTCGCTGACGATTCGGATCTGTTGTTCTACGAAGGCCTGCACGGCGCGGTTAAGAACGACGATGTTGACCTGCCCGCGCTGACCGACCTCAAGATCGGCGTGGTTCCGGTGATCAATCTGGAATGGATCCAGAAGATTCACCGCGACAAGGACAGCCGTGGCTATTCGACCGAGGCCGTGACTGACGTGATCCTGCGCCGCATGCACGCCTATGTGCATTGCATCACGCCGCAGTTCATCCAGACGGATGTGAACTTTCAGCGGGTGCCGGTGGTCGACACGTCCGATCCGTTTGTCGCCCGCTGGATTCCCACCCCGGATGAAAGCCTTGTGGTGATCCGGTTCCGCAATCCGCGCGGCATCGACTTTCCCTATCTGACCTCGATGATCCACGACAGCTGGATGAGCCGGGCCAACTCCATCGTCATCCCCGGTGGCAAGATGGATCTGGCGATGCAGCTGATCTTTACCCCGATGGTTCACCGCCTTGTCAGCGAATCCAAGCGCGCCTGAGGAGAACGTTATGAACACCCAATCCCAGATTGAAACCAGCACCGAAGACACCATGGCCAACGCCATCCGCGTGCTGGCGATGGATGCCATTCAGGCCGCCAATTCCGGCCACCCCGGCGCGCCGATGGGCATGGCCGATGTGGCCACGGTCCTGTTCAATCGCTTTATCAAAATCGACCCTGCGGATGACAAATGGCCCGACCGCGACCGCTTTGTGATGAGCGCGGGACACGGGTCGATGCTGGTCTATGCGATCAACCATCTGCTGGGCTACGACGATATGGGCATGGACCAGATCCGCAATTTCCGCCAGTGGGGCGCACGCACTGCGGGCCACCCGGAATATGGCCACGCCAAGGGCATTGAAACCACCACCGGCCCGCTGGGTCAGGGCATCTCCACCGCTGTGGGCATGGCGATGGCCGAACGCATGCACAACGCGCGCTTTGGTGACGATCTGGTGGATCACCACACTTATGTCATCGTCGGTGATGGCTGCCTGATGGAAGGCATCAGCCACGAAGCCATTGATATGGCCGGACATATGGGGCTTGGCCGCCTTGTGGTGTTCTGGGACGACAACAAGATCACCATTGACGGGGCGACGGACGTGTCGACCTCGACCGACCAAATGGCGCGCTTTGCCGCCGCTGGCTGGCATGTGCAACAGGTCGACGGTCATGACAAGGGCGCGATTGCCACCGCCATTGAAGCCGCGAAGGCAGATGGTCGCCCGTCAATGATCGCCTGCCGCACCATCATCGGTTTTGGCGCCCCCAACAAACAGGGCACCGCCGCGACCCACGGCGCGCCGCTGGGTGACGACGAGATCGCCGCCGCGCGCAAGGGTCTTGGCTGGAACAGCCCCGCGTTTGAAATTCCTGACGACGTTTACGCCGCCTGGGGCGCAATCGCCGCACGCGGCAATGCGGCCCGTGCTGAATGGCAAACCCGGCTGGAGCAGGACACGCAAGGGTTGGCGTTTGCCAAGTCACTGGACCGCCCGGACCCAGGGCCATTGCGCACAAAAATCGCGTCCTACAAGGCGGGTCTATCCGCAGATCAACCCAAGGTGGCCACCCGCAAGGCGTCGCAGATGGCGCTGGAAGTGGTCAACGCCACCCTGCCCAATTCGATTGGCGGCTCGGCGGACCTGACTGGGTCCAACCTGACCCGTACCAGTGATATGACGCCGATGAACCGCGACAACTACGGTGGCGACTACATCCATTACGGCGTGCGCGAACATGCCATGGCGGCGGCGATGAACGGCATCGCGCTGCATGGCGGGTTCGTCACCTACGGCGGCACGTTTCTGGCCTTTGCCGACTATTGCCGCCCCGCGATCCGCCTGTCCGCACTGATGAACGTGCCCGTGACCTATGTGATGACCCACGACAGCATCGGCCTTGGCGAAGACGGCCCGACCCATCAGCCGGTGGAGACCATCGCGTCCTTGCGCGCCATTCCCAACCTCAACGTGATCCGTCCCGCCGATGCGGTGGAAGCCGCCGAAGCCTGGGAAATCGCCATTCTGTCGCCCGGCACACCCAGTCTGATGTGCCTGTCGCGTCAGGGTCTGCCGGTGGTGCGCACCGAACACACAGACGCCAACATGACCGCACGCGGGGCCTATGTCCTGCGCGAGACACCCGGCAAACGCGACATCACCCTGATCGCCACCGGGTCGGAAATCGAACTGGCGGTTGAGGCCGCCGAGGCGCTGAAAGCCAAGGGCATCAACGCCGCCGTGGTCTCGGCCCCGTGCTTTGAGCTGTTCGACGCACAAGACGATGATTACCGCGCCGAAGTGCTGGGCACAGCGCCCCGCATCGGCATCGAGGCCGCCATTCGTCAAAGCTGGGATACGCTGCTGGACCGCAAGGACGGGTTTGTCGGCATGACCGGGTTCGGGGCCTCGGCACCAGCACCGGAACTTTACGCGCAGTTTGGCATCACGACTGCCGCCGTGGTCGCACTGGCGCAAAAACTAACCGCATAAGAGGTTGATATGACACTATTAGTTGGGATAAACGGCCTTGGCCGCATAGGCCGGAGTTCGCTTCGCCTGATCGAGGAAAACTATGGCGGACGGGTCGAAGTCGTGGCTGTGAACGCCTCTGGCACGATCGAACAGAACAACCATCTGATCAAGTTCGACTCGGTGCATGGGCAGTTCAGCAAGCAACTTGGCTCGGACGGCAAGAACATGCTGATCGACGGGCGTCCGGTGCGGATCACTTCGGAACGCGACCCCGCCAACCTTGACTGGGAGGGCGTCGATCTGGTGCTTGAATGTACTGGTGCCTTTAACTCCAAGGCCGCAGCGCAGGCGCATATTGATCGCGGTGCTGCCCGTGTGTTGCTGTCGGCTCCGGGTAATGACGTGGACAAGACCATTGTCTACGGCGTCAATCACAAGATCATCACTGAAAAAGATACCGTGATTTCCGCCGCCAGTTGTACCACCAACTGTCTGGCCCCGGTGGCGATGGTGATGCGCAACGCGGTTGGCATCGAAAAGGGCTTTATGACCACAATCCACGCCTATACCGGCGATCAACCGACGCTGGACCGCCGCCACAAGGACCCTTACCGGGGACGCGCCGCCGCCATGTCGATGATCCCGACCACCACCGGGGCCGCCAAGGCCGTGGGTCTGGTTCTGCCCGATCTGGCAGGCAAGCTGGACGGGTCGGCCATCCGCGTGCCCACGCCCAACGTGTCGGTGGTGGATTTCAAATTTGTGGCCAACGGCGACACAAGCATCGAGGAAATCAACCGCGCTGTGTTACAGGCCGCCGGCGGAGAGCTGAGCGGCGTGCTGGCCTATGACGAAGAGGCCAAGGTGTCGATCGACTACAACCACACCGAAACCGCATCCAACTTTGCCGGCATGCAAACACGGGTGCACGGCAATCTGGTGCGCGTGCTTAGCTGGTATGACAACGAATGGGGCTTTACCAACCAGATGCTGCGCACGGCACTGGAAATGGGGAAAACCATATGACCGATATCCCCCGCATAAGCGATTTTGACGTGGCCGGGAAACGGCTGTTGGTGCGGGCCGATCTGAACGTGCCCACCGATGGCGACACCATCACCGACGCCACCCGCATCACCCGCTTTGCCGCCGGTATGCGCCCGTTGTTGCAGCGTGGCGCGCGGCTGGTGATCCTGACCCATTTCGGGCGGCCAACCGCCGGCGACACCAGCGGCGAATTCTCGGTTGATATGCTGCGCCCGGCCCTGTCCGAGGCGCTGGGGGTGCCGGTTGCCTTTGCCGAGACCTCCAACACCGCCGCCGCCCTGCGTCAGTCGAACGACTTGCAGGACGGAGAGGTTCTGTTGTGCGAAAACCTGCGCCTGAACGCGGGCGAGACCAGCAACGACTTTGGCTATGCCACCGCATTGGCCCGGCTTGGCGACATCTATGTCAACGACGCCTTTTCCTGCGCCCACCGCGCCCATGCCTCGACCGAGGCGCTGGCGCATCTGCTGCCTGCCGCCGCCGGGCCGCTGATGATCGAGGAAATTGACGCGCTCAGCACCGCGCTGGACGCCCCCAAACGTCCGTCCGTCGCCATCATCGGCGGTGCGAAAGTGTCGAGCAAGATCGCCGTGCTGAAGAACCTCGTGCAAAAGCTGGACGGCATCATCATCGGTGGCGGCATGGCCAACACGTTCCTGTTTGCCAACGGCGCGCCCATGGGCACGTCGCTGTACGAGGCCGATCAGGTCGAAACGGTGGCTGAAATCAAGGCGTTGGCCGCAAAGTCTGGCTGTGCGCTGCACCTACCCAAGGACGTGATCGTCGCGCGCGAATTCCGCGCCGGGGCACGGGCGCGGGTGATTGACGCCTATGCCTGCCCGGATGACTGCATGATCCTTGACGCCGGCCCGCAAGCGCTGGCCGCCTTTCAGAACGTGCTGACAGACGCGGAAACCGTGCTGTGGAACGGCCCGCTGGGTGCGTTCGAAGTACCGCCCTTTGACCAGTCCACCGTGCTTTTGGCCCGCTCTGCCGCTGATCTCGCGCGCGAAGGTCTGGCCACCTGCGTAGCTGGCGGTGGGGACACGGTTGCGGCGCTGAACATGGCCGGCGTGGCCGACGACTTTACCTATGTTTCATCTGCGGGTGGGGCATTTCTGGAATGGCTGGAGGGCAAAACGCTCCCCGGCATCGCGGCCCTTAGCGGCCCTGCAAAAGCAGCCTGAGGAGACAACAACATGGCACTCGTAACCCTACGACAGATGCTGGATCATGCGGCCGAGAACACCTATGGCGTCCCGGCCTTCAACATCAACAACATGGAACAGGGGCTGGCGATCATGCAGGCGGCGCAGGCGTGCAGCGCGCCGGTGATCCTTCAGGCCAGCCGAGGTGCGCGATCTTATGCGGGCGACATCATGCTGCGCCATATGGTGCAGGCGCTGGTGGAAATGTACCCCGATATCCCGGTGGTGATGCATCAGGACCACGGCAACAACGACGCCACCTGCCTGTCGGCCATCCGTCACGGGTTCACTTCGGTGATGATGGACGGGTCGTTGGAGGAGGACATGAAAACCCCGGCTGATTATGATTACAACGTCGATATCACCACCCGCGTCACCACCGCCGCCCACGCGGTTGGCGCTTCGGTTGAAGGGGAGTTGGGCATTCTCGGCTCACTCGAAACCGGCGAAGCGGCGGCAGAGGATGGATCGGGTGCCGAAGGCAAGCTGAGCCAGGAACAGCTTTTGACCGACCCGGATCAGGCGGTGGATTTTGTTCTGCGCACCAAATGTGACGCGCTGGCGATTGCGTGCGGCACCAGCCATGGGGCCTATAAGTTCAGTCGCAAACCGGATGGTGACATCCTGTCGATGGCGACGATTGCCGGGATTCATGACAAGCTGCCCAACACCCATCTGGTGATGCACGGGTCGTCGTCAGTGCCGCAGGAATTGCAGGACCTGATCAATGCCCACGGCGGGCACATGCCCCAGACCTACGGCGTGCCGGTGGAAGAGATCGAACGTGGCATCAAGATGGGTGTGCGCAAGGTCAACATCGACACCGATTGCCGCATGGCGATGACCGGTCAGTTCCGCAAGATCGCCACCGAAAAGCCTGAGGAGTTCGACCCGCGCAAATTCCTGATCCCGGCAATGAAAGAGCTAGAGGATCTGTGCCGTGACCGTTTCGAACGCTTTGGCACCGCCGGCCACGCGGCGGGCATCAAACCCATCCCGATGGATGACATGGCCAAGCGGTACGCCGACGGCACGCTTGACCCTCGCATCACCCCCGCACGCGCTGCGGAATAATCCACCCACACTTCACTGAAAACCGACGAACAGGAGACTACAAATGGACCAGTCAGATCGCTACGCCGACCTTTCCCTGAATGAAGCCGACCTTATCGCCAATCAGGGACATGTTCTTGTGGCCTATATCATGAAGCCCAAGGCGGGCTTTGGGGGCTATCTTGAAACCGCCGCGCATTTTGCTGCTGAAAGTTCGACAGGGACCAACGTGTCCGTGTCCACCACGGATGATTTCACCCGCGGCGTTGACGCCATGGTCTATGAGATCAACGAGGCCGAAAACCTGATGAAGATCGCCTATCCGGTGGAATTGTTCGACCGCAACATCATCGACGGGCGCGCCATGCTGTGTTCGTTCCTGACCCTGTGCATCGGCAACAACCAGGGCATGGGCGACGTGGAACACGCCAAGATCCACGACTTTTACATCCCGCCACGTTTCCTGCGCCTGTTTGACGGACCGTCAACAACCATCGCCGACCTGTGGCGCGTGCTGGAACGCCCGGTGGTTGATGGCGGCTTTATCGTCGGCACCATCATCAAGCCGAAACTGGGCCTGCGCCCGCGTCCCTTTGCCAATGCCTGCTATGATTTCTGGCTGGGTGGGGATTTCATCAAGAACGACGAACCGCAGGGCAACCAGGTGTTCGCACCGCTGAAAGAGACCATTCCGCTGGTGGCCGACGCGATGAAACGCGCACAGGACGAAACCGGAGAGGCCAAGCTGTTCTCGGCCAACATCACCGCTGACGATCACTATGAAATGGTGGCACGGGGTGAATTCATCCTCGAAACATTTGGCGAAAACGCCGATCATGTGGCGTTCCTTGTGGATGGCTATGTCACCGGCCCGGCGGCGATCACCACGGCGCGGCGCACCTTTCCCAACCAGTACCTGCACTATCACCGTGCCGGTCACGGTGCCGTGACCAGCCCCAGCGC
>NVQY01000099.1 GCA_002400675.1 Paracoccaceae bacterium | reverse complement strand
ACAGGCGGTGATTGCGTTGGACATGGGTGCGCTTGACCGACGCTATGGGCTGGCGGTTGATCCCGAACCACGCGCGCAGATCACCGTGGAACTGCCGATGCCGATTGCCGGCGACCGGCGCATGTTCACCGAAAACCTGGTTGAGGATTTCTCAAAGCACCCGTGGGCCAACCTGCCGGTGACCATCACCCTCACGGCTGAGGATGCGGCGGGCAATGTCACCACCGCCCCGCCGTTTGCGACAATCCTGCCGGCGCGGCACTTTTTCGACCCGATGGCGGCGGCGGTGATCGAAATGCGCCGCGATCTGTTGTGGTCGCGCGATAATGCGCCGCGTGTGGCGCAGGTGTTGCGGGCCATTTCGCACCGGCCCGAAGACGTGTTCCGCTCGCAAACTGCGTATCTGCGGTTGCGGGTGACCTTGCGGCGGCTGGAGACATTTACACGGTACGGGCTGAAACCGGCACAACAGGAAGAAGTGGCAAACGCCCTGTGGGATCTGGCGATCGCGCTGGAAGAGGGCAACCTCGGCGACGCTTTGGAGCGTCTTCGCCAAGCGCAGGAACGTCTGTCGCAGGCGATGAAGAACGGGGCCAGCGACGACGAAATCGCCGAGTTGATGCAGGAGTTGCGCGATGCCAGTGACGATTATCTGCGCCAACTGTCGCGTCAGGCGCAGCAGGACGGTGATCAGCAGAACCAGAATCCCGGCTCGGACAACGCCATGCAGATGACGCAGGATGATCTGCAAAAGATGATGGACCGTATTCAGGAATTGATGGAACAGGGCCGCATGGCCGAAGCTGAACAGGCCCTCAAGGAATTGCAGGATCTGATGGAGAACATGCGCGTCACCAACAGCCAGAATCCCAACGGCCAGTCCGAAGGGCAACAGGCGATGGAGGGGCTGTCGGACACGTTGCGCGACCAGCAAGGCCTGTCGGATCAGGCATTCCGCGATCTTCAGGAACAGTTCAATCCCAACGCGCGCGCCGGTGAAAACCAGAACAATCAGGGCCGAAATGGCGGTCAGGGGCAGGGCGAAAGCCACGAAGGGCAGGGTGGTCGCGGCGATGGTCAGGGCCAGACTGGCGAAAACAAGCCGGACGGGCAGGGCGGGCAACAAGGCTCGCTTGCTGATCGTCAACAGGCGTTGCGCGACGAACTTGAACGCCAGCAAGGCCAGTTGCCGGGCGCAGGCACGCCCGAAGGCGATGCCGCCCGCGAGGCGCTGGAGCGCGCGGGCCGGGCGATGGACGGGGCCGAAGACGCCCTGCGAAATGATGATTTGGCCGGGGCCATCGACCAGCAATCCGCCGCCATAGAGGCCTTGCGGGAAGGTATGCGGTCGCTGGCTGAATCTCTGGCGCAGGATCAGCGCAATCAGCCGGGGCAGGGCAACACCGAACAGGACCAGCGCGCCCAGAACCGCGACCCGTTGGGGCGCAATGCCGGGTCGCAAGGGTCAGTGGGCACCGATAAAGGGCTGTTGCAGGGCGAAGACGTCTATCGCCGCGCGCGCGAATTGCTGGACGAAATCCGCCGCCGTTCCGGCGATGGTGATCGCCCGGCGATCGAACTGGATTACCTGCAAAGACTGCTGGACCGTTTTTGAGGTCGCCAATATCTGAGGCCACAGGCCGAATTTCGGATCACCGCCCTGTCAGGCGCGGACCTCATACCTATCGTCAACGGCCAGCCTCTAGCTATCCGGCCCGCCGGGCCTTGGCAGCAGTGAGCCGATTTGCGCATCCAGCCAGACCCGTGCCTGATTGACCGCCGAGACATAGGCGGTCAGCGCCGGTTCCGCCTGTGGCACCGATTTGGAGATGTTGGCCGCATTGCCATAGACCATCGCCAAAATCACCCCGAGCAGCATGATCAGGGCAAAACCACGGGCAAACCCGCCCCTATTGTTCTGCGCCTTGGCGACGCGGATCGGACCGAGGGCCGTGTGCAGGGATGTGCCCCCGTCCGAGGCGCGCAAGGTCGAGTTGATCTCTTCGATGTCCGGCAACATGTCGCGCCTTGATCCGGCCCCCTCTTTGGCACCGGGTGCGGGTGCGGGCTGGCCACGCATCCGGGCCATCCGTGCGCGCGCTTCCTGGGCGCGGCGGTTTGGTTCATCATCCGGCAGATCATCAAGACCCAGATTTGGCTGGCTTTCCAGCGGATCGGCGTCACCGGTGTTCCTTAGGTGCGATTCCCGTTCGGCCTCTTCGCGCAGGATGTTGGCGATGCCTTCGGACATTTCCCTTTTTTCGCGTTCCTGCGGCTCTTGCGGTGTAGCGGTTTCCGGCTCAGCCGGCGGGCTGGCGTCCTGTCCGCTTAGCGCGCCGCGCAGGGTGTCGGTATTTGGGTCCGCGTCAGGGTCAGGATCACGCGCAGGCTTAGGCGCGGGCGAAGGGGGCGCTGGGGCAAGATCGGCCTCGGCCTCTAACGCCAGTTCGGGGAAATCCGGGTGTGCCTGATACCATGTATCGCCACAGTTTGAGCACTGAACGTCACGCCCTTCATCCGGAATGACTTCGTCCGGGACTTCGTACTGAGCACCGCAATTGGGGCATGTCAGGCGCATTCTACTCTCCTCAGGCCAAAGCCTGCTTAGCTTGACTTTTTTAACCAACCATATGGCTTTGGACGGCATCAGAAAAGAGTCAATCGCATCCGCCGTTAAGTTCTTATCAAACCGTTGCACCGTCTTGCCATTGAAACTGTCCCGGCGGTAAGGCAAGAAGGCGGCAAATGGACCGGGGGACAGCCGTGATCGAGCTGGAAAATGTTGGGTACAGCTATGGCGGCGGCGAGCTGTTAAGCGATGTGTCGATAGAGCTGGTTCCCGGCTCTTTCCACTTTCTGACCGGGCCGTCGGGGTCGGGCAAGACCACGTTGCTGAAATTGTGCTATGGCGCGTTGCTGCCGACCAGCGGTCAGGTGCGGGTGTTCGGCGAAGACATGCGCGGTCTGGATCGCGATCAGATGGCCATGTTGCGCCGCCGGATCGGTGTGGTGCATCAGGATTGCCGGTTTCTAGATCATCTGCCGCTGGCCGATAACATCGCCCTGCCGCTGACCGTGTCGGGGCGCGAGGCCGAACAGGAAGGCGGCGACCTGAAAGAGCTGATGGAATGGGTGGGCCTGTCGTCACGCGCCAGCGCGCTGCCGCCGGAACTGTCGGGCGGAGAACGCCAGCGTGCCGCATTGGCGCGCGCGGTGATCATGTCGCCGGATGTCATTCTGGCGGATGAGCCAACCGGCAACGTCGATTGGGAAATGTCCCAGCGGTTGCTGAAACTGCTGGTGGAACTGAACAAGATGGGCAAAACCGTGCTGATCGCCAGCCATGATCTTGCGCTGATCCGCGCCGCCAAATCTCAGGTGTCGGTGCGGGTGTTGCGCATCACCAATCGCAAGCTGCAACTGGCGGGGGCGGATTTATGAGCCGGGGCGCAATCAGGTCGCTGTTTCTGGGCGACCCGCAAGCCGCGCGGGTGGTGCCGCCCAGCGGGTTCACCGCGCATCTGACGCTGTTCGTATCCGGGGCGATGGCATTCCTGACGGTGTTCGCGCTGGCGTTGTCGCTGGCCTCGGGGCGGCTGGCTGATCGCTGGGCCGAGGAACTGGCCCGCAGCGCCACCTTGCGCATCACCGCGCCGATGGACCAACGCGCCGCCCAGACCGAGGCGGCCCTGAAAATCCTGCGCCAGACGCCGGGTGTTGCCAGTGCGCGCGCCCTGACCAAGGAAGAACAGGCGGCGTTGCTGGCCCCGTGGTTCGGCGCGGATTTGCAGATCGAAGACCTGCCGGTGCCGCAACTGATCGAAGTGATCGACACCGATCCCGGCTATGACGCCGCCGGATTACGTCTGCGCCTGAGCGCCGAAGTGCCCGGTGCGGTGCTGGACGATCACACCCGCTGGCGCCGGCCCTTGGTGGATGCGGCGCGCAGCCTGCGGCGGTTGGGCTGGATCGCGATCCTGTTGATCGGCGGGGCCACGGCGGCGATGATCACGCTGGCCGCCAATGCCGCCTTGTCCGCCAACGCGCAGGTGATCGAAGTGTTGCGGCTGGTGGGCGCGCGGGATCGCTATATCGCGCAGGCTTTTGTACGGCGGTTTACCTTGCGGGCCTTTGGCGGCGCGGTGATTGGCGTGGCGTTTGGCCTTGCGGGGGTGCTTTTGTTGCCATCGGCCTCGGACGAGGGCGGGTTTCTGACCGGGCTTGGCTTTCAGGGGCTGGACTGGCTGTGGCCGATGTTGATTCCGCTGCTGGGCGGCGGGGTGGCGTTTGCTGCAACCTGGTTGGCGGCGCACCGGGCGTTGAAGGGGCTAAGCTGATGGGATACGCGATTCAGTGGTTGCGCTCGGCGCTGTTTGCCACCCAGATCTACATCATGATGCCGGTCATCGGTCTGGCCTTTGCGCCGTGGGCGTTGTTCAGCCGCTCTGGCGCGCGGGCGTGCT
This sequence comes from Paracoccaceae bacterium, assembly GCA_002400675.1. Lineage (GTDB taxonomy): Bacteria > Pseudomonadota > Alphaproteobacteria > Rhodobacterales > Rhodobacteraceae > NVQY01. The sequence continues at coordinate 4,140 of NVQY01000099.1, read as the reverse complement.
GTAAGACCTATTCGCGCTGGGTGTTCTGGAGCGCGCGCTGGATGGTTGGTATCCGTTGCGAAGTGCGCGGCACCCCCCGGCGGGCGAAGTTCTGATCGCGGCCAAGCATCAGTCGTTCCTTGATATCATGATGATATTCACCGCCCTGCCCACGGCCAAGTTCATCATGAAAAAGGAAATCCTGTGGACGCCGGTGATTGGCCAATATGCCAAACTGTTGGGCTGTGTCGCCGTGGACCGGGGCAAGCGCGGGCAGGCGATTGACAAGATGGTGCGCGACGTGCGCGACGGGCGCCAGGAGGCCGGCCAGCTGATCATCTATACCCAAGGCACCCGCGTTCCGCCGGGCGTCAAGGCCCCCTATAAGGTCGGTACCGGGGTGCTGTACGAACAGTTGCAACAGACCTGTGTGCCGGTGGCGACCAATGTCGGCGTGCTGTGGCCAAAGGGTGGGATCATGCGCAAACCGGGTGCTGCGGTGATCGAGTTTCTTGATCCGATTGATCCCAACCTGTCGCGCGCCGACTTTATGGCGGAACTGGAACAGGTGGTGGAAACGAAATCCAACGCGCTGATGCGCGAAGTGGGGTTTGATGCGGATGCGACCAGTTAACGACATCGCGGCGCTTGAGGCGCTATACGGCCAACCGGGCGCGGCAGCGATACGCAAGGTGGCGCGCCGAATGACGCCGCTTTATCGCCAGTGGATCATGGCGTCCCGCCTGTGCGTCCTTAGCACGATTGGCCCGGACGGCACCGACGGCAGCCCGCGCGGCGACGATGGCCCGGTGGTGATGGAACTGGACCCGGGCACGCTGGCGCTGCCGGACTGGCGCGGCAACAACCGCATGGACAGCCTGCGTAACATCGTCAGCGATGGGCGCGTATCGCTGATGTTTCTGGTGCCGGGATCGAACAACGTGGTGCGGGTCAACGGCACCGCCATCGTCACCGATGACCACAACCTGCGGGCGCGATTTGCCAAGGGCGACCGCCTGCCGGCGACGGTAATCGTGGTGACCATTGGCGAGATTTACAGCCAATGCGCCCGTGCCCTGCTGCGCGCCGGCACTTGGGTTTCCGGCGATCAAAGCGGTGGCGTGCCCACAATCGGCGAAATTCTGGCCGAGATGACCGACGGCGAAGAAGGCGGTACGACATACGACCTTGCATGGGACCCGCGCGCCGCCGGGACCATGTGGTAGGTGCGGTCTGTTTTACCTGCGGGTAAGGTTTTCGTTTGCTAACATATAGGTAATTCTGCCCGCTTAAATGATCATCTTTGCGGTTTCAGGTCGGGGGGCCACATTGCCGCAATCCTTCTGCCGTCAATTTGGGGCCGTCATGACGCTTTAGATAGCACGAAGGTTGTCCAATCGGAATTTTAGTTTTAAGCACCAGTAGTTTGTGCCAGAGACCCGTCGCGGAATATCCGTGACGATCAGGTAAGAAAAGGGAACCAGATTAGATGTTGAAAATTGGAACCAGTTTGGCGCTTTCCAGCGTATTTGTTGCCGCAGGCTGTGCACAAAGCGCGAAAAATGTTGAGGCAGCCTACGTCAGCCCAAGCGCATTTTCTGGCCGAAGCTGCAATAGTCTTATGCTTGAGCGCAACGAAATCGTTCGAAATGTGAACAGTCTTACCGAAGACCAGAACAAAGCTGCTACGGACGATGCCGTAATTACCGGCATCGCGCTGGTCATTTTCTGGCCTGCTGCAATCGCGCTGGCCGCAACCAAAGATAAGTCATCCGCCCTATCAGTGGCAAAAGGAAATTACGACGCCATAACGTCAACCATGGAGCAAAAAGGCTGCCGTTTGCCGGCACCTACTGTCCAGTCCTAGCAATAATATAATTGCCCCGCGCCTGATCCTAGGCCCGGAGCAATACCAATTCACAAGCCCGATTCCTAACTGTGGATCGGTCCGTCGCCACAGGCCATGGCCGCCTCGCGGACCGCTTCGGAATAGGTGGGGTGGGCGTGGCAGGTCATGGCCAGATCTTCGGCAGAGGCTCCAAATTCCATCGCCACGCAGATTTCATGGATCAGCTCTCCCGCTGCGGGACCGACGATATGGGCACCAAGGATGCGGTCGGTTTTCTTGTCGGCAAGGATTTTGACAAAGCCTTCGCCAGCGAAAATGGTCTTGGCGCGGGCGTTGCCCATGAACTGAAACTTGCCGACCTTATAGTCGTGCCCGGCCTCTTTCAGCGCCTGTTCGGTGGCTCCGACACTGGCAATTTCCGGCGCGGTATAGATCACGCCGGGGATGATGCCGTAGTTGACGTGGCCATGTTTGCCCGCAACAGTTTCGGCGGCGGCGATGCCTTCGTCTTCGGCCTTGTGGGCCAGCATCGGGCCGTCGATGGCGTCGCCAATGGCGTAGATGCCCTTGATGTTGGTCTGCCAGTCCTTGCCGGTCTGCACTTGTCCGCGCGGGGACATGGTGACGCCCAGCGCCTTGAGGCCCAGCCCGTCGGTAAAGGGTTTGCGCCCGGTGGCGACCAGCACCACATCGGCCTCAACCACATGTTCGCTATCGTCTTTGCGCAGCTTGTAGGTCAGTTTGGCCTTGGTTTTGGTGGCTTGGGTGCTTTGCACGGCGGCCCCCATGATGAACTTAAGCCCCTGTTTTTTCAGCATTCTTGGCAGGATTTTCTGGACGTCCTTGTCCATGCCCGGCGTGACTTCGTTGAGGAACTCGATCACCGTGACTTCGGCCCCCAGACGGGCATAAACGCTGCCCAGTTCCAACCCGATCACACCGGCACCGATCACCACCATGCGCTTTGGCACCTTGCCAAGGGTCAGCGCGCCGGTCGAGGTGACAACCACCTTTTCGTCTACCGTGACCCCCGGCAGTTCAGAGGGTTCCGAGCCGGTGGCGATGATGATGTTCTTGGCCTCATGCAAATCGTCACCGACCTTGACCTGACCGGCGGCGGGGATTGAACCCCAGCCTTTGATCCAGTCTATCTTGTTCTTTTTAAACAGGAATTCGATGCCCTTGGTGTTGCCTTCGACGACCTCGTCCTTGTAGGTCAGCATCTGTTTCCAGTCGACCGATGGCGATTTTCCCTTGAGGCCCATCTTGGCAAAATTGTGCTGCGCCTCGTGCAGGGAATGGGACGCGTGCAACAGCGCCTTGGACGGGATGCAGCCCACGTTCAGGCAAGTGCCGCCAAGGGTTTCACGGCCCTCGACCACAGCGGTTTTCAGGCCAAGCTGGGCACAGCGAATGGCGCAGACATAGCCGCCGGGGCCAGCGCCGATGATGATCACGTCGTAAGTTGCCATGTTGGGTCTCCAAAATATCTGAGGCTGTTCGAGGCGTAGTTAGTCTGTTTTGTACAGGGGAAAACGCCCCGGCTGGCCGTTTTGTACATCGGACAAAAGGCGGCTGCGGGCGATTTTGCCCTGTTGCCCGCGAAAGCCCCATTTCCTGATCCCGTGCCGAGATGCGACCTGCCGGAGYGGTGAATCTTCCCTGTTGAAGGCGTACATTTTGAAAGCCCTTACAAATCCATCAGCAAGCGGCGCGGATCTTCCAGCGCGTCCTTGACCCGCACAAGGAAGGTCACGGCCCCTTTGCCGTCCACCACCCGGTGATCATAGCTGAGCGCCAGATACATCATGGGCTTGATCACCATCTGACCGTTTTCAACCATGACCCGTTCCTTGATGGCATGCATACCCAGAATACCAGACTGGGGCGCATTCAAAATCGGTGAAGAGAGGAGAGAGCCAAAAATACCGCCATTTGAAATGGTGAAAGTACCGCCCTGCATTTCATCCATGCCCAGCTTGCCGTCGCGGGCCCGGCCCCCAAGGCGGACAATTTCCTTTTCCACATCGGAAAAACTGCGGTTCTGACAATCACGGACAACCGGCACCACAAGGCCCGCAGGCGTGCTGGCCGCAATCCCGATATGGTAATAATTTTTATAGACAATGGCATCATCGCGCACTTCCGCATTGACCTCGGGAATTTCTTTCAAGGCCTGAACGCAAGCTTTCACAAAGAAAGACATGAAGCCTAATTTTGAGCCATGTTTCTTTTCAAACATTTCCTTATATTGATTGCGCAGGGCAATGACCGCCGACATATCCACCTCGTTATAAGTGGTCAGCATGGCC
>NVQY01000098.1 GCA_002400675.1 Paracoccaceae bacterium | reverse complement strand
CGCGCGCGCAGGCTATGGCTCCGGACGGGGTGACTTTTCGTGGGCGGCGAAAGGGAAGGATACCACAGGTCTTGCAAAAGTAATCCTTGGCCGTGCCGGTGCCCCATTGATACAGGGCAAGGTCGGACAAGGGGGTGAACAGGTGAAATTGTGGCTCGGCCACGCGAAAGATCATCGCACCGCGCTGATGACAGATTGAACAGTCGCAAATGCGGATATGGTCGATATGGGCGATGACCTGAAACCGCGTGCGGCGGCAATGGCAGGCACCTTGTCAGATGGGTGCCGCATTTCCCGTGTCCGCCTGGCCCATGACGCCCTAGGTCATGTGCCGCGCGCGTGCGCCGCGTTCGATGGCGGCGGCATGCAGACGGTCAATCGACAGCTCATAGCGGATTTCTTCCAGCAGGCGCAGTTCGGAATCGGCCAGTTTACCATCGGCGGCGGCCACATCGCAGGCCAGCGCATAGGCAGTTTCGTTCAACCGCTCTGGCAGGTTGGCGCGGATCAGGCCAAACAGCGCGTCCAGCCCGTCCTCTTGTTCGAACAACTCGAACACCAGTTGCGACATGCGGTTGATGTTATCAATGTTGAATTCGGCAAACACCGGCAGCATGTTGACCGAGGACTGGATTTTCACCAACTCGGCGGTTCGGATGTTTTCGTCCGAGGCAGAAACGGCGATCATCAGCGCAACAAGGCAATCCTGCGGGCTGAGGACATTGGTATCAGATTGGGGCATAGGGGACGGTCCTTTCGGGGTTCTTGTTGCAGTGCAGAATATTGACGACAGCCGGTCAGCACAATAGGTAGCGGCGTGTTGCCGCGCACGATTGCGCGGTCGAACCCGGAGAACCCACATGTCCCAGTTGCGCGAAGCTGCGTTAGCGTCCAAAGCCTGGCCTTTTGAAGAAGCGCGCAAACTGGTCAAACGGTTTGCCAAGGCCCCGCCCGAAAAGGGTCATGTGCTGTTCGAAACCGGCTATGGCCCGTCGGGCCTGCCGCATATCGGCACCTTTGGCGAAGTCGCCCGCACCACCATGGTACGCCGCGCCTTCGAGACGATCAGCGACATTCCCACAAGGATGATCTGTTTCTCGGACGATCTGGACGGGATGCGCAAGATACCGGGTAATGTGCCAAATTCCGAAGGGTTGCGCGAACATCTGCAGCGCCCCCTGACCTCTGTGCCGGACCCGTTTGGCACGCACGATAGCTTTGGCGATCATAACAACGCCATGTTGCGGCGGTTTCTCGACACGTTCGGGTTCGATTATGAATTCATCAGCGCGACCGAGTTTTACCGCTCTGGCAAGTTCGACGAGGTGCTGTTGCGCGCGGTTGAACGTTATGATGACGTGATGGCGGTGATGCTGAAGTCCTTGCGCGAAGAGCGCCGGCAGACCTATTCGATTTTCCTGCCGATCCATCCCGAAACCGGGCGGGTTCTGTATGTGCCGATGAAAGAGGTGAACGCCAAGGACGGCAGCATCACCTTTGACGACGAAGACGGGCGTGAATGGACGCTGCCGGTGACGGGCGGCAATGTGAAATTGCAATGGAAGCCGGATTTCGGCGCGAGATGGGCAGCACTTGGCGTAGATTTCGAGATGTACGGCAAGGATCATTCCACCAATACGCCGATCTATGACAAGATTTGCCGGATTCTGGGCGCGCCTGCGCCGGAACACTTCACGTATGAGTTGTTTCTTGACGAGAACGGTCAGAAGATATCCAAGACCAGTGGCAATGGCGTGTCGATTGACCAATGGCTGACCTATGCCAGCGCCGAAAGCCTGTCGTATTTCATGTATCTCAAGCCCAAGACCGCCAAGCGGATGTACTTCGATGTGATCCCCAAGGCGGTGGACGAGTATCATCAACAGTTGCGCGCCTATGCCGGGCAGGATCTGAAGGCGCGGCTGAACAATCCCGTATGGCATATTCACGGCGGAGACGTGCCGTTCTCGAACATGGTGGTGCCGTTTGCCATGCTGCTTAATCTGGCATCAGTGTCGGGGGCCGGGGACAAGGCGCAGTTGTGGGGCTTTATTCGCCGTTATGCGCCCGATGCCACGCCCGAAAGCCACCCTGATCTGGATGACGCCGCCGGGTTTGCGGTGCGCTATTACCACGATTTCGTCAAGCCGACGCGGGCCTGTCGCGCGCCAACGGACACTGAACGCGAGGCGCTTGAGGCGCTGCGGGCGGCCTTGGTGGATTATGATGGCACGGTGGACGACGAGGCGTTGCAGTCGGTGGTCTACAGCATTGGGCGCGAACGGTTTGACCCGATGCGCGGGTGGTTCACGGCGTTGTACGAGGTGTTGCTGGGTGCCTCGCAAGGGCCTCGGTTTGGCGGGTTCATCGCGCTTTATGGCGTCGAAGAGACAGTTGGGTTGATCGACCGGGCATTGGCTGGGGAGTTGGTCTAGACGAAAGGGAAAGCGTGGGGTACCCGGGTCAGGGTAGTTGTCGCCTGAAATGCTCCTCAGGAGTATTTCCTGAACGGCTCAAATCCAACCCTACATCAAAGATCTGTCGTAGGGTGGGTGAAACCCACGCATCCCGGAGGTTGCAATGACTGGATATGAACCGCTCAACACGTTGAAATCGATCGCGCCCGATATCTGGGTGATCGACGGCCCCGCGATCCGGTTTTACGGCATGCCGTTTTCCACCCGGGCGACGGTGATCCGGCTGGATTCGGGCGAAATCTGGGTGCATTCGCCGACGTTCCTTACAGACGCGTTGCGCGCCGAAGTGGCCGCGCTGGGGCCGGTTGCGCATCTGGTGGCCCCGAACTGGATTCATTATGCCTATGTAAATGACTGGCAGTTGGCATTCCCGCAGGCAGTATCCTGGGCGGCCCCCGGCGTGGCAGCGCGCGCCAAAAGCCACGGCATGCAGGTGGTGTTTGATCACGAACTGGGGCCGGTGGCCGAGGCCCCCTGGCAGGGTCAGATCGACCAGATGATTGTCGAAGGCAGCAAGGTTCACCGCGAGGCGGTATTTTGTCACGCACCGTCAAAAACCCTGATCCTGACCGATCTGATCGAAAACTTTGAGCCGGGGAAAATGCCGTGGTGGATGCGGCTGGTCGTTCGACTGACGGGGATTGCCGACCCGGACGGGCAGATGCCGCGCGACATGCGCGCGACGTTTCGCGGGCACAGTGACCTGCTAAGGGCGGCAGTTCTCAGGATGATCGACTGGGCCCCAGAGCGGATCATACTGGCGCATGGTCGCTGGTATCAAACTGGTGCCGTGGATGAGTTGAAACGCGCCTTCCGCTTTGTGCTGTAAGCCCTGATTTTGACAGAACGCCCCGGCGCGCTATCCTTACCGCAGATGATTGCGGAGGATTGATCATGCACCGTTTTGTTTTTCTGTTGTTGGTGGTCATCGGCCTTGCCGGACAGGCACGCGCCCAAAGCCCCGACATCGTGGCCACGATCGACGCCCAGATCGAAGCCTTCAAGGCCGATGATTTTGAACGCGCCTTCAGCTATGCCAGCCCCAGCATTCAGCGGTTGTTTTCCAGTGCCGAAAACTTTGGCAACATGGTGCAAAACGGCTTTCCTATGGTGTGGCGACCGGGGCGGGTGCGGTTCCTCGAATTGCGCGAAATCGACGGCAAGCTGTGGCAAAAGGTGATGATCACCGACGCGGCCGGACGGGTGCATTTGCTTGATTGCCAAATGATTGACCTTGAATCAGGATGGAAAATCAATGGTGTACAGATACTGGATGGCGAATTGGCCAGCGCCTGAGCCGACCCACCGTGACGGTGGGGTGAGGTCACTTTAACGCTTATTGCATACTTCCCCTTTTCACGTTCGGGCGCGCCCCGGACCGTGAGACACGAAAGCGCCATGGCATGTCGTCAGCGGGGCAGTTTTTTTGAAAAGGGAACTCATATGAACAAGGCAATCACCGACGGCGTTCTGCTGATGCCACCCGCGTTCGAGGATGGGCTGGACGTCTGGTCAAGCGGCGATGGCACGCCCGGGTCCAACACTTATGCCGGGGCCATCAATGCGGCCCTTGTGGCAGCCGATCAGGATTTTGGCAGCTGTCTTGAATTGCAGAAGACCTCTGTAACGCAAAAGTTGCGTTACATGGGCGATACGCCGCTTTTGCCGGGGTGTTACCTGCAAATCAAGGTGCGGGTGAAGGCGATCAGTGGCAATCTGCCCAATGTGCGCGTGGCCGCATGGGCCGGTGGCGCGGGGGGCGCGCATGTGGGGGGCGTGACCGAGATCGCCCCGGCCACCACGTTGACCACCTACGGCGATGTGGTCGAAGTCACGGCAATCGTCGGGGCCGGGGTGCGGGGCGGCGTGGACATGCCTTGGGGAACGGCGGCGCTTTATGGGCATTTCGGCATTGATCTGACCGGGCCGTCGGGCGGGGTCGTGCGCATTGATGACGTGGAAATCATCGACATCACCAGCATTTACCTGCGCGATATGCTGAGCCTGGTCGATGTGCGCGACTTTGGCGCCATCGGCGACGGCACCACCGACAACGCGGTGGCGTTCGAGGCCGCAGATGACGCGGCCAACGGGCGCAGGGTTCTGATCCCGGCCGGGGTGTTCTATCTGGCCGACACTGTTTCGTTTGCGTCGCCGGTAGAGTTCGAAGGCACCGTGACCATGCCTGCGGACAAGATGCTGTTGCTGACCAAGAACTTCGATTTGCCCAACTACATTGCCGCCTTTGGCGAAGAGGAACTGGCGTTCAGGAAGGCATTTCAGGCCCTGCTGAACAACTCGGATCACGAATCTTTGGATCTGTGCGGGCGCAAGGTGACCGTCACCGGACCCATCGACATGCAGGCGGCATCCCCCAACAAAAACAGCTATGCCACACGGCGGGTGATCCGCAACGGGCAGTTGACGGCTACGGGGACAAGCGTCTGGGATACCGAGGTTTTCACCTCGCTGGCGACCTATGATCCGGCTGATACGCGCAAGCTGACCAATGTGGCGAACATCGCCAACATACCGGTCGGGGCGCTGGTCGAAGGCAACGGGGTTGGCCGGGAGGTCTACGTGCGTTCAAAGAATGTCGGGGCTGGGGAAATAACCCTGAATGCCGGGCTGTTTGATGCGGCGGGTACCCAGAACTTTACCTTCCGGCAATTCAAATACATGTTGGATTTCCGCGGCTTCAGTCTGTTGAACAAGTTTTCGATGTCCAATATCGAATTCCAGTGCAACAAGCTGTGCAGCGCCATCCGTCTTGCCCCCAGTGGCCAGACATTTGCCTTGACGGATTGTTTCATAAGCCGGCCCAAGGACCGCGGAATCACCTCGATCGGGGTCGGGTGTCAGGGCATGTTGATCGACCGCTGCCAGTTTCTGTCAAGCGAGGATTCCATCGACGTCAGCGCCCGCAGCAGCATTGGATTGAACACCAATGCCAATGACGTCAAGCTGCGCAACAACCGCGCCACAAGGTTCCTGCATTTCGCGCTGTTGGCGGGTAGTAACAGCATGATTCTGGGCAATCACTTTTTCCAGGGTGACAGTGTGGCCAACGGGGTGCGAACCGGCGGGGTGATCATCGTCGGCACTTACACGAGTTGCACCATTGCCGGGAATTACGTGGATAACTGTTTCATTGAATGGACCAACGAGCAGGATTCAAGTCCGGATCAGGCCAGTGGATTTTCGTTCAGTGCGATGAACATTGCCGACAATATCTTTTTGTCGGGCGATGTTGCGCCGTGGTTCAGTTACATCGTCGTCAAGCCGCACGGCACCGGCCATTATCTGAACGGGGTCAATATCACCGGCAACCGGTTCCGGTCGGTGAACGGGTCGATTGATCGCGCTGAACGGGTTGATACCAGCTTTGCCGATCTGGATTATTCCAAGTTCAGGCAGGTGAATGTCGAAGGCAACACGTTTCACTCGGTCACCCAGCAGATGGCAAACCCGCTGCGCATTCGCTATACCGAAAGCACGGAGTCGCAGACATGGGACGTGTCGACCGGCGGCAAGTTGCCTTTTGGCGCGCATGCAAGGTTCGTGGATTCGGTTGTTGCCTTGGGCAAGATCTCGTCCACCTCGAATACGGCTGTTTTTACAGCGCCTTACGTTACTGCGGTGCAAGGCCTCAATGGGGACGAGGTCAAGTTGAGTTGGAGCCAGGCAGTCAAGGGCAAGGTGGCTATCAGCATTCGGATCGACGGCTGATCACCCCGGAAAATCCGGGGTTTCCGACTTACTGATCAAGGTGGCCGCACGGGGGAGCGCGGCCACTTTTTTGCGGTTCCGGTGGTAGGATCTCCGGCTCAAAAGTCCCGCCATAAGCCGATCCGCAAGCCTAGGCTGGACGTTAGGGCGGTTTTACGCTCGACCCCGATCTGCCAGGTGGATTTGTTGTTGCGCCGGGTGATCAGGATACTTGGTATCACCGACCAGATCACCGGCGCGCCCGAGATATAGGTGGTTTCCAGTTGCAGCATGGGGCGGACACGATTGCCTGACGAAAGGCCGATGGTTGCGTCCAGCTTGTAAACCGGCGTCGGGTYGGGGCGATGCAGTTCCGCGCCCAGATCAACATTGAACCACCCGTCCGCCCACCGGTTTGAGAACCCCCGGCCAACCGACAGCTTGGAGCGCATCATGCCGTCCCACAGGCCCGCCACATGCTGTCCGCCCAGCCCGAATTCCACAGCCAGCTTGAGGCGCCGTTCAGGCGACCCCAACGAAAGCCGGGCAAATGCCAGCGCATGCCCTGCAAGGCCCGGATTGTTGTTGACGTCCATGCCCAGCGTCAGGCGTGGCCATACGCCGTATTCGCCATAAAGGCTGTTTTCTAATTCAAGGGCACCATTCACCTGTCGCAGGGTTGTGGTGACCGAGGAAAAGCCGGTGCCGACGTCACGTCCCCATGCGCCGGCCGCAACAGATTGGGCCGTGATCAGGTACAACATCAGGACGCTCAACGTCAGGCGCATGGCATTCCTTCCGCGTCGAGCATCGGTAAGCTTGGTTAACGCTTCGTTACCAAAAAGTCGAAGGTGGGCAGATGGTGCTTTTTTTCGGGGAAAATCTTGTTAGGCTTGGGGCAACAGTTCAGGGAGGCACCTATGCCGGTAATTTCGAAAGACACGTCGGTTCAAACCGTTATCACCACCTTTGAGATGACTCCGGGCACCTGTCAGGATCTTCTTGATGCGCTGACCGAGGCTTACGCCGACTTCATCTCAAAGCAACCGGGGTTCATCGCCGCCGGTCTGCATGTGAACGACGCCCAGACCAGGATCGCCAATTACTCCCAATGGGTGCGGCGCGAAGATTTTCAGRCGATGCTGCGCAGCGACGAGATGCGCGCGCGAAACCGTCGAATTCACGAACTTTGTCGCAGTTTTGAGCCGGTGATGTATGATGTCGTTGCCAGTTTTGACTGATGAGGTGCGGGAACGACTGACATAGATCAAGGCAGCCCCGGCGGATTTGAGTCACGCTGAGGCAACCCCATAAACAGGAGATTTCTGATGTATAACAATATACTTGTGCCGATATCCTTTGATGCCGAACGTGACATGACAGGGTCACTGAAACTGGCCCGGCTTTTGGCGTCGCCTGAGGCCAAGATCACCTTGTTGCATGTGATGGAACACATTCCCGCATATGCGATTTCCTATTTGCCGGTTGACTACATTGACGAGGCCCGCAAGGCGATCAAGATCGAACTTGACGAACTTGCGGCAACGGTACCCGGCGCGCATGGTGTGGTGATCGAAGGTCATTCCGGACGCTCGATTCTCGATTGGGCCGATACCAACAAGCCGGATCTGATCATCATTGCGTCGCACCGCCCGGGCATGCAGGATTTGCTGTTGGGATCCACGGCGTCTCAGGTGGTTCGGCACGCGGCCTGTGCGGTGCATGTGGTCCGGTAGATTTTGATAACCAAAGGGAAGAACTGAATGAGAGTATTGATAGCTTTGGCCACCATGGCCGGTATGATTGGCCTGCCGGCGCTGGCCGAACCGGTCAACATCCAGCCCGGCGTGGCGGCGGTAACGGTGCCGACCGAAGGTGGTCCGGTTGATATCTCGCGTATTCAGGACAATCAAAACAAGGTAAGCGGCGACTGGGCGCTGACGTCACGCGCCTGCCCGCCGTTTTGCATTCAACCGATTGTGCCTGCACCAGGTGTTAAGATCATTGGCGAGCTTGAGTTGATGGACATGCTGCGCGACCCAGATGCGGTCGTGATGGACAGCCGTGTGCCAAAGCACTTTGAAGGCGGTTCGATTCCCGGCGCAATTTCAGTCCCTTACACCGACGCCGTCGACTATCTGGGGGAACTGGGCTGCGAAGTCGATTTCGAGGGGTATGAATGCACCAACCCCGTTCCTGTAGCGCTGTTTTGTAACGGTCCCTGGTGTGGTCAGTCGCCAACAGCGGCGCGGCGGATGATCAAGGCGGGGTATCCTGCCGAAATGATCCACTATTATCGCGGCGGTATGCAGGTCTGGCGGATGCTGGGGCTGACGGTAACCAAGTAACGCGGGCCAAAACTTTTTTGGAAAAGTTTTACGAAGAATTTTTCTGGGAAAATTCTTGCTGCGGTGTCAGGCGAACGGGTTGTCTTCATAGGCAACCCGGGCCAGATACAGCCCCTGCGG
>NVQY01000097.1 GCA_002400675.1 Paracoccaceae bacterium | reverse complement strand
TTTGCCGGCAATGTTCAGCGTGTCGTCGGACCGGCCCATAATGAACCAAGTGCCGTCCGCATCATGGCGCACCCAATCGCCATGTCGCCATTTGCCGGGGAAAGCCGACCAATAGGTTTCGAAGTACCGCGGCTTGTCTTGCCAGATCGTCTGGGTCAGGCCCAGCGGCGGTTGGGTGACCACCGGTTCGCCCACCTCTCCCGGATCGGCCTCGCTGCCATCGGCGCGCAGTACCTGCGCCGCGACCCCCAGCGACTGCGCGGTAAATCCACCGGGGCGGATGTCGTGCAATACGGTCGAGGTCAGGATCGCACCAAAAAGTTCGGTGCCCCCTGCAATGTTCAACGGCACGGCACGGTTGCGGCAGATATGTTCCAGGTGCCACTGCCAGGCATCTTCCGACCAGGCTTCGCCGGTCGAGGCGACAATGCGCAATGCCGACAGGTCAAGATCATCCAGTTGGCTGCGGTCTTGCGTCATGAACTGACGCACCAAAGTGGGTGCAACTCCAGTATGAGTGACGCCCCTTTCGGCGACAATTCTAAGCAGGCGAAACGGGTCATCCGGCGTCGATGGCGCGCCTTCGGCCAAGACCAGCGTGGCCCCGGCCAGCAAGGTTGAAAACAGTGTCAAAGGCCCCATCACCCAGCCCATATCGGTCATCCACAGGTGCCGGTCCTCGCGTTTCATGTCGAGACCCAGTAGGAAATCAACCGTGGCTTTGGCCTGAACGCCCAGATGGTTGTGGACAACTCCTTTGGGCCGACCGGTGGTGCCGGATGTATAGGCGATCATCAGCGGGTCCGAAGCATCGACCGCTTGGGCCGGAAATTCCGGGCTGGCCGCCCCCACAACCTCTTGCCAATCCAGATCACGGGCCGGATTGGCCGCCGGGCCGCCAAAACGGCGCAGGCTGATGACGGTATGGACCTGTGGCAGATCGCTTAGCGCCTCGGCCAGAGTTGCCTCCATTGGCACCGGACGACCCCGGCGCGGGGACGCATCCACCGTCAGCACCGCACAGGCCCCCGCATCCTGTAATCGCGCGTGAATTGCCTGTGCTGCGAACCCCGAAAACAACGGCACCGCAATGGCCCCAAGCCGCGCGATACCCAACAGCGCCGCCTGGGTTTCGGGGATCATCGGCATATAAAGGCCAACCGTATCACCCGGTTTGACATCCCGCGCGGCCAGCGCCCCCGCCACCCGCGCAGTTTCAGCCACCAGATCGGCATAGCTCCAGACGCGCCGCGTGCCATCTCCGCCAGCCCAGTCAATCGCTGGTTTGTCGCCTGCCCCGCCGTCAATATGCGCATCCAGCAGGGTTTCGGTCAGGTTAAGCGCACCACCAATGGCCCAGCGGATATTTTCGGGGCCGTCAGCAATATCGCGCAACACCTCATAGGGGCGTTGAAAGCGAATACCGCCGTGGTCCAGTATCTGCGGCCAGAACCATTCCGGTTCTGCAATGGCGCGTTCGACAAGAGCTTCGTAGTCAGACGCGCCACAGCTTTCCAGGAATGCCTTGAGCGTACTGTTTGCCCGGATATCTGCGGGTGGTGTGAACGTAACCATTTGCCGTCCTCCTGTCAGAAATCCGGGCTCCAGACCAATCTTGACCCATGACCAGCAGTTGTACCGCTAACCGTGCATGGTCAGGCCGCCCGAGACCGAAATGACCTGCCCGGTGATGAATCCGGCGTCGTCAGAGGCCAGAAAACACACGATGCCGGGATAGTCCGCCGGTTGTGCCAACCGCTTCATGGGGATCGCCCGTTTCAGACCTTCGGCAATCTTCAGACCCGCTTCGCCTTCGGCAAAGCTTGCCAGCAATGGGGTGTCGGTTGGGCCCGGTGCCACGGTGTTAAGTTGAATACCCTTGCGGGCCAGTTCCCGTGCGACCGTCTTTGTGAACGATATGATCCCGCCTTTGCAGGCTGAATAGACCGCCTCGCCAGAAGAGCCAACACGCCCGGCGTCTGAGGCGATGTTGACAACCCGACCACCGCCATTTGCCACCATTCCGGGCAGAACCGCGTGGTGCATATGCAAAGGACCGTAAAGATTGATGGCGATAACCTTGTCCCAAAGGGCAACGTCCGTGTCCAGAAACGGCTTGGCAACGTCCCAGCCCGCATTGTTCACCAGAACATCAATCGGCCCGCCCTTTTCGACCTCGGCGACCGCCGCATCGACCGCCGCACGGTCAGAAATATCCGCGATGTGCGCGCTGGCTTGGCCGCCCGCATCGGTAATTGCCTTTACCGTCTCGGCAGCCCCGTCGGCATTCATGTCGAACACCGCAACTTCGCAGCCTTCTTCGGCGAAACGCTTGCATGTCGCGCGCCCGATGCCGCTGCCGCCGCCCGTTACAATCACCCGTTTTCCGTTTAGTCCCCGCATCTGCATATCTCCCAAGAATTTCAGTTTAGCCAAAAAACCGCTGGCAACTTGCCGCGATATGGGCATAATCGAACATCTGTTAGATTTAGCGCTATTGCGTATCCGATGTCCAGAGGTAAAGAAGACGGTGCTATGCCGGAAATGTCCATAACACCCGCCCCCGCGATGAAATCGCCGAAAAAATCTGACCGGACTCGCGCGCAGATTCTCTCGGCTGCTGCGCGCCTGTTCCGTGACGAAGGCCACAGCGCCGCGACAATGCGGCGGATTTCTCAGGCCGCCGGAATGGAGGCGGGCAGCATCTATTACCATTTTGCCGCCAAGGAAGAAATTCTTGATGCGGTGCTAGAGATCGGCCTGCGTGACTTGTTCACAAAAGTCGAGAGCTACTGGAAGAGTGCAAAGGCCCGGCAGGACGGGGTGCGCACAGTGTTTTCGGACATGGTTGATCTGCACCTCGGATTTCTTCTGACCCACAGCGATTTCACCTCGGCCAATATTCGCACTTATCCGGTTCTGCCAGAGGAGATGCGAAGCCGTCACCGGCCCCTGCGCAAGGCGTATGCCGCACTGTGGGATGACATGTTGTCATGGTATCAGGAACGCGGGTTGCTGCGCACCGATATGCGGGTCGCACCCTTGCGGCAATTCATCATCGGCGCGCTCAATTGGACGGTCGAATGGTACGATGCGGCGCGCTATCCGGTTGAGGAGTTGTCACAGCGGGTAGCAAAGCTGTTGTTGGAAGGGATGAGCGAAGAGTCCGTTCGCGGCCATCCCCTGCCATCGACAGGAAAATTGGCCGAACAAGACTCTGGCGATGCGGCCAAAGGCAAGGCGGCAAGATCACGGGCGCAGGTCCTGTCGGCGGCCGCGCGGACGATCCGTGACCGTGGGTACAAAGCCGCCACCATGCGTGCCATCGCGCAAGAGGCAGGCAGCGAAGCGGGCAGCATCTATTACCACTTCCGATCGAAAGAAGACATTCTGGACGAAGTGCTGGACCTTGGCCTGCGCGATCTGTTGAACGGAGTCCGGGATGCTGTCGCCGACACAGCTGCATCCAAGGATCACCGTGGCCGGATCGCGACGGCAATGGAAGCCCATCTGAATTACCTGTTCCAGGCCAGCGAATTCACTTCGGCCAATATCCGCATTTATGGCCAGTTGCCGAAAGAGGTACGTGCCCGTCATTGGCCGGTCAGGCATGAATATGCCCGGCTTTGGGATGGCATTCTGAAAGCGGCGCAAAACGGTGGTGATATTCGTTCCGATATCAAGGTGGTTCCGCTGCGTCAGGTCATGCTGGGCGCGCTCAACTGGACGGTGGAATGGTTTGACCCGGCCAAAAGCACAAACCCGGACCATTACGATCTGGCCGAACTTACCGGCATGCTTCAAAAGTTGCTGCTGGACGGCCTGCTGGTCAAACGCTGAGTTGAGAATGCTTCACATTGAGTGTGGCATCGCTCAATAACCAAACAATCGTTTGCTTTTCTACAGGATGTCATGGCCAATTCGTCACCCACCCGTATCCAGATCAACAACCGTCGGGAACTTGTGCTTGAAACGGCGGCGGGATTCTTTGTGCGCAAGGGATTCAACGGCACGTCAATCCGCGACATTGCCAAGGCGGCGGGCATGCTGCCCGGCTCGCTTTATTATCATTTCCCTTCGAAAGAGGCACTGCTGGTGGCGGTGTTCGAAGAAGGGGTGCAGCGGATCAGCGACGCGGTCGACAACGCATTGTCGGCGTGCCCGGATGATGCCTGGGCGCGGTTGCAGATCGCCTGCGAGGCGCATCTTGCCACGCTGCTGCAGGGCAGCGATTTCGCCCATGTGGTGGTGCGCGTCGTGCCGCATGACGCGCCCGGCGCAGAACAGGAACTGGTCATCCTGCGCAACGCATACGAGGCGCGTTTTATCACCCTGGTCGAGGCCCTGGCGCTGCCACCCGGCACAGACCACAGCCTGTTTCGGCTGATGCTGATCGGGGCGATGAACCACGCACCGCTTTGGTATCGCGAGGGGCAGGAAACCCCCGCCAGCTTGGCGCGGCAATTCATCACCAACCTGCGCTTTGCACAGGACATTGGTAATTCGGACATAAAGGAACAGACATGAACCAGACAGCAACCATTCCGGCCCGCGTGCTGGTCACAAAGATTGGTCTGGACGGCCATGATCGCGGCAGCCGGATCATCGCCGCCTTTCTGCGCGATGCCGGGATGGAGGTGATTTATACCAACCCCTGGCAAAAGATCGAAACGGTGGTGACATTGGCAATGGAGGAAGATGTTGACGTGATCGGCATCAGTTCGCTGGCCACGGATCACTTGCTGGTGCCCAAACTTATGGTGGCGCTGAAGGCCGCCAACCTTGGCCATATCCGGGTGATCGTTGGCGGCATTGTGCCCGACGAAGAAGAAACCGACCTGCTTGAGGCCGGTGTCTCAAAGGTCTTTCACCCCGGTTCCGGGCGCGAGGAAATTGTCGTCGAAGTTGAACGTTTGGCCCGCGAAGCCGCCGCCGAACGTCCCGAAGATTGATAGGAAGGCCCTGACATGAACAAGATTGATACAAACGCGCCGATAGATGATCGCACGACTGCCGCCAGCGACTGGAAACGCGGCTTTGACGCGCAGGTCAGCGACACCAAAACGATCCGCAACCGGTCGGGCATTGAAATTGACCCCCTTTACTGGCCCGCCGAGGGCAGCGACCCTGCATATGATGAAAAGCTGGGATTTCCCGGTTCCGGGCCGATGACACGGGGCATTTACCCGTCGATGCACCGCGGGCGCACTTGGACTCAGCGTCAGTTGATCGGTCTGGGCCGGCCCGAAGATTTTAACGCGCGGATCAGGAAAATTCTGAAATCGGGCGCTTCGGCGCTTAGCATGATCCCCTGCAATTCGGTTTACCGGGGCCTGGATTGTGACGAGGTGGAGCCGGAACTGATGGGCACTTGCGGCACCATCATCAACACCGTCGAAGACATGGATATCTGCCTGAAGGACATCCCCATCGACGAAGTTTCGGTCGGGCTGAATGACCCCAATCCGTTCACTATGCTGGCGCAGATGCTGGTGGTGGCCGAACAGCGCAATATCGGCTGGGACAAGATCACCGGCACTTCGAATCAAAGCGATTACATCTCGCATTTTGTCGCCAACCACATGTTTTATCGCCTGTCGCTGACCGGCGCGCGGCGGGTGCAGATGGATACCATCACCTATCTGGCCGAACATGTGCCCAACTGGAACGCGCTTTCGGTAGTTGGTCAACACATGCAACAGGCCGGTGCGACCCCGGCGCAGGCGATGGGCCTGACCCTTTCGTCGGCGTTCCAGTATGCCGAGGATTGCATCGAACGCGGCATGGACCCCGAAAAATTCCTTGAACGGTTCACGTTCTTCTTTGACATCTCGATCAGCTTTTTTGAGGAAGTGGCGAAGTTTCGCGCCGGACGGCGCATCTGGGCACGCCTGTTGCAGGAACGTTTTGGCGTAACAAACCCACGCGCGCTCCGGTTCAAGTTTCATGCCCAGACCTCGGGTGTTGATTTGACTCGCCAGCAGCCCCTGAACAACGTGGCACGCGTTGCCGTTCAGGCCATGGCCGGAATTCTCGGCGGGCTGCAATCCATGCATACCGATGGCTATGACGAGGTGTTCACCACCCCCACCGAAGGCCCGGCCAAGATTGCGATTGCCACCCAGAATATCCTCAAGCACGAGGCGGGCCTGTGCGATGTGATCGACCCTTTGGGCGGGTCATATTACGTCGAAACCCTGACCGATCAGATGGAGACGGAAATCCTGCGGGTGATCGCCCAAATCGACGAACAGGGCGGCATGTTCAAGGCGGTTCAAAGCGGCTTTGTGCAGGGGTTGATCGGCGAAAGTGCGATGGCGTTCCAAGAGGCGGTGGATACCGGCGAACAGGTTGTTGTTGGCGTCAATGCCTATCAGGATGATGACGACGACACCGCGCGCCCATCGGTTGAACGTCCCGATCCGGACTGGATGCAAGGCCAGATCGACCACTTGGCCAAATACAAATCCGAACGCGATCAGGATGGCGTGACGGCAGCGCTCAACACCCTGCGCGCCGTTGCCCGTTCGGAGGATGGCAATACCTACGGCGCGCTGGTCGATGCCACCCGCGCCAAAGCCACCCAAAGCGAGATTATCGCGGTGTTGCGCGACGAACTGGGCTTTGGGCAGCCGTTGGTGGTGGCCTGACCCCGATGAACGTCAGCAACCCGGAAAAACCCAACCTTGCCACCCGTTTGATAAATGGCGAGGTCGCGGCCCTTGCGCGCGCCATCAGCGTTGTTGAGCGCGACACGCCAAACGCCATAAACGTCCTGCGGGCAATCCGTCCGCATCTGGGCCATGCGGTGGTGGTGGGCTTTACCGGCCCGCCGGGGGCCGGGAAATCGACGCTGGTCAACGCGGTTGTCGCCGAGTTGCGCACCCGCGACAAAACTGTCGGCGTGGTGGCCGTTGACCCGTCCAGCCCGATCACCGGCGGCGCGGTTCTGGGCGACCGTATCCGCATGGCGGAACACACGATGGATGCAGGCGTGTTCATCCGCTCGCTGGCGTCGCGCGGGGCATTGGGCGGGCTGTCGGCGGCAGCAGCACAGGTTGCCGATCTGATGGATGCGGCGGGGCGCGATGTGGTCATTCTGGAAACCGTAGGCGCGGGGCAGTCCGAGGTCGAAATGGCCCGGATCGCCGATGTACGCATCGTTATTGCCGCACCGGGTTTGGGCGATGATATTCAGGCGATCAAGGCAGGTATCCTTGAGATTGCCGATATTCTGGTGGTCAACAAGGCGGATCAACCGCTTGCCTCGCAGACCAAACGTCAGCTTGAGGCGATGCTGTCCTTGCGCGCGCCCGCTGAACATCCGGTGCCGGTGCTAAGCACCGATGCAATTGCCCGCACAGGTATCACCGACCTAGCCGACTCAATCGAGACCGTGGCCGCGCGCAATGAACGGCGCGATGACCGGTCAGCTCTGGCCGGCCGCAGCCGCCATTTGCTGGCCCAGGCCGTGGCGAAAGCGGCGGAATCATATGTGCTAGAAAGCCGATCACAGGCGGTTGAGGCCATAATTCTGTCGGTGCAAGAGGCGCAGATCGGCCTGTCCGATGCTGCCAAACAGGTGCTGAATACCATCCACAAGGAGTTAGATGATTGAGCGACACCCTGACGGCCCCCCCATCCCCTGAAACGCTTGGCGCGGATTTTGTGCGGCGTGACGGGTTCATGAACCACCTTGGCATCGAGCGTCTGAAGACCGGCAGCGGAAGCTGTGAATTGCAGATGACCGTGCGGGCCGAACACCTGAATTTCAACGGCACGGTGCATGGCGGCGCGATCTTTTCGCTAGCAGACAGCGCCTTTGGTCTGGCCTCGAACAGCCACGGCATTCTGTCGGCGGGAATTGATGCGCATATGACCTATCAGGCGGCGGCCCTGAAGGGTGAAGTGCTGACCGCCACCGCCAGCGAAGTGTCCCGGTCGCGCAAAATTGCCGTGTACCGGATTGAGGTCACCAATCAGGCGGGCGAAATCGTCGCCGGATTCACCGGCACCGTATATCGGACCGGCAAACCCAACTACAAAGTTGCTGAGGATTAGCGCCATGTTGTTAATCGTCGGGGTTGCGCCAAATTGCAACAAAGGAGCCTGAAGAAATGACCAAAGACGTCTATACCGCCCTTACCCCCGAAGAAATAGCCGCCCTGCCGAACGTCTATCGCGACGATCTGTTCAAGGATCAGGTTGTGCTGATATCGGGGGCGGCGGGCGGCATCGGCATGGCGACAGCCATTCTGTTCGGACGCCTTGGGGCCACCATTGCCACCTGCGGGCGCGACGCCGACAAACTGGCCCGGCTACAGGAAACCATGGACGGCCTTGGCATCCCTTGTTTTACCCAGGCCATGACCATCCGCGATCCGGACGCCGTGAACGACCTGATTGATGCGGTCTGGGACCGTTTTGGCCGCCTTGATGTGCTGATCAACAACGCCGGCGGGCAATTTGCCGCCCACGCGCTGGATATCAGCCCCAAGGGGTGGAATGCGGTGGTTGATACCAACTTGAACGGATCGTGGTACATGATGCAGGCCGCCGCGCGTCAATGGCGCGACCGTAAATCCGGCGGCAGCATCATCAACATGGTCACGGTTCTGGGCCAGACCTCGACCGGGATACCCCACACCACCGCCGCGCGGGCCGGACAGATCCACCTAAGCCGCTCGCTTAGCGTCGAATGGGCACCGTTCGATATTCGCATCAACAGCGTGGCCATCGGCGTGATCGCCAGCCCCGGTCTGGCCAACTATCCCGC
>NVQY01000096.1 GCA_002400675.1 Paracoccaceae bacterium | reverse complement strand
ACCTGTTGATCCCGCGGGATTTCAACGGCGTCTGGCAGGACTGACACAGGCAGATTACTGAACGACCCATGCAGATTTACGCGCAGCAATCCCTTGTTTTTATCGCCGTCCCGAAAACCGGGACATCGGCCGTTGAGGGCGCGTTGAAACCCAAGGCCGACATCATATTTTCCAAACGCTGGAAACATATGACCGCGCGGCGCTTCCACACCAAGATAGCGCCGTTTCTGAACCGGGTGTTGGACCTGCGCCCGGAACGTTTTGCGGTGATGCGCGACCCCGAAGAACAGATCCGCAGCTGGTTCCGTTACCGCGCCCGCGACCCGAAACAAGAGTCAGTTTCCAGCACCAAAGGCATCAGTTTTGACGAGTTTGTTCTGGCCGTCATCTCGGAAAATGCCAAACCCTTTGCCAAGATCGGCAGTCAGTCCAACATGCTGACCTCTGGCAAGGGCGATCTGCTGGTGAATCACCTGTTTCTCTACGAAAAGCCACTGCAATTCCGCGCCTTCCTGAACCAGCGTTTCGAGGAAGAGGTTATCCTGAGGCAAAAGAACGTCTCGCCCTATGTGGGCGCGCCCCTTAGCCCGGAAATCCGGCAAAAACTGCGCGCCGCCCGGTCACAGGAATTCGACCTTTACGCACGCCTGCAAGATGCCGGGGGGCACCTGCAAACGGCCATAGGATAGGGGCCGTATTCACCTCTTTCCATGGCCGTCAAGGTGGTCTATACGCGCGACTTCACGCGTGGCTACAGCCTTGGAGGAGCCACGCCCTAACATTTGGAGAAATATCATGGCTAAAGAGATTCCTGATCTCGTAGCTCTGGAACGGACGGGGACAGGCAAGGGCGCCGCTCGTCAGGCACGCCGCGATGGCATGGTTCCGGGAATCGTATTTGGTGGCGACACAGATCCGCTGCCGATTCAGATTCCGTTCAACGAATTGCTGACAAAGCTGCGGGCGGGCCGGTTCAAGTCCACGCTGTTCAACCTCAAGGTTGAAGGCCATGACGACGTGCGCGTCATCTGCCGTGACGTTCAGCGTCATGTGGTCAAGGACCTGCCGACCCATCTGGACCTGATGCGCCTGCGTCGGACCACCAAAATCGCTTTGTTCATCCACGTTGGATTCGAAAACGAGGAAGAATGCCCCGGCCTGAAAAAGGGTGGCGTTCTGACCGTCATTCGCCCCGAGGTCGAACTGGTTGTGACCGCGCAAGACATCCCTGACGAGATCACCGTCGATCTGACCGGTCTGGACGTTGGCGATTCGATCACCATTTCGTCGATCCCGCTTCCTGCCGGGTCCAAGCCGACCATCGACCGTGATTTCGTGATCGCCACAGTGTCCGCGCCGTCCAGCCTGCGTTCGGCTGGCGACGATGATGATGCGGATACGGATGTCGAAGTGGCAACCGTTGCAGAAACCGAAGCAACCGACGAATAAGCTGTGCAAGAATAGGTCTGCGGCTTATGCGGACCAACCAGAACGGGGCCGCTTTTGTGGCCCCGTTTTTTGTTGGTGGTGCCTATTTCTGGGCCACAAGGACCAGATTGTTGGCGGGCATTTCAATGACCTCGGCCATGTCCAGCCCGGCCCCCTGGATCAGGTCCATCATATCGAAATCATCCTTGTAGCCAATCGCCGGATCTCTGGCGATCAGCCCGGCGTGGAAACTGGCATCGCCGTCGCTGGTCAATTCTCCGCCACGCATGAAGGGTCCGTAGATCACCAGCCGCCCACCGGGGGCCAGCGCCCGCGCCGCCTCTTGGATCACCGTGTTCGTCGCCTTATCCGTGATCAGATGCAGCAGGTTTGACAGGATAATCAACGCCTTACCACCATGCCGCGCGCTCCAACCCGCCTGCGCGGCGTTCAGCGCGATCGCCGGGGCAATATTGCCCAGCCCCGCGTCCGCCACATGGGCGTCGATGCTGGCGCGCCGTGCGGGGTCAAGTTCGCTGGGTTGCCAGTTCAGGCCCGGCAGGCGCGCGGCATAGCTGACCACATGCTGCCCCGTGCCACTGGCCAACTCCAGCGCGTCGCCGGTCGTTGGCGCAACGTCGCCCAGCAGATCGCTCAACACCTCAAGATTGCGCGCTGCCGAAGGCGCAAACAGCCGGTCGCCTTCGCCTTTGTGGGCAATGCTGTGGGTGACGGATTTCGGTGACTGGCCGGTCATTCCTGTTCCTCGCTGCGGTCCGTGGCCAGTGGCGGCGTCGGCGTCAGCGCCGAAATCCGCGCATACAGCGCCGGGTCAAGGTCCAGGTCCATGGCCGCAAGCGATGGCCGTAGCTGGTCGGCATTACGCGCCGAAATGATCGGGATCGGGCCGGTTGGATGGGCCGCAACCCAAGCCACCGCCAATGTCGCCGGGTCAATCCCGCTCTCCTCTGCCAGATCGGACAAGGCATCGGCCACCTCATACATCCAGTCGTGGCGATAGCGCACTGCATAGCGGTTGTCCTCGCGTAGCCGCCCAAGGTCTTTGCCGCGGTATTTCCCGGTCAGCAACCCGCCCCCAAGCGGAGAATAGGCGGCCACGGCAATGTTCTGATCCACGCTCATCGGCAGGATTTCGACCTCGGCCACGCGTTTGACGAGGTTGTACATCGGCTGGATGATATCAATGGTCAGATCGAATTCAGCGGCGATGCGCGCGGCCTTCATGGTCTGCCACGCCGAGAAATTCGACAGGCCCACATAGCGAATTTGCCCGGCGTCGCGCAGCTCTGCCATGCCCTGCATGGTCTCTCGCAGCTCGGTGTCGGGGTCGAACCCGTGCAGGTAAAACACGTCAACCATGTCCATGCCCAACCGCGCGCGCGACTCGTCGAACTGGCGGCGCATGGTGGCCATCCCGGCGCCATCGACCGCCCCGTATTTGGTGGCGATCAACAGCTTGTCGCGCTCATCGCCGATCATTTGCCCCAACAGGGTTTCAGAGGCCCCGCCGGTATAGATCCACGCGGTATCGAAATGGCTGATGCCCGCCGCGCGGCAGGCCTCATACATGGCGCGTGACTGCCCCGCGTCCGCCTTGCCGCCAAATTGCATGGTTCCGAAGGAAAAACCGTCCGCCGGGGTTCCGTCAACAGATGTAAGATGTTTCATGGCACACATATAATCACGCGCGCAAGTTCAGGAAAAGAGGGGGCCGGGAAAAAGACCCCGGCAGATGTGCGCTTACGAATAAACTGGTTCCTTTGACGCTTGCGACTGCGCCAGAACCATTTGCTTTATTTTTGTGGAAGACGTTCGGGGATTATAGCGGACCTGAACAATTTCCTTGCCGCTTTTTTTCAGGTAGGTCTCGACATCGAGGTTATGAGGTTTGCGCCCCCAATCTTCGCCAACGACAAAAATATCTATATCCAACGCTCTGCAACCGGAAACATATTCAAGTTCGTGATAGGGGCGGGCAATGTCTACACAGCTCAGCGCTTCCAACATCTCCATGCGCTGTTTCAGGGGGACAACCGGGACATTGGGCTTGTAGCGATTGACAACCTCATCTGAGGCGACCCCAACAGCGACGAAATCCCCCAATGTCTTGCAGTAGTTCAACAGGGCAAGATGGCCGACGTGCAACAAATCAAAAGTACCAACTGTATAGACGATCATTTTTACTTAATCCTTTTATCTACCCATAAACGGTGCTAGCAAGCGGCATCTGAATCCACGATCAAGCGGAATAAACCAATAATTTCAGACAATTAAGCTGAGGTTGCTCCGGACTGTCAGAAGTCTGGAACGACGCGATGGTTTGAAAACAACAGGTTTTCAATACACGCAGAGTGGAATGCAGATGTTGCCCGTCTTGACTTCGACCGGGGCATAAATCTTCTAACTCAAAGGACTTGCCATGGCAACCGAAAACTCTTCAGACCAAGAGCTGCAAACCAGACCGATCCTGTCGTATGTCAAGGACTTACCCAATATCTGTTCCCTTGCAGGTCTGGGCTGCACCCTGCTGGCGATCTACTTTCTTATTGTCGACGTTTACGGCGCGGCAATGATTGGCATGATCTGGGCCGTCGCATTTGATTGGGCTGATGGGCTGATTGCGCGCAGGATGAAGGGCAGAACCGGTGCGGACCGGGAATTCGGCGGGCAGCTTGATCTGCTGATAGATATTGTAAGTTACGCTGTCACGCCCGCCATTTTGATATTGAGCTACGGCGACTTTAACCCGCTCTTTTTGCCGGTCGTATTTGTGATGCTGGTTTTTGGCGCGATCCGGCTAAGTTACTTCAGCACCTTCGGGCTTTCCGGGGATGCGAAATACACCGGGTTAGCCATTGATAATAACAGTATTCTGCTTGTCTTCCTGTTTATGTTCGAAGGGTACTTTGATCGCCCGGTGTTTGCCGTCCTTCTTGGTGCCTGCGGTCTTGGCCTCGCAATCCTGAACGTGTCTCAGATAAAGACGCCAAAGCTCTCTGGGAACCCGGTCAATGTCGCGCTTCTGGCGGCCTATACGCTGGCAGTAACCATTATCTATGGGTGGAAACTATTGTAGGGTTTTCGTTTTACAGCGTTTTGGACGCAGGGGCAGGGGTTGAAATTTGGCCCGGCCCGTGACTTCCCCCCCCAACAAAAAAAGGCCCCGCCAAAGCGGAGCCTTTTGTCTTGTCTCAGATGAAACGCCGGATCAGTTGGGGATCGACCCTTCGATGCCTTCGACATAAAAGTTCATGCCAGCCAACGTGCCGTCATCCGCAGTTTCGCCGTCTTTCAGCCACACAGACCCGTCCTGCTTGTTCAGCGGGCCGGTAAAGGGGTGATACGCACCCGATGCGATCGCGTCTTTCAGCGCCAGTGCCTCGGCTTTGACGTCGGCGGGAACGCGGTCGGTGATTTCACCGATGCCAACCATGCCTTTGCCGATACCGTCCCAGGTGCTGACCGATTCCCAGGTACCGTCCATCACCGCGCGTGTACGCTCGATGTAATAGGGGGCCCAGTTGTCGATGATTGACGATACCCGTGGGCCATCGGCGTACTCAGACATATCCGAGGCCTGACCAAAGCCGATCACGTTGCCCGCATCTGCGGCAGCAGCCAAAGGTGCAGTGGAATCGGTGTGTTGCAGGATCACATCTGCGCCCTGTTCGATCAGAACCTTGGCGGCGTCGGCCTCTTTGGCGGGGTCAAACCAAGTGTAGACCCACACGACTTTGAAAGTCACATCCGGGTTGACCTTTTTGGCGTTGATATAGGCACTGTTGATGCCCCGGATAACTTCGGGGATCGGGAACGAGCCGATATAGCCGATGACGTTGGATTTGGTCATGCGCCCGGCGATGGTGCCCTGAATGGCGCGCCCTTCGTAGAACCGTGCGGAATAGGTCGAAACGTTATCCGCCGTCTTGTACCCGGTGGCGTGCTCGAACTTCACGTCGGGGAACTTCTTGGCCACGTTGATGGTGGCATCCATATAGCCAAACGACGTGGTAAAGATCAACTTTGCCCCGCTGCGCGCCATCTGCGTCATGACGCGCTCGGCGTCCGGACCTTCGGCGACGTTTTCGACGAACTGGGTTTCAACTTTGTCGCCGAATTCGGCCTCGATCGCTTTGCGACCCTGGTCATGCTCGTGTGTCCAGCCGCCATCGCCGACCGGGCCGACATAAACAAAGCCGACCTTCAGTTTGTCGCTGCCGGCGATGGCCCCGGTGGCCAGTCCCAGCGCCATTGCGGCACTTGTCAGTAGAGTTGTCAGTTTCATGAATTTCTCCCAGTTGGTTTGTTGGCCCCTTGTCCGGGGCATGTGTGGTTTGCCTCTAGTGTGAGGCGTGGAATATTCGGCCCAGCGAGGCCGGCGCACTGCTTTTGTCTTTCGACAGGATCACCAGCACAATGATGGTAATGAGATAGGGCGACATTGCCAGATACTCTACCGGAATGGCAACACCTGCCGCTTGCAGATTTAGCTGCACAACGGTGACTCCGCCAAACAGATACGCCCCCAGCAGCACCCGCCACGGTTTCCAGCTCGCGAACACCACCAGCGCCAGCGCGATCCAGCCGACACCCGCCGTCATGCCCTCGGTCCACTGCGGCACCCGCACAAGGCTGATGTAAGCCCCGCCAAGACCCGCACAGGCCCCGCCGAACATGATCGCCATGATACGGATACGCACGACCTTATAGCCCAAGGCATGTGCCGCGTCGTGGTTTTCACCGACCGCCCGCAGGATCAACCCGACGCGGGTGTATTTCAGCATGCCCCAAACGATGGCAATAATGGCGATGCTCAGATACAGGATCGGATCGTGGCTGAACAGGATCGGACCAACCACCGGCAGATCACTGAGGATCGGAATGTTCAACTCTGCGGTCTGCGGCGGACGCACGCCCACATAAGACTGCCCCATCAGCGCGCTCAGACCCAGCCCGAACAGCGTCAACGCCAGACCCGACGCCACCTGATTGGCCAGAACCACCTGCGTCAGAAACACGAACAACAACGACAACAACGCGCCGCCGATGGCCGAGGCGATGAACCCCAACGTCGGCGACCCGGTTTCAACCGCAATGGCAAAACCACTGATCGCCCCAACAATCATCATGCCCTCGACCCCAAGGTTCAGAACCCCGGCCTTTTCCGCTACCAACTCGCCAATCGCGGCCAACAGGATCGGTGTCGCCGCGACCATCAAAGAGGCCACCAACAGGATCGGATTAATTGCACTCAAATCCATTTCAAGCTGCCTTTCTGGCGCTGAACCGCACCCGGTAATTGGTCAGAATGTCAAACGCCAGCAGAAAGAACAGCAGCATTCCCTGAAACACTTGAATCGCTGCGGCAGGCAGACCCATACCCATTTGCGCGGCCTCCCCTCCGATATACGTCAGCGCCATCAGCCCCCCGGCCAGCAATATGCCCACCGGATGCAAACGCCCCAAAAAGGCGACGATAATCGCGGTAAAGCCGTAGCCTGCGCCAAAATCAATGCTGACCTGACCCGCCGGCCCGGACACTTCGAACAGCCCGGCCAACCCGGCCAGTGCGCCCGACGCCCCCAGACAAAACAGGATAAGACGTGACGGATTGACCCCGGCAAACCGCGCCGCGCGCGGCGCTTCTCCGGTCAGGCGAATGTGAAATCCCAACATGTGCCGGTTCAGCAGGATATAGGCAAAAATCACCGCGATAAAGGCCGCGACCACGCCCCAGTGCATGCCGGCATCCTGACTGATCCAGCTTGACGCGCCGGGAAAGTCGCTGAAATTCCGGCTGCCCGGAAACCCACGCCCCTCGGGGTTCTTCAACAATCCCAATGACATCGACGCCAGCAACTGCTCGGCCACATAGACCAGCATCAGCGACACCAGAATCTCGTTGGTACCAAACCTGACCTTCAACAACCCCGGTATCATCGCCCAGACCCAACCGCCAAAGGCTCCGCCAATCACCATCAGCGGGAACACATACCACGCATCGACCGGATAAAATGCCAACCCGATCCCGGCCCCGGTCAGGGCACCGATGATATACTGACCCTCAGCGCCGATATTCCAGATACCGGCCTTGAACCCCAGACTCAGCCCAATGGCGATCAACACCAGCGGCGCGCCCTTGACCAGCAACTGTGGCCGGTCAAGATAGGCAAACTCGCCAAACAGCGGATCATAGAAAATGATCCTGATCGCCTCGACCGGGTTCTTGCCCAACGCGGCAAACAACAACCCCCCGGCAATCATGGTCGCCAACACCGCCACCAGCGGCGTTGCATATGCCCAGACCCTTGACGGCTGTGGCCTCTTTTCCAGAACAATCATACCTGCCCCCTGCTTCTTCTGTTTTTAAGTATCCACGCCGTAGGCATGGAATCTCTTTGGGACAACGCCTCAAACATGTGCCACTTCCATCCCATGTGCCCCCCCCATCATCAAACCAATCTCTTCCACCGTCAGACCGGTCGCGTCGCGTGGCGCACTCAATCTCCCCTCGTTCAACGCGGCGAAACTGTCGGAGATCTCCATCAACTCATCCAGATCCTGACTGATGCACACTACCGCCGCCCCGCCAGTGGCCAGATCCAGAATCGCCTGCCGGATCGACGCCGCCGCAGAGGCATCCACCCCCCAGGTCGGCTGGTTGATCACCAGCACCTCAGGCCGTTGCAACACCTCTCGCCCGACCACGAATTTCTGTAAATTACCGCCCGACAAAGACCGCGCCGCATTGCCCGGCCCGGGCGTGCGCACATCAAACTCCCTGATGATCTTCTCGGCAAAAACCTCGGCCTCGCGCCATTTCAAAAACCCGTTGGACTCCAGCCCTTCGCGCACCGACCCGGTCAGCATGGCATTCTCCGTCAGGCTCATATCGGGTGCGGCGGCGTGCCCCAGCCGTTCCTCGGGCGCGGTCAGCAATCCCAGCTTGCGCCGCTCCGTCGGTCCCAGATCCCCCACCGGTTTCCCGTCCAGCTTGACCGCATCCGGCTGCGTCAGGGTCTCCCCCGACAACACACCCAGCAATTCGTCCTGCCCGTTGCCGGCCACTCCGCCAATGCCCAGAATCTCTCCCTTGCGTACCGTCAGATGCACGTTCTTCAATGCCGTGCCAAAGGCCGAAGGCGATGGCACCGACAGCCCGCTGATATCCAGCGTCACCTCGCCCATCTCGCGCCCCGCCCGCTGCGGAGGCGTCAGACTCGACCCGACCATCAACTCGGCCATCTCACTGGCCGTGGTCTCTGCCGGGGTGCATTCGCCGACGTTCTCGCCCAGCCTCAGAACCGTGGCATGATCGCAAAGCGTGCGAATTTCCTCCAGCTTATGCGAGATATACAGGATCGACGTGCCTTCCGACCGCAGCTTTTGCAGCGTCTGAAACAGGATCTCGACCTCTT
>NVQY01000095.1 GCA_002400675.1 Paracoccaceae bacterium | reverse complement strand
CGATAGCAACAGCACGGGCATACCGCCTTTGATCAGCGCCTCCATCACTTCACAGCTTTCGGTGGCGAATTTCATTGGTGGCACCACGAAACAGACCGATGCCGACATGAAAGGGCGTTCGCGCCACGCCGCCTCAGAGCCGGCGATCAGATGCACGAGGTCAAACACCTCGGGCACGAAGCCCGGTTCGAACACCGATGACCCCACGTGTTTGGTGGTGCCCGCGCAGCAGGCGTAGATCGTGTTCAGGTCCATTTCCAGGTTGTCGGTAACGTCGCGCGCCACCATCGGGCGCTGGACAAAGTGGATATTGTCCAACTCGTGGGCAATCCGCGCAGCGTCGTGCAGGTCCTGCAATGTGCAATCGCGGTATTCGCGGGTTTGCGCGTCCACCAGATGCACCGCCGCGCCGGCCGTTCCGTAATGCACCCGCGTACCGCATAGCTCCAGATCGTGTTTGGGGTCGCGCCCGTGCAGGGTGATTGTCCGGTTGGCCTGCGCCAGCACCTTTTGCACCAGCGCGCGGGGAAACCGGATGCGCCCGTCGTCGCCAAGAATACCGCCCGCGCGGGTCAGATATTCAACCCCGCTGGGCGGCGCATCTGCCAGCCCGATCTGTTCCAGCGCGTCCAGTGCTGCGTTGTGAATGGCCTGCATGTCCTGATCGGACAGGGGGTGATAAGTGCCCCCCGACATGCCCGCGCGCACCGGGCGCAGGTGATCGGCAAGCGGGGCGGCGCGTGCGGCACGGCGCGCGGCGCGTCCTCCGCTGCGGGAACGGACGGGCGAGGAAGCGGAGTCAGTCATTGGGGTCACGGCTTTCATAGGCAATCGGGATWGGTGGGGGTGTTTGGTCAGCCCAAAAGGGGCGCGCCGCGCGCCGCTTTGCCCCGTGCCGCGCCAATCGTCCGGTAAACGCGGCCAATTTTACACATATCCGCCATTTGCCACCTCCTCGCGTGTCACTTTTGCTACAGTTTGTGAGACCGCCCGGCGTGATCTGTTCTGATTGCGACGAGGTGGCCGCATTTGCGCCATATTTCACGGGGTATTGCGCGGTTTTGCGGCATTTTTTCGCCGGTTTCCAAAAATCGCCCGCTTGGGTGTTTTGATCGGCTTGAAAACCGCGCCCAATGTGTTCAACTCGGTCGTGATCGGGGGCCTGATCGGCGCGCAAGCGCATCGTCAGATATAAACGACCTGTTAACGGCATGGGTTCTATGCTGAGTCTGACCAAGGGAGACCCGATTGATGCGCGTATGGATTCCGGCCATTTTGATTGCCATTCTGGCAGGCGCATTGCAGGCGGGGAACTGGTCCGGGCAGGACGATATTCCGCTGACTTCCGGTGGCGATATGCCGGATGTTGCGCTGGTCGGCGGGGCCGGTTCGATGGCTGAGGACCGCGCGGTTGAAGTCGCCTTTATGCGCTTGTTGCGCGGGGCCGGGGCCGACGTTGCGGACTCAGTTGGGCGGGTCAGGGTAAAGGCCGACCGGGATGCCGGCCAAACCCACGCAGACATCACCAGCAACCGCAAGGGCGGTGCGATTTACGGGTTTGGTGTGGCCGCGCTATGGGGCAATAGCCCGGCACCGGGCAGCAATGTCTTGCGCCAGATGTTCGACGATATCTCGTTGGGCACCGCATTGCCGGCGATCGACCGCTTTACCGCACGGGTCTGGTTTGGGTTCTAGGGCGGGTTGTCACCGACAGGGGCGGTTCAGGAAATTTTCGCCGCGAACTGGCACAGTTTTTCAATCGCGCTGGCAAAATCGGCATCGGCGATGGTCATGGCCACCCGCACATGCCCGGCCGCGGCTCTGCCGAAACTTTCACCCGGCATGACGGCGATGCGGTGTTCATCCAGCAAGGCGTTGGCAAAGCCTTCGCCATCCAGCCCCGTAGCGCGGATATCCAGCATCAGGTACATGGCCCCCTGTGGCGGCACCAGCCCCACCGTGTTCTGACGGCTCAGGATGTCGAGCGCCAATGCCCGGCGGCGGCGAAACGGCGCGGCGATTTCACGTTCCAGCCCATCGCCCTGATCCAACGCAAACCGGGCCGCGTCCTGAATATAGCCCGGCACGCCATAGGTCGTGTGGGTGGCAAGGTTGATCAGGTCGCCAATCACCTCCTGCGGCCCGATGATCCAGCCACAGCGCGACCCGGTCATGGCGTGGCTTTTCGACATCGACCCAACCACCAGCACCCGATCCGCCATCCCCGGCAGGGCGCGTGGCGAGATATGCGTGCCGTCCCACAATTGCGTGTCATAGACCTCGTCCGAGATCAGCCACAGGTCGTGGCGGATGCAGACATCGGCGATCCCTTGCAGGGTGTCGCGGCCATAGACCACGCCGGTCGGGTTGTTGGGCGAGTTGATCAACAGCGACCGCGCGCCGGACGCCACCGCGTCTATGTCGCTTGCGAGGGGCTGAAAGGCGTTGGTGGCATGGGCTTGTATTGCCAGTGGCTTGGCCCCGACGGCCCTGATGGTGCCGGGATAGGTGGCATAATAGGGGTCGATGAACAGCGCCGTGTCGCCTTCGTCGCAGACCGCGTGATGGGTGGCAAACAGCGCCGATTGTCCGCCCGGCGTGATCAGTACGTTGTCGCGGGTGGTGGGTACGCCGGTGCGCGCCTGCACCCGCGCCGCCACCGCATCGCGCAAGGCGTCGACGCCCGGCACCATGGCATAGCCCGTATGCCCGCCCATCGCCGAGGCGTGCATCGCCTCCAGGATCGAGGCATGGGTGCCAATGTCATGTTCACCGATGGTCAGTTCGGTGACGGGTTCCCCGGCGTCGATCATTGCCCGGGCACGATAAAACACGTCCCAGCCGTCAGAGCCGCCACCAGTCAGATTTGTTATGCGATGCGATAGTTTCATGCGCGGCACGAGACATATTCTTGTGCGCTCTGTCAATCGAAATGGCGTTGTGAAATGCGCCCAAGCGTGATTTTCTGTTCCCCACATATCTGTCCAACACCGGAGCGACCAATGACCCTGTTTACCCGTCAGGAACTGGAACAGGCCACGCGCCTTGTTCACGCCTCAATGCCCGCCACACCGCAACATGTCTGGCCGGTGTTGTCGCAGGCCGTGGGTGCGCAGGTTCTGGTCAAACATGAAAACCACGCCCCCACTGGGGCCTTTAAGGTGCGCGGAGGGCTGACCTTTATCGACTGGCTGCGCCGCGCCCATCCGGAAAAACGCGGCATCAGCACCGCGACCCGTGGCAATCACGGCCAAAGCCAGACCCGCGCCGCGCTGGCCGCCGGTCTGACGGCGCGGATTTATGTGCCGCACGGCAATTCGGTGGAAAAGAACGCGGCCATGCGCGCGTTTGGGGCCGATCTGGTGGAATTCGGCGATGATTTCGACACCGCCCGCGAAGAAGCAGTGCGCTATGCCGAGGCCGAAGGTCTGGCCGTGGTGCCGCCGTTCCATCGCGAGTTGGTGCGCGGTGTGGCCACCTATGGGTTTGAGCTGTTTCAGGCGGCCCCTGATCTGGACACGGTCTATGTGCCGATTGGCTGTGGCTCGGGCATTTGCGGCACGATTGCTGCGCGCGACGCGCTGGGGCTGAAAACCCGCATAGTTGGCGTGGTGTCCGCCCGTGCCGATTGCGCGTTGCGGTCAGTTCAGGCCGGGCGGTTGATTGCCACCGACAGCGCCGACACCTTTGCCGATGGCATGGCTGTGCGGGTGCCCGTATTAGAGGCGTTTGAGATTTATCGCACCGGTGCCGATCGCATCCTTTCCGTCACTGACGATGAGGTGGCCGAGGCCATGCGGCTGATCTTTCGCGCCACCCACAACGTGGCCGAAGGCGCGGCGGCGGCGTCCGTGGCCGCCCTGATGCAGGAACGCGCGGCGATGCAGGGGCGTAAGGTGGGCGTGATCCTGAGCGGCGGCAATGTGGACACGGATGTGTTTGCCACCGTGCTGGGGGGAAAGACTCCGCAGGTGGGACCGGCGCAGGGGTGACCCCTTGGTTATGGGGGCCACGCGTGGTATCAGGGGGGATGAACCCGATTTGCATCATTATGGGCTGCATTACCTGCTGAAGATTTCCAGCGGGCCGGGCTTTCGTCATTTTACTTTTCAGGACAAGTTGCTAAGCCCGCGTCACGCGCCGCACGAGGGATAAGACATGACGACACTAAAGCTGCACAATACGAAAACCCGCAAAAAGGAAGTGTTCACGCCGATTGATGCGGAAAATGTGCGCATGTATGTCTGCGGGCCGACGGTCTATGACCGCGCCCATCTGGGCAACGCGCGCCCGGTGGTGGTGTTCGATGTGCTCTACCGGTTGCTGCGCCATGTGTACGGCGTCGATCACGTTAAATATGTGCGCAATTTTACCGATGTGGATGACAAGATAAACGCCCGCGCCGCCGTCAGTGGCCGGTCGATTGGCGAGATCACCGAAGAGACCATTGGCTGGTTTCTGGAGGACATGGGCGCGTTGGGCGCGCTTGAACCTGACCAGATGCCACGCGCCACGCAATATGTGCCGCAGATGGTGACGATGATCGAACAGTTGATCGCCTCGGGGCACGCGTACGCCGCCGAGGGGCATGTGTTGTTCGCGGTGGAAAGTTACCGGGAATATGGGGCGCTTTCGGGGCGGTCGGTGGATGACATGATCGCCGGGGCGCGGGTCGAGGTGGCACCGTATAAACGCAATCCGATGGATTTTGTGTTGTGGAAGCCGTCGGGGGCGGATCAGCCGGGGTGGGACTCGCCCTGGGGGTTTGGGCGTCCGGGCTGGCATATCGAGTGTTCGGCGATGAGTTTCGAGTTGTTGGGCGCGAGTTTTGATATTCACGGCGGCGGTAATGATCTGATGTTCCCGCATCACGAGAACGAATTGGCGCAAAGCTGCTGCGTGCATCCCGGCGAGGGGTTTGCCAATGTGTGGCTGCACAATGAGATGTTGCAGGTCGAGGGCAAGAAGATGTCCAAGTCACTGGGCAATTTCTTTACGGTGCATGATCTGTTGGAGCAGGGGGTGCCGGGGGAGGTGATCCGGTTTGTGTTTTTGTCAACGCATTACCGCAAGCCGATGGATTGGACGGAGAGGAAGGCGAAAGAGGCGGCGCGGACTCTGAGGAAATGGCGTTCACTGACGGATGGTGTCACAGCGTCGGAAAAACCGGCGGAGTCGGTGGTGGCAGCTCTGGCCGAGGATCTTAATACATCGGGCGCTATTTCCGAACTGCACGCCCTGGCAAACAGCGGCGCAGTGGCTGACCTCAAGGCAAGCGCCGGTTTGCTGGGTCTGTTGAGCGAGGAACTTGGCGGCTGGGACAGTTTGCCGGGGCATATTCTGGACGACCTGACGGCCCGCTTGACCTCTGCGCGCGAGATTGCTCTCAGGACAAAGGACTTTGCCGAAGTTGATCGGCAAAAAGCGGCCCTGGTTGCCGCTGGAATCGAGGTCCACATGAGCAAGGATGGTGTGGTGCTTGTGGTCGGACCGGAAGTTGATCTCACCAAGCTGGAGGCGGTGTCGTGAGCGGCAGCTGTTGGAGGGGGGCTGTCTGCCCCCCGATCGCAGGCGATCCCCCCCGAGGATATTTAGCAACAGAAGAAGCTGGGGGGCGGGGAATTGGTTGAGCGGCTTTATTTGTATGACACCACGTTGCGCGATGGGCAGCAGACCCAAGGCGTGCAGTTTTCCACCGCTGAGAAGGTTCAGATTGCCCGGGCGCTTGATGGGTTGGGGGTGGACTACATCGAGGGCGGATGGCCCGGTGCCAATCCCACTGACAGCGCATTTTTTGAGGTTGTGCCGAAGACAAAGGCACGGCTGACGGCGTTTGGGATGACCAAAAGGGCCGGGCGCTCGGTTGAGAATGATGATGTGCTGGCGGCGGTGATGAATGCCGGGACCGGGGCGGTTTGTCTGGTGGGTAAGGCGCATGAGTATCATGTTCGCGCCGCGCTGGGCATTTCTCTGGAAGAGAATGTGGCGAATATTGCCGCTTCGATTGGGCATATCTTCGGGCAGGGGCGCGAGGCGTTGTTTGATGCCGAGCATTTCTTTGACGGGTATAAGGCCAATCCCGCATATGCGCTTGAGGCGTGTCAGGCGGCGCTTGGGGCCGGGGCGCGTTGGGTGGTGTTGTGTGACACCAATGGCGGTACCTTGCCGGAAGAGATCGGGCGCATTGTTGGCGAGGTGATTGCGGCGGGGATTCCGGGTGAGAGGCTGGGGATACACACGCATAATGACACTGAAAACGCCGTTGCCGGATCGTTGGCGGCGATTTCTGCTGGCGCGCGGCAGGTTCAGGGCACGCTGAACGGGTTGGGCGAGCGGTGCGGCAATGCCAATCTGACCTCGTTGATCCCGGTTTTGTTGCTGAAAGAGCCATATGCAAGCCAGTTTGAGACCGGGATTTCCGTGCAGGCATTGGCTGGCTTGACCCGCGTGGCGCGGATGCTGGACGATATTCTGAACCGGGTGCCGATGAAGCAGGCGCCGTTTGTCGGGGCGTCGGCGTTTGCGCATAAGGCGGGGCTGCATGCCAGTGCGATTCTGAAGGATCCCGCGACCTACGAGCATATTGAACCGGCAATCGTCGGCAATGCGCGCATCATTCCGATGTCCAATCAGGCCGGACAATCGAATCTGCGCCAGCGGTTGGCCGAGGCGGGGTTGAGTGTGCAAAAAGGCAACCCTGCGCTGGGCGAAATCCTTGAGCGGATCAAGGTGCGCGAGGATGAGGGGTACGCTTATGATTCAGCGCAGGCGAGTTTTGAGTTGCTGGCGCGCGATGCGCTGGGGCAGTTGCCCGAGTATTTTGAGGTCAAGCGGTACAAGGTGACGGTCGAGCGGCGCAAGAACAAGTATAATCAAGTCGTTAGCCTGTCCGAAGCCGTTGTGGTGGTGAAGGTCGACGGCGAGAAAAAGCTGTCGGTGAGTGAATCGCTGGATGAGGCCGGAAATGACCGTGGGCCGGTGAATGCGCTGGCCAAGGCGCTGGCCAAGGATCTGGGGCCGTATTCGGCCATTCTGGCGGATATGCGGTTGGTGGATTTCAAGGTGCGTATCACCCAAGGCGGCACCGAAGCCGTAACGCGGGTGATCATCGATTCCGAGGACGGGCAGGGGCGGCGCTGGTCGACGGTGGGGGTTTCGGCCAACATCATTGACGCCAGCTTTGAGGCGCTTTTGGATGCGATCCGCTGGAAGCTGATCCGCGATTGCGCAGGGGAATGATCCTGTCGATCCTTAATACAGCAGCGATTTTTGCGCTGGTCAGTGCTGGGATTGCGCTTGGGTTGATCGTATCGGATCCGGCGCGGGGTGTTTCGGGTGCCGGTGGTCTGGACTTTTCAGGCGTGGGTGATGGTATAGAGATGCCGGAACCCATGGGTGTCAGGATGCGCGATGGCTTTGAATTGGCCGTGCGCGAGTATGAAAATGATCAGGGGCCGCTGATTATCTTGATCCATGGGTCTGGATGGAATGGATTGCAGTTCAATGGCTTGGCCGCGCGTCTTAATGTTGGTGCCACCGTGCTGGTGCCGGATCTGCGCGGACATGGGGCGCAGCCGGGGCGGCGCGGAGATGTGGATTACATTGGCCAGTTAGAGGATGATCTGGCGGATCTGATCAAGGCGCGTGCGCGACCGGGGCAAAAGGTGGTGATGCTTGGCCATTCCTCGGGCGGGGGGCTGGTGGTCAGGTTTGCCGGCGGGGCGCATGGCGGGTTGCTGGACGGGGCCGTCTTGCTGGCACCGTTCCTGAAATACAACGCGCCGACCACGCGTGCTAACTCCGGTGGGTGGGCGGCGGTGCAGACCCGGCGGCTCATTGGTCTGAGCATGTTGAACGCCGTTGGTATTCGCGCGTTGAACTATCTTGGGGTGATTTCATTCAAGATGCCGGACGCGGTGATGGATGGGCCGTTGGGGCATCTGGCGACCACTTCCTATAGCTTTCGGATGAATGTTTCTTATGCGCCAAGGATGGATTATTTGAAAGATATCAGCGCATTGCCACCCTTCCTTTTGATGGTTGGCGACCGGGATGAGGCGTTTATCGCCGATCAATACGAGCCGCTGATGCGGCAGGTGACGGACATGGGGCGCTATCTGATCGCCAAGGATACCGGGCATTTGGGTATTGTCGACGCGCCGGGGACAGCCCCGGAAATACAGGCGTTTCTGGATGCGCTTTGACGCTGATCTGACCGCCTGTGCGGCATTGGTGCAGCGCGCCGACCCGGATCGGTTCATGGCGGTGATGGCGACCCCGGTCAGTGCGCGCGCGACGCTGTTTCCGATCTATGCGATGAATGTCGAGGTGGCCCGCGCGCCTTGGGTCACCGGCGAGGCGATGATTGCCGAGATTCGGCTGCAATGGTGGCGCGATGCGCTTTGCGAAATTGCAAAGGGTGGGGCGATACGGCGGCACGAGGTAGTGACGCCGCTGGCCCGGATTCTCAGCCCGAAAAGCGCCGGTGATCTGGATGAGATGATCGCGGCAAGAGTTTGGGATATATATAAAGATCCGTTTGAAACTGACGCCCATATGAAACGTTATATCGAACAGACTACCGGCGTGTTGATAGGTGCCGCCGTGCAAAGCCTTGGGCCGGCGGACCCGCAGGTGGTTGCGGATTTTGCCTATGGGGTCGGGCTGGCCAATTGGTTGCGCGCGGTGGCCGGGTTGCGCGCGGGGGGGCGCAATCCGTTGCCTGAGGACACGCCGGATGCGATCCGCGAATTGGCGCAGGGTGGCCTTGACCGGATGGCGCGGGCGCGTGGTAAGCGGGCGGGGGTGTCGCGGGAGGCGGCTCCGGCTTTGTTGGTAGGGTGGCAGGGTGAACCGCTGTTGCAACAGGTGATGCGCGATCCGGGCCGGGTCGCCGCAGGCACGTTGGGGCAGGGGGAAATTGCCAGACGCGCGGGGCTGATGGTCAAGGTGGTGACGCGGCGCTGGTAG
>NVQY01000094.1 GCA_002400675.1 Paracoccaceae bacterium | reverse complement strand
CCACTTGTCAGACATCAAGGGTGGCAATGGTTGTCGGTGCGGGGTGCGACAGAAACTCAGGTGCGCGCGCGCCAATAACGATGTCTTCTTCATGCACCATGATCCGCCCGCCATCCAGCGCGATGCCCGGCTCCAGCGTGATCACCATGCCGGCCTGCAACTCGGTGTGGTCGTCCGGGATCAGCGACAGCCCTTCGGTCAGTTGCATCCCCAGCCCATGCCCCAACCGCCCGGCAGAGGAATCAGAACTGTTCAGTGTCGCGGCCATAACGTGGTAAAGCTCGGCGGCGGTGGTGCCGGGGCGGGCGATATCCGCCGCCCGGTGGGTGGCTTCGATCAGGCGGGAATGGGCGGATTGAACCGCGTCGCTAGGGGGACCAAGGGAAAAGTTGCGGTCGAAATCACAGAAATACCCGTCGCGCAACAGGCCGGTATCCAGCATCAGGACATCGCCGCGCTGCAACCGGGCGGGCGTGGCGGGCGAGATCACGTCCATATACCCGCCCTGCCCCGCGCCTCCGGCGAGATAGGGCACGAAATCGGCCCCTTCTTCGAGGCACAGCATCTGAAACCGGCGGAACACCTGATCCAGCGGCACACCTGCGCTGGCGATTTCCGGCACCCGGGCAAAGGCGCGGTTGGCGACCTGAGCAGCGGCGCGTATCTTGTTGATTTCGCCTGTCGATTTCACCATGCGCAGGGTGCGGGTGATCTCATAGTCGTGGGTGAAGTCCAACCCCGGCGAAGCCTGCTGCAACCGCGCCCAGTCCGCCAAGGGCATCCGCAGATGCGATTCCAGGCCCATGGGCAGGCCCACCTGCGCGCCCTCTCCGGCAAGTTCGCGCAAGGTGTCGCCCAGCAGGCCAACCCCGTCATCGTGCAGATCCGGGGCTTGCCAACAGCGAATATCGTCGATCCAGGTGGTGGCCATCAACGCGCGACCGATAGAGGGGATGACGGCCACGGGTTTGCCACTTAGCGGCACGATCAGGAACCACGGGCGGGTCGGGCTTTCCCAGAACCGGGTGAGATAGCCGCTGAAATAACGCAGGTCGGATTCGGTGGTCAGCAACAGCGCGTCCAGGCCATTGGCGGCCATGCGGACCTGCGCGCGCTGCACCCGTGCGGCGTATTCGGTGGTGGGAAAACCGGGGGCTGGGGGAGGCATGTTATCCATGCGCCCACGCCATGCCAAATCCCGGCCCACGTCAAGGATTATCCCCGGTTTTTCATCCCCGGCGGCGGCGTCCGCCTGTCCGTCCCGCCCGTCCCCGGCCTTCTTCGCCAGCTTTGACGGGGGGTTTGTTGTACTTGATCCAGTTGCCCCCGTGCGGGTCGTTGTTGGTCAGGAAATTGGCGGCGCGGATCGCTTCCATTTCCTTGCCGGACAGGTGTTTCATACTGCCCATGCCAAACAGCTTCACAAAAGTTTCGTCGTCCATGCCCTCGGGCAGGACGATGCCGGCGGCGGCGATTTCGGCCTTTTTCTCGGCGATACGCTTTTGCGTCACCGGCAAGGTCACCGGGTTCATGATCGCCGAGGTCATGCCCGCGCCCATCGCCATCGGCAGGAACGCGTTGTTGATGCCGTGCCGGTTGGGCAGGCCGAAACTGATGTTGGAGGCGCCACAGGTGGTGTTGACGCCCAGTTCCTCGCGCAAGCGGCGCACCAAGGCGAACACCTGCAATCCGGCGGTGCCCATGGCCCCAATCGGCATTACCAGCGGGTCCACCACGATGTCATGCGCAGGGATACCGAAATCGGCGGCGCGCTCGACAATGCGCTTGGCAACGGCGAACCGCACGTCGGGGTCTTCGGAAATGCCGGTGTCGTCGTTCGAGATCGCCACAACCGGCACGTTGTACTTTTTCACCAGCGGCAAGATCAGTTCAAGCCGGTCCTCTTCGCCGGTGACCGAGTTCAGCAAGGGGCGGCCTTCGCACACTTCCAAACCGGCCTCTAGCGCCGAGGGAACCGAGGAATCAATACATAAAGGAACGTCCACAAGCCCTTGAACCATCTTGATAATCTTCTGCATCAGCGGTGGTTCGGTTTCATTCGGGTTGGGGTTGGAATTGTAGACCACCCCGGCGTTGATATCAAGGATGCTGGCCCCCGCCGCGACCTGCGCCAGCGCGTCCTTTTCCACGGTCGAGAAATCCCCGGCCTCAAGTTCGGCGGCGAGTTTCTTGCGCCCCGTGGGGTTGATCCGCTCGCCGATAACACAGAACGGTTGGTCAAAGCCGATGATTGCGGTTTTGGTTTTACTCTCGACAACAGTGCGGGTCATGGTGGTCCTTTCTAGGACGGATTAACGGGGCGGGCTGAATCGCCGCCATTTTTGATGGCCCAGTTGGCGTTGGCCTTGATGCCACCAAGCGGAAAGAAATGCACGGATTCAATGTTGAAATCCGGGTTAGCCGCCTTGTGCGCGGCCAGTTTGGTGATGACGTCGGTTGGCTCATACGGCAGCAACAGCTTGGTCACATCCATCGCCCGTTTTTG
The DNA here is from genome assembly GCA_002400675.1 of Paracoccaceae bacterium. GTDB lineage: Bacteria > Pseudomonadota > Alphaproteobacteria > Rhodobacterales > Rhodobacteraceae > NVQY01. The sequence goes on along the minus strand of NVQY01000094.1, from coordinate 6,483 downwards.
CAACACCTTTAGGGACGGCCCAACGCCGCAGGCAATGGCGAACCGGATCAGCGTTTGCAGCTTGGCCGGGCCGGCAATGCCGATATGGATAGGGATGGTGATCCCGGCGGCGCGCAGGGAATCTGCCCAGTCGATAATCGGCTGCGCCTCAAACGCGAACTGGGTTGCCAGCGCCATTTTTACATCAGTGCGTTCGTAAAATTTCTGTTTCCACTCAAGGGCTTCCTGGACGATCCTCATCCCGCCATCCGGATCGATGTCGCGGTTGCCTTCGGGGTGGCCGGCCACGTGCAGACGGGTGAACCCGGCCTTGTCGAACAGCCCCGTGTCCAGCAGTTGCATTGAATTGTCATAGTCGCCCACCGGGTGCTTTAACCCGCCCGCAAGCAACAGCGCCTGATCGACGCCGGCCTCGCCCTGATAGCGGGCGATCCAGTCGGCCAGCATAGGTTTGTCGGCAATGATCCGGGCCGGGAAATGCGGCATGACAGCAAAGCCGTCCTCGGCCAGACGGCGCGCGGTGCGTACCATGTCGTCGATTGGCGTGCCTTCGATATGGGCGATGTAGACCCGTGTGTCTTTGGGCAGCAAGGCTTTGAAATCATCTACTTTTGCCGCCGTGCGCGGCATCACCTCGATAGAGTATCCTTGCAGGAAATCCTCAACCACGGGGTTAGAGACATGGCCCTCAGGCGCGGATTTCTTGCGGAAGTTCAACAAAGCCATAGCGGCCTCCCATATGGGTTTCAGGCTCACGCCCACCCGTCATTGTCGATCAAGGCCTTGATGCGGGCCTTGTCATATTCAGCCTCTAGTCGTTGTGCCTCGGCTTCGGCCACCTCGCCTTGGTCGCCTTCGACCGCATAGGCCGGCGCTTTGCGCCATTCGGCCATGTAGGCATCCGAACTTTGTGCGTTTACCTTCATCGCCGCGCGATCAATCGCCTGTTCGAACCGTTCGGCCAGAACCCGTTTGGCGGCGCGCCGGCCCTTGCCAACAATGACCTGCGCCGGGATATCACGCCAGTAAACTATGGTAACGTCTGCCATATCTGATTCCTTCGTCCTGGCCCTGTTGTAGTGCACGCGACCACGCCCAAACGGCCTGTTTTCGACAATACGGAACGATACTGCGACCCCTCCGATTGAACTTGCCTCAGGCCTACCCCGGCGAAGGGTCACAATCCAGCCGTCCTAACAGTCGAATTTCTCACTATGATGATGAACGGGGCGGGAACACACCACAACGTGCCTTGCGGGAATCCCGCAGTCGGCCTATCGTCGGGGTAACTCGATATTGAAAGGGCGTGTAGCATGGCGCCCAAGCGCTCCGATGGTGCGGGCGCGTTTCCCAAAGCGGTAGAAAGCCCCGCGCCAGTACCATCCGACCCGGCAACGCTATACGCGGCTCTGGACCTCGGAACCAACAGTTGCCGCATGCTGATTGCCCAACCCAAGGGCAGTGGGTTTCATGTGGTGGACAGCTTTTCCAAGTCGGTTCAGTTAGGAACCGGGCTTGAACGGACCGGGCGTTTGTCGCGCTCGTCGATGGCGCGTACCGTGCAGGCGCTGCGGATCTGTCAGCAAAAGCTAAAGCGCAACAAGGTCACCCGCATGCGGCTGGTCGCCACCGAGGCCTGTCGGCGGGCCGGCAATGCACCCGAATTCATCCAGCAGGTGCGCCGTGAAACCGGGCTGATACTGGAGATCATCCAACCCGAAGAAGAGGCCCGTCTGGCCGTGGTGTCCTGCGCGCCGCTGGTCAGCACGCGCACGGAAAACCTGTTGGTGGTGGATATTGGCGGCGGATCGACCGAACTGGTGTGGATCGACATCACCAAGGTACCACAGCGCGACCGGCCCAAGGCGATCATGCGTCTGCACGCAGGATTCAACCCCGCCCACAGCCCGTTTCCCGCCGCCCGCGTGGTGGACTGGATTTCGGTGCCGTTGGGGGTGGCGACGCTGCGCGATCAGTTCTCGGATGTTGAGGACGATTCGGCGCGGTTTGCGCTGATGAGCTGGTTTTTCGAGGAAAACCTGACCGAATTCGCCCCCTACAAGGACGAACAGGCCCGCAAGGGGTTCCAGATCGTCGGCACCAGCGGCACCGTGACCACCGTGGCCGCCACCCATCTGGGTCTAAAGCGCTATGACCGCACCAAGGTTGACGGGCTGCGCATGACCAGCGATCAGATCGACAAGGTGATCCACGGCTACCTGCGGCTTGGTCCCAAGGGGCGGCGGCGCGATCCGCGCATTGGCGAGGACCGTCAGGCGCTGATCATGTCGGGGTCTGCGATCTTGCAGGCGTTGTTACGGTGCTGGCCCACCGATCAGCTATCAGTGGCCGACCGGGGCCTGCGCGAAGGGCTGCTTTACGCCCAGATGAGCGCGGACGGGGCGTTGGAGGACGGGCCGTTTTAGCGGTCAGACCAGCCTTATTCGCAAACAGGCCATTTTGACGGAAAAATAAGATCACGCAGAATACGGTGAACAGTGCTATGGTGTCACACCAAAGCCAGTGAAGGTGCAATTCAGATGGATATTTAATTTCCGCCCCCGCACGGCTTCCCCCGTACTGCTCCAAGGAGTCGCGTATGACCGAATATTCCATTTCCTCCTGTACGGCACCACCCGACACAGACAAAATGAACGGCCTGCTGAGAGAATATTACGCGTTGATGATCGCGCGTGTCCAGGAAATGGGCGGTGACGTTCCTACGGGGCATGAACCCGCACTCAAGGAATTCTGGGATCAGATCGACGAATTCCTGCCCCCTGAGGGACGGCTTTTCATTGCCAGTGACGACGATGGGCGATTTATCGGCTGCGGGTCACTGAAACAGGTGGGTGGGGGAAAGGGTGAATTGAAACGCCTGTTCGTGCGCCCAGAAGCGCGCGGGACCGGTTTGGGGCGGCGGCTTGTGGATCTGCGCATCGAGGCGGCACACGAAATGGGCCTGAGCACGCTTCTTGTCGACACGCTTACGGCGAATGTGGAAATGCGCGGGCTTTACGCAAAACTTGGCTTTAGCGAGATTGATTTATTCCCGGAAAGTGCCACCTTCCAGCGGTTTCCCGCACTCAGGCAGTATATGCGGTTTTATGAATTAAAGCTCGGGCAGGGCAGTTCCTCACGACACTGATGTGCTGGCCCATGGATCAGTTTCGGTGGCCGATCGCGGGCTTCGCGAGGGGCTGCTATACGCCCAGATGAGCGCGGACGGGGCGCAGGAAGGCGGGCCGTTCTGAGGGAACAGATCAGCGCTCCATGAGGAAGGCCCAAGTCTTGCCCCATAGGCCGCGATCCTAAAGACCAATCATCAGCCGGATGAGATATCCAACGATGACCAGGCTTAGGAACCCAACCAGCCACAGGCCGATGAACCACAGCCATTTTCGGTACAAAGGCGTATTGTCTGTCATCAGTGATACCCGTCCCCGGCTTTGACCTTGCCGCGAAATATCCAATAGGAATATCCAGTATAGATCAGGATCAGCGGCAGAAAGATTACCGCACCGATCAACATGAACCCAAGGCTTGCATCGGGCGAGGCCGCTTGGGCCACGGTTATGGCGCGTGGCACCACATAGGGGAATATGCTGATGCCAAGCCCGGCGTAAGACAGGATGAACAGCCCCAGAGCCAGTGGAAACGGCCAATGGTCGATCTGGCGTTTCAGGCTTACGTAGATGCGCCATGCCAGAAACGCCGCAAGGACCGGCACCGGCAACAGGTACAGCAGGGTCGGCATGGTGAACCAGCGTTCAAAGATTTCCGGCGACAGGAACGGTGTCCAGAGGCTGACCACCCCGACCAGCGCAAAAACGATCGCCATCAGCGGCATGGACATCCGGTACAGGCGTGCACGCAACGCGCCTTCGGTTCGCAGGATCAGCCACATCGCCCCCAGGAAGGCATAGCCAAACACCAGCGACAGGCCGGTAAACAGGCTGAACGGAGTCAGCCAGTCGAACCAGCCACCGCTATAGGCGCGGCCCTGCACCTCGATGCCTTGTATGAACGCGCCCAACACGATGCCCTGCGAAAAGGTCGCCACCAGCGAGCCGCCAAAGAACCCGGCGTCCCAGATGGCGATATGCTTGGGATCACGCAGCCGGAATTCAAATGACACACCGCGAAAGATCAACCCGAACAGCATCGCCAGAATGGGCACATAAAGCGCCGACATGACAATGGAATAGGCCAGCGGAAACGCCGCCAACAGCCCGCCGCCACTAAGCACCAGCCAGGTTTCGTTGCCGTCCCAGACCGGGGCCACGGTGTTCATCGCCGTGCTGCGTTCCTCGCCCTTTCTGAAGAACGGATAAAGGATGCCGATCCCAAGGTCGAAACCGTCAAGGATCACATAGATCAGCACGGACAACGCCAACAGCCCGGCCCAGATGGTTGCAAGATCAATCATGATTTCTGCTCCCTGTCGGGCGTCGAGGAAATGAGGCTGTCAATGCCGGTGGGATGCGTCGTGGCCTCGGGCGACTGACCCGGGTTCGGGGCCTGGTTCATCATGCGCAGGATGTAATAGACGCCAAAGCCGAACACCAAGAAGTAGATGATCACAAACAGCGCCAAAGAGGTCGCAACCGCCGGCGCGTCGATAGGCGACACCGATTGCGCGGTTCTCAGCAGGCCATAGACCGTAAAGGGCTGACGCCCGACTTCGGTCACGGTCCAGCCTGCCAGTACGGCGATAAATCCTGCCGGGGCCATCAGCACCGCCAGTCGGTGAAACATCGGTACATTATACAGATCGCCCCGCCAGCGCAGCCACAGGCTGTACAGCCCGACCAGCGCCATCAGCGTGCCAAGCCCCACCATGAGGCGGAAAGCCCAGAACAGGATAAGCGCGTTTGGCCGGTCCTCTTTGGCAAATTCTTTCAAGCCGACAAGCTCTCCGTCGACTTTGTGGGTCAGGATGATCGAGCCAAGTTTCGGAATGCCGATGGCGTATCTGGTTTCTTCGGCTTCCATGTCGGGGATGCCGAACAACAACAGTGGCGCGCCTTTCTGGGTCTCAAAATGCCCTTCCATCGCCGCCACCTTGGCGGGCTGGTATTCCAGCGTGTTCAACCCGTGCATATCGCCCACCCCGATCTGGATCGGTGCAACGATTGCCGCCATCCACATGGCCATGGAAAACATCACCCGCGCGCCTTCGCTTGCCCGGTCACGCAGCAGATGCAGCGCGCCCACGGCCCCCACCACAAACGCCGTGGTAAGATAGGCGGCCAGCACCATATGCATCAAACGGTAGGGAAAGGACGGGTTAAAGATGATCTGTACCCAGTCTTCGGGGACAAACTGGCCGACATCGTTGATGCTGTAGCCGACCGGGGTCTGCATCCAGCTGTTGGCCGACAATATCCAGAAGGCGGAAAAGAAGGTTCCGACCGCCACCATCAGGGTCGCCGCAAAGTGCAGTTTCTTGCCGACCTTGGTCAGGCCGAACAGCATGATGCCAAGGAACCCCGCCTCAAGGAAAAATGCTGACATCACCTCGTAGGCCAACAACGGCCCGAGGATTGGCCCGGTCTTGTCGGAAAATACAGCCCAGTTGGTGCCGAACTCGTAAGACATGACAATGCCCGACACCACGCCCATGGCAAAGACCACTGCGAAAATCTTGATCCAGTATTTGAACAGACGGATATAGACCTGACGACCGGTCCAAAGCCACAGCCCCTCTAACACGGCAAGATAGCTGGCCAGACCGATGGTGAAGGATGGGAACAGGATGTGAACGCCTATCGTGAACGAAAACTGTAAGCGCGCAAGTATCAGGGCGGTTGCGTCAATGGTCTCCATTGGTTCTCCTGTCTGGCGGGCAGCCGACATATGATGTGGATTACATGTACCTTGGTATGGATTGCAGAATACCTACAACATTTGCTTAACTATATCATATCATATTCTGTATTTAGCATGTGACATTTGGAACCAGCCCTGAAACAGGCCGGGTTTTACCGGCAAGAACGATTGGCGCATCGCCCTTGCTGAACTGGCCCCAAGGCGGTAGTTCGGACCACAAACGGAGGCCGCTCTGATGGCAAAGATACCCACTGGCAAAAACACGTCCGGGCGCGGACAGCGTGATCTTAAGGTCAAGGTCAAGACCGCGCGTGGGCGCAAGCTGTCCTCTACGCGGTGGTTGCAGCGCCAGTTGAACGACCCTTATGTGAAACGCGCGCAGACCGAGGGTTATCGCGGGCGCGCGGCGTTCAAGATCATGGAGGTGGACGACAAGTTCCGCTTTCTGGTGCCCGGCGCGCGGGTGGTCGATCTGGGCTGCGCGCCCGGTGGCTGGTTGCAGGTGGCGGTCAAGCGGATCAACACCTTGGGCGAAAAGCAGGGCAAGGCGATTGGCCGGATCATCGGCATCGACATGCAAGAGGTCGAACCGGTGACCGGGGCCGAGATTCACCTGCTGGATTTCATGGATGACGGGGCCGACGACAAGGT
>NVQY01000093.1 GCA_002400675.1 Paracoccaceae bacterium | reverse complement strand
CCGCCATCCCCGCCGGGCTGAACGATTCCAAGAAACTGACCGCGCGCGCCCGTGCCACCCTCTCCAAAGCTCTGCACGCAGGGGCCGAAGTTTCCATTGCGCACGCCACTGTGGCCGAGATCGACGAGATCAACATCCTGCGCGCCAGCCATCTGGCAATGGAACGCGCGGTGGCTGCCCTCGACCCACCCCCCGATTATCTGCTGATTGACGGCAATCTGCTGCCCCGCGGGCTGAGCATTCCGGCGCTGGCGGTGGTTAAGGGCGACGCGCGATCCGTGTCGATTTCGGCAGCCTCAATTGTGGCCAAAATGTGTCGCGACACGCTGATGGTGGATTTGGCGCAACAGCATCCCGGTTATGGGTGGGAAACCAACATGGGTTATCCATCAAAATGTCACAGAGAGGCGCTGCTGAATCTTGGTGTGACCCCACATCATAGACGTTCGTTCAAACCTGTCCACAATATCTTGTATCAAGATAAAAATCTAACCTCCTGATTCAATAAAGAATTTGACGGCGAATCAGCTTTGACTCATCCTGTCCTCAACCAACGAGCGTAAAAATGCGCCGGGACAGAGGCAGTAAATGACCAAGACAAACACCAAGGAAGCGGCGACGCTTCCGCTGAACATGATACTTGATGGCGACTGTATTGAGGCGATGAATTCATTGCCCGAAGGGTCGATTGACCTGATCTTTGCCGACCCGCCTTACAACCTGCAACTGAAGGGCGATTTGCACCGCCCGGACAATTCAATGGTCGATGCGGTGGATGATCACTGGGACCAGTTTTCGTCGTTTGCGGCTTATGACAAATTCACCAAAAGCTGGCTCAAGGCGGCGCGGCGGATCCTCAAACCCAACGGCGCGATCTGGGTGATCGGGTCGTATCACAACATCTTTCGGGTCGGCACGGCGTTGCAGGATGCCGGGTACTGGATTTTGAACGATGTGGTGTGGCGCAAATCCAACCCGATGCCGAATTTCCGGGGCAAACGGTTCACCAACGCGCATGAAACGATGATCTGGGCCTCCAAGCAGGAAGGCGGCAAGTACACGTTCAATTACGAGGCGCTCAAGTCCCTGAACGAAGGCATCCAGATGCGCAGCGACTGGGTCTTGCCGATCTGCACCGGTCACGAGCGCCTCAAGGACGAAAACGGCGACAAGGCGCATCCGACGCAGAAACCAGAAAGCCTTTTGCATCGAATCCTTGTAGGCTCGACCAACCCCGGCGATGTGATTCTGGACCCGTTCTTTGGCACTGGCACAACCGGGGCCGTGGCCAAGATGCTGGGCCGTGATTTCATCGGTATCGAACGCGAGGCTGCCTATCGCAAGGTGGCCGAGAAACGCATCGCCAATGTGCGCAAGTTTGACCGCGAGGCGTTGCAGGTCAGTACCTCGAAACGGGCCGAACCAAGGGTGCCATTTGGCCAACTGGTGGAACGCGGCATGCTGCGCCCGGGTGAAGAGCTGTATTCAATGAACAAACGTCACAAGGTTAAAGTGCGCGCCGACGGCACGTTGATCGGCGACGATGTAAAAGGGTCGATCCATCAGGTTGGTGCGGCGCTGGAAGGCGCGCCTAGCTGTAATGGCTGGACCTACTGGTGTTTCAAACGCGACGGCAAAAAGGTGCCGATCGACGTGTTACGCCAGCAAATCCGGTCGGAAATGGCGAACTAAACTCTTCACAAAATTCGAATACCGCCGGTGCCTGCGGTCTGTCGCATGGCACTGCACCTTGCCCCGCCTTTATTGGCGGGGCCTTTTTTATGATGCAGAGGGTGCGTGGATGCGCTATCGGGCCTATCTTCGGGGGTAACGTATCCAGGATACCAGGAAATGCCGCAAACATCCGACCAACCACAATCCCAACAGGTTTTAGTGGACCGGTCCGAAGAGGCCGAGAAAATCGCAAACAAATACACCGAGGCCGCGCTGGAACGGCACAAGGCTGAGGGGTTGGACCTTGCCGTGCGGGCCCGCTGGATCGCGCTATCGCTGATTGCGGTGCTGGTGGTGTACATCAACCCGAGTGTGGAAGTGATTTTCTATCTCGGCGTGCTGGGCTTTTTGGCGCTGAACGGCTGGGCCATGCGGCGGGTTGGTCGGGTCGGGCAATCGCGCGCCGAACTGGCGCTGATCTTTGTCGATCTTGCCATTATGACCGTCGGCATGCTCATGCCCAACCCGCTTAGCGACAGTGATATGCCGTTGGCGATGCAGTATCGGTTCGGCAATTTCATCTATTTCTTCGTAATCCTGTCCGCCGGAACGTTGGCCTATTCCTGGCGCACGGTGATTGCCATCGGCACATGGACCGCCGCCATGTGGAGCGCGGGCGTGATCCTGATCTGGTGGTTCTCGGCCTCTGGGCCGGAACTGGCCGATGTGGCGCAACAGGGGGCAGGCGGCGATCCCCGGCTGGCCAATTTCATGGCTCCGCACAGTATCAACTTTAAACTGCGGGTGCAGGAAATCGTGGTGTTCGTGATCGTCGCCGTGACGCTTGGTATTTCCGTGCGCCGGTTCAACAAGCTGTTGATCAGCAACGCCGGGCTGGAACGGGAACGGGCCAATCTGTCGCGCTATTTCTCGCCCAATGTGGTCGAAGAGCTGTCGCATAATGACGACCCCCTGAAACAGATCAGAACCAGCGATGTCGCCGTGTTGTTCATCGACATTGTCGAGTTTACCAAGTTCGCCGCCACCCGTGAGCCGCGCGAAGTGATCGAGGTTTTGCGCGGATTTCATGGCCGGATGGAATCGCAGGTGTTCCGGTTTGACGGCACCCTCGACAAGTACCTTGGCGACGGGTTGATGGCGACCTTTGGCACGCCGTTTGCCGGTAAACACGATTCCTCCCGTGCGCTGGAATGTGCGCGGGCGATGGTTGTTGAGATTGAAAAGTGGAATGTCGAACGCGAAAACGCTGGAGAGCCGGCAATCTGCGCCGGGATCGGCCTGCACTACGGGTCGGTGGTTCTGGGGGATATTGGTGCCAACCGACTGGAATTTGCGGTGATCGGTAACACGGTGAACGTCTCAAGCCGGCTTGAGGCGCAAACCCGAACACTGAACGCCCGGGTGATCATCAGCGATGAATTGCGCAATCAGGTGTTGCTGGAGGCCGGCGAAAACAGTCCGATCCTGCAAGGGTTCATCCGCTGCCCAGATCAGGAAATTCGCGGGGTCGAGAAAAAGCTGACGGTCTGGAAGCTGGAGTAACCGATCCCGACGGCCCCGCCCATTATTTGCCCAACCCGGCCTCTGCCTCGATCTGACGTCTTGATTTACGCGCGCGTTCAGTGGCCGATTTCAACTGACCGCAGGCGGCCATGATGTCTTCGCCGCGCGGCGTGCGGATCGGGCTGGCATAGCCCGCCTTATAGATGATGTCGGCGAATGCATGGATACGGTTGCCGGACGAGCGTTCATACGGCGCGCCGGGCCATTCGTTGAACGGGATCAGGTTGATCTTGGCTGGAATGCCCTTGATCAGTTGCACCAGACGCCGGGCATCTTCGTCGCTGTCGTTGATGCCTTTCAGCATGACATATTCAAAGGTGATCCGTTCGGAATTGGAAACCTTTGGATAGGCCCGAAGCACCTCAAGCAGCGCCTCAATGTTCCAGCGTTTGTTGATCGGCACCAGCTTGTCGCGCACTTCGTCCGTGGTGGCGTGGAATGAAATTGCCAACAGACAACCGATTTCCTGCGCTGTGCGGGCGATTTCCGGCACCACGCCCGAAGTCGAAAGGGTGATACGGCGGCGCGAAAGCTGGATGCCTTCGGGGTCCATGGCGATCTTCATCGCGTCACGCACGTTTTCAAAGTTATACAGCGGCTCGCCCATGCCCATCAGCACGATGTTCGACAACAGCCGCGTTTCGTCCTTGGGCGCGCCCACCTCGGGCCATTCGCCCAGATCGTCGCGGGCCACCATCACCTGACCGATGATTTCGGCCGTGGTCAGGTTGCGCACCAGTTTCTGCGTGCCCGTATGGCAGAACGAACAGGTCAGCGTGCAGCCGACCTGCGACGAGATACATAAAGTTCCGCGCGCGCCGTCGGGTATGTAGACCACTTCGACCTCATGGCCACCGGCGATGCGCACAAGGTATTTTCGGGTGCCATCGGATGACACCTGCCGGGTGACGACTTCGGGGATTTCGATCACGAATTTTTCGGCCAGATCGGCGCGGTACGCCTTGGCCAGATTGGTCATCACGGCGAAATCGCGCACGCCCCACTGATAGATCCACTGCCAGATTTGCCCGACCCGCATTTTCGCCTGCTTTTCCGGCGTCCCGTGTTCGATCAGCACCGCGCGCATGGCATCGCGGGTCAGCCCCACAAGGTTGACCGGCCCATTGGGCAGTTTGCGCGGGATGGTTTTCACGTCCTGCGTGATCGGCGCAGAAACAGAAGGGGATGCGGGCATTGGCAGGGACTCACCAGTTTTGAATGCGAGAGACCCCTATATAGGGTTTCGCGCACAAATCAAAACAAACATCTGAACGTCAGCGGTCTTAGTTGGAACAGCGTTTTTCCGCATCCTCGATGGCGGCGGTAAAGCCGCTAAGGGAAAACGTATCCTTGGTCTGGGTGCCGCGACCTGAACGTGCGGTCAATGTGGCCTCTGCGCCGCGCTTCATCGCGGTGATGATCTTGGCGTCATCCGCGCCGGTTGCTGACCAGGCCCATTCACCTTCGGTGAACAATTCGAACTGGGTGCCCGATACATCAAGATTCACGGTCGACCCTTTGGCGAAAGGATAGCCGCCGGTAAAGGTTATCTGACCTTTGATCTTGGTCCCGGGGCGATAGAACACCATCAGCAGAATGTCGCTACGCCGGACCGAAACAACGCGGCCATCGCGGGTGTTGACGGTTTTCTTGGGGGCCGACACGCTCCAACATTCTTTGGGGTCGCTTTCGACAAAAACGCTCCAGTCGGTTTCGGCGGCCACCCGGTTTGAACTTTGACTTTGCTGTGCGCCTGCGGTTGTGGCCAATCCGGCCAGACACAAGCCCGCAATTACCTGCGCGAGTTTTGATCCCATTTGTCCAGCCTCCAGACTGTCCTAACCTCAATATCCAAGGGGCCTCGCGGTTATTGGTCGAACCTTCTTGTTTCAGGCACCCTGTCGCTTGCCGACACATATACACTAACGTAACTTGTGCCACAGGTGAAAGAGCCATTGGCAGGATTTCGCCAACATTTGAGGTGGAATACTATGCAACTAACCCCGCAACCTATCGCGATGACTGAAATCTGGCGTGGATCGCTGCTCGAAAGCCTGCATTTGGGCCATGCGGTGATTTGCGACGACACTGGGCAAATCGTGCAAAGCTGGGGCGACCCGGATGCGCTTATCTATCCGCGCAGTTCGTCCAAGATGATCCAAGCCTTGCCGCTGATCACGTCGGGGGCGGCGGACAAGTTCGGGCTGACCAGCGAACAACTGGCCCTTGCCTGCGCGTCACACAACGGCGCGGATATTCACACCGATCGCGTGCGGGCATGGCTTGACCGGTTGGACCTCAGCGACAGCGATTTTCGTTGTGGCACGCAAGACCCCGACGACAAACCGGCGCACGAGGCGCTGATTCGCGCGCATGAAACCCCGTGCCAGTATCACAACAACTGTTCCGGCAAGCATTCCGGGTTCCTGACCGTGGCCAAACATATGGGCGCGGGGTCGGAATACGTTGAAATCGATCACCCGGTCCAACAGGCATGCATGACTGCCTTTGACGAAGTGACCGGCATCGACAGCCCGACCTACGGCATCGACGGCTGTTCCGCCCCCAACCCGGCCACCACAGTACATGGCATGGCGCGGGCAATGGCGTGGTTCGCCTCGGCCCATGACCGCAACGACCGGCAAAGTGCTGCGGCAGTGCGTCTGCGCGAGGCGATGATGCTGCACCCCGATCTGGTGGCGGGCGAAGGCCGGGCGTGCACCGCGCTGATGCGGGCGATGCAGGGGCGCGTGGCTGTCAAAACCGGGGCCGAAGCGGTGTTCATCGCCATCATCCCCGAGAAACGTCTGGGCATCGCCCTTAAGATCACCGACGGGGCAAGCCGTGCCAGTCAATGCGCGATAACGGCGCTGTTGGTGCGGTTGGGTGTGTTAGAGGCGGATCATCCGGCGGCCAAGGCATACATGAATGCGCCCATCCTGAACCGGCGTGGCATCGTGACCGGCGTTATCAAGCCGTCCCTATCGGGTGACTGAAATACCTTTTTTCTGTTGGCGATTTATTGGGCATTGACTCAACGATAGGGTGTGCTAAGTGCGTTACTGTTCCAACGAAAGAATGAGGCCCATTCTGCCGGCGGTGTATAACTATCGGCAGGATGACGGAGAGTTAAATGTTTAAATTCAAAGTCTTGGGGTTGTTGATCGTAGTTGCTGGGTGTACCACTCCCAAAGAAGAATGCTTGTCAGGCGCAACGCAGGATTACAGGACAGTTCAGTCTCTTATTTCGGAAACCAATTCAAATATTGCGCGAGGGTACGCCGTGCACAGTCAAAGCGTTCCCTATACATACCAAGGATCTTGCTACAGTTATGCCGCCGCTACATACTATTCATGCCAACAAACAGGATATAGAACCCAGCAGACCCCTGTTGCAATAGATGTAAATGCCGAAAGAGTAAAACTCGCCAACTATAGAAGGCTATTGCCGCAATATGAAGCGCAAGCTCGAGCGGCGGTAAGTCAATGTAATGCTCAATTCCCTGAGGACGCATAATCTTTGTGCTAAACAGTTTAGCAGATTGGGAAAACTACCCCGCCCCGCTACATCTCGATGACTTCGGATACGACGACCGACCCGCCGTCGCTCTTGAGTATTGGACAGCCCTTGGCCATTGCCGTGGCACCGTCCATGTCATCGGCGGTAACAACCGAATATCCGGTCACCGGGCTGGCCCCGCCACCATCRGCAACGCCTGATCCGCTGACCGTGCAATTGGTYCCGACCGGGGCACCGGGAACCGTCACCGCGTCACCCATTCCAGCAAACCAAGCCTGCCATTCGGCCATGACTTTCTGCCCTTCTTCGGGTGAGTCTGGGGTGTGGCCGCCGTGATAGGTGAACAGATACTGGGTCATTGTCATTTCCTCCGGTGGTTGGTTTTTCAGCTCAGTTGGGTGATCAGCTTGCGCAAGGACGACGTCCAGCCACCCTCATGGCGCGCGCTTTGTTCGCTGTCGTCCAATTCGCGGTGTTCAAGGATCAACCGTGACCCGGATGCGGTGGGCACCACGGTAAACACCACATGACTCTCCGCCCCGCGCCGGTCCTGATCGTCATGCCAGCCCCACGTGAACCCCACGGATTTGGGCGCGTCCACATGGGTAACCTGCCCGGAAACCTTGTATCGCTGCCCGTCCTTGGCCAGCATCACCGAAAACCACGGACCTGTGCGGGTGAAATCCAGATCGCCCTCGGGCACGAACATCCCTTCCGGTCCCCACCATTGCAGTAGGTCTGATTGCGCCGACACCGCTGCAAATAGCCGTTCGGGCGGCACGTTGAAGTCACGCTCCAGTCGCAGATCGGTCATCTGTCTTCCTCTGCTGCCAGCATCGCCTCAAGCCGGCCCAGACCTGCCTGCCAAAAGGTGCGATGGTCGATGGTCCAGTTTGAAATGGCCTGCAACGCCTCTGGCCGCACCGCATAATAGCGGTGTGTGCCCTGCGCCCGTTGCCGGATGATCCCGGCCTCGCGCAGAACCTTGAGATGGCGTGAAATCGCCGGGCCGCTGATGGTCGCATCCGCCACCAGATCGCCCGCCGGCAATTCGCCTTCGCGCATCAGGCGTTCGACCAGATTTAGCCGGGTTTGATCGGAAAGGGCCCCAAATGTATCGGTAAGGTTGCTCATGCGGATAATTTAACAAAAGAGTTAAATTAAAACAAGCACCAGTTTCGCAGGCTCAGGTAACAAAGTCTGACCGGGCATAGCCTTGGATGAATAACAGCGCGCTAAGATCGCCAAAGTTGATCCTGACATCACATTCCGCAGCCACAGCAGGCTTAGCATGAAGCGCCACCCCGGTCCCCGCCACCCCAAGCATCCCCAGATCGTTTGCCCCGTCACCCACGGCCATCACCTGTGACGGCTCCAACCCCAACCGTTTGGTAATCTCGTTCAGCGCCTGCACCTTGGCATCCCGCCCCAGAATGGGCCGCGCCACCTCGCCGGTCAGTTTGCCATCTTCAATCAGCAAGGTATTCGCCCGGTTCTCGTCAAACCCCAGAACACCGGCCACATGGGCAGTGAACGCCGTGAACCCACCGGATACCAGCGCCGCATAGGCCCCCTGCGCCTTCATCGTCGCCAGCAACGCCGCCCCGCCGGGCGTCAGGGTAATCCGCCGGTGCAGAACCTGCGCGATCACCGCCTGATCCAGCCCTTTCAGCAATGCCACCCGTTCAATCAGCGAGTCGTCAAAATTCAATTCTCCGTTCATTGCCCGTGCGGTGATCTTTTTGACCTGATCGCCAATGCCCGCCGCATCGGCCAGTTCGTCAATGCATTCCTGCCCGATCATGGTGCTGTCCATATCGGCCAGCAACACCGCCTTGCGCCGCCCTTGCGTGGGCTGGACCACCAGATCAACGCCCATGCCCTGCAAGTCTTTCCACACGTCCCAGAGGTTATCGGGCATCGCAGGCAGCGAAAACTCAACCGCTTCGTTGGTGGCCAGCCAGACCACATCGCTGCCACCCCATGCATTGCGCAGGGAGTGCACCAGATTTGCATCCAGCGAAGGGGTGGACGGGGCGGTCAACAGGGTTGCGGTGAACATGATCGGGGACTCCTGTGGTTTCGCCATGAATTAAAACAGCGACCGGGATTTTACCAGCAGATCGGCGGGGCTTTTGGCTACCTTCAGGTTTCCGATAGGCAACAAGGTGGTCGCTTTTACCACCCCAAGCGGCGGGTTTGCGACATTTTGCGACTTGCTAAGGCCGCGCGCCGCCCGTATCTGCGTCCGTGGGACACCCCTCCCCAACGAGGGGCACTTATCTGGAAGGGTAGCATTAATGGCTATTTCACAACCGGCCACGCGGCCGGAAAATCCGCGTTTTTCCTCTGGCCCCTGCGCCAA
>NVQY01000092.1 GCA_002400675.1 Paracoccaceae bacterium | reverse complement strand
TGATTAACGATCCGGAAATCCTGTTTCTTGACGAGCCTTGCGCAAATCTGGACGGGCGCGCCACCCGCGAGATTGAAAGCATCCTGATGCGCGCGCAGGCCGCAGGCACCCGGATTGTCATGTCGACACATAACATGGGGCAGGCCCGCCGGCTGGCCCGCGACGTGGTGTTCATGTACGGCGGAAAAGTACACGAATGCGCCGATGCTGACGCATTTTTTGGCCAGGATCACAAGACCGCCGAAGCCGCCGGTTTTGTCAACGGAGACATCGTAGAATGAAACTGAACTGGGTATTGTCGGTCGTGACCGGCGTCGCGCTGAGCGTGGCCACGTTTGCAAGCGCGGATAACCTGCGCATGGCGGTGACCACATCGTTTGACAATTCCGGCCTGTCGGCGGTTCTGCTGCCACGGATCAAGGCCGATCTGGATTTGGATGTGCAGCTGATCGTGGTGGGCACGGGGCAAGCCTTGCGCCTTGGGGCGGCGGGGGATGTGGACGCGATTCTGGTGCATTCACGCGCAGCCGAAGACGCCTTTATCGCCGCAGGCAACGGCACCCACCGGCGCGAGATCATGTATAATGACTTTGTGTTGATCGGCCCACGCGGTGACCCGGCAGGGCTGGGCGCGGCCTCTACGGCGGCGCAGGCGCTGGGCATTCTGGCCGCCTCGGGGCAGCCCTTTGTCAGTCGTGGCGATGACAGTGGTACGCATAAGAAAGAACTGGCCCTGTGGAAGGCCGCCGGGATTGATGTCAGCGCGCTTGACGCGGGATGGTATCGCGCGGCGGGGGCCGGGATGGGGGCCACACTGAACACTGCGAGTGGGATGAACGCCTATGTGATGTCGGACCGGGCGAGTTGGCTGAACTTTGGCAACAAGGGCGATCTTGAGATCGTGTTTTCCGGCGATCCGGTGTTGTTCAACCAATATGCCTTTATCCCGGTCAACCCGGTCAAATTCCCACACGTCAAGGCCGCACTGGTACAGCGTCTTGAGGATTGGCTGGTCAGCGATACTGCCGCCGGGTTGATAAATGCCTATGAAATTAACGGTGAAAAGCTGTTTACCTTCAACGCCTCGCGCTAGGCGCGCCCTACTTTGGCGTGACCCGATAGACCGCGCCTATGCTGATCGACACGAACCAGATCGACCCGTCGGGGGCCTCGACCACGTCGCGTACACGTTCGGTTTCAGGCCCCTCGATCGTGTCCACCTGCTGTAGCGGGTTGCCGCGCACACGGCTGATGTTGTCGAACTTGAGAGAGCCGACAAACATGTCGCCCTTCCATTCAGGCCACAAGCGCCCGGAATAGATCATCAGCGACGAGGGCGCGATCGAGGGGTCCCAGTAATAGGCCGGTTGCTGCATCCCCGGTTTACGGGTGCCTTCGCCGATCTTGCTGCCATCGTAATTCACCCCGTAAGAGATCACCGGCCAGCCGTAATTGGCCCCCTTGCGGATGCGGTTGATCTCGTCGCCGCCCTTGGCACCATGTTCCACCACCCAGAGATTGCCGTTCAGATCAAGTGCGGTGCCCTGTGCATTGCGATGCCCCCATGACCAGATTTCCGGCTGGATACCGGATTGGCCGACAAACGGATTGTCGCCGGGCACCGTGCCGTCGCGGTTGATGCGCACGATTGCGCCGTTGTGATTGGCGCGGTCCTGCGCCGTTGGTTTGTTCCCCCGATCCCCCAGCGTCACAAACAGCGTGCCGTCGCGCGCCTCGATCACCCGGGACCCGAAATGGCGCCCGCCTTTGCCACCACGCGCCGCCTCGAACAGAATGCGCAGATCGCTAAGCCGGGTGCCATCGTCGCTAAGACGCCCCACCGCCAGCGCGGTGCCCGCCCCCTTGCCCCAGCCCTGTTTGCGGGCAAATGTCAGGAATACCTCGCGACTGGTCGCAAAGTCGCGCGGGATCATCACGTCCAGCAACCCGCCCTGCCCCCGGGCAAAGACCTCTGGCGTGCCGGCCACGCGCCTGGCTTTGCCGTCCGACACATACAAAAGGTCGCCCGCGCGTTCGGTGACCAGATAATCCCCCGACGGCAGGAACGCGATCGCCCAGGGCGTATCCAGCCCACCCAGCATTTCGGTAATGGTGATCTGCCCCGCGCCAGTGGTCTGCGCCTGCGCGCGCCCCGGAGGCAGCGTCAGGACCGCAAGTGCGGATATTAAAAGGGCGAGGATTCTGGGGTACATGAGGAAGCTTCCTTTTTGTCACGCCCAGATCAAAACATCTGCGCCACCTAGCAATTTAGGGCCTGCAACAGCCGATCCAAGGGGCAATCCCGGTGATTTTCGCCAGATTCCGGGGTTGGGGCAAATATCCGGCAGATTCCCTTGGGGTTGGGACTTTTCTTTTTGTTTCAGCTTGCCTAGGGTTCAGGTCGGACAAATTGTTCCAATAATGGGAGTATCAAAAAATGAAAAAACTGCTTATGGCCACTGCGGCCAGCGCCTTGATGGCAAGTGCGGCGTTCTCTGGCGCAAATGCCGGCGAAGTCAAACTGGGCATTCTGATCGGCTTTACCGGGCCAATCGAATCGCTGACCGGGCCGATGGCTGCGGGTGCCGAACTGGCGATGAAGGAAGTTTCCGACAGTGGCAAACTGCTGGACGGGTCCACCGTCACACCGATGCGCGCCGACACTGGCTGCATCGACAACGGCCTGGCGACCTCAAACGCGGAACGCCTGATTGCCGACGGTATTGCCGGTCTGATCGGTGGTGACTGTTCCGGGGTGACCGGGGCGATCCTGCAAAACGTGGCGATTCCAAACGGCATGGTGATGATTTCGCCCTCGGCCACCTCGCCCGGTCTGTCGACCATGGAAGACAACGGCCTGTTCTTCCGGACTTCGCCGTCTGACGCGCGCGAAGGTCAGGTCATGGCTGACATCCTGACCGATCGTGGCATCAAGTCGATTGCCCTGACCTATACCAACAACGACTACGGCAAGGGTCTGGCCGATGCGATCGTCACCTCGTTCGAGGCCGTGGGTGGTGAAGTGACCATCTCTGCCGCGCACGAAGACGGCAAAGCGGACTATAGCGCAGAAGTTGGCGCGCTGGCCTCTGCCGGTGGTGATATTCTGGTTGTGGCTGGGTATCTGGACCAAGGTGGTCTGGGCATCATCGAAGCCTCGCTTGATTCCGGGGCCTATGACACGTTTGGTCTGCCCGGTGGCATGATCGGTGACAGCCTGCCCAAGAATGTCGGTCCCGACCTGAACGGATCGTTTGGTCAGATCGCCGGTTCCGGTGGCAAAGGCACAGACGCGCTGGCGGCGATGTCGAAAGCGGCCGGATTTGACGGCACATCGCCTTATGCGCCCGAAAGCTATGACGCAGCGGCCTTGTTCATGCTCGCCATGCAGGCGGCCAATTCGACCGATCCGGCCGTCTACGGTGCCAAGATTCTGGACGTGGCCAACGCGCCCGGCGAAAAGATCTATCCCGGTGAGCTGGCCAAGGGTCTTGAGATCCTCGCCGGTGGCGGCGAGATCGATTATGTCGGTGCCTCGGCGGTTGAACTGATCGGGCCCGGTGAAAGCGCCGGTTCGTATCGCGAGATCGAAGTCAAAGACGGCAAGAACACCACCGTCAAGTTCCGCTAAGCGGCGATTTGATTTGAAAACGGGCGGCCCGGACCCTTTGTGGTCCGGGCTGTTTCAACAAATAGATGCTGCAATAAATGCGGCTCAGGGGGGCTCATGATCGTCGTCGAGGACGTGCACAAGCATTTTGGCGGATTTCACGCCGTGGACGGGGCATCTCTAGAGATTGCCGAAGGGTCCATTACCGGTCTGATCGGTCCTAACGGGGCAGGAAAGACCACTCTTTTCAATGTGATCGCCGGTGTTCTGCCGCCCACGTCGGGGCGGGTTCACATGGGCGACGAGGACATTACCGGGCTGGCTCCGCATGAATTGTTTCACAAGGGGTTGCTGCGGACCTTTCAGATTGCCCATGAATTTGCCTCGATGACCTGCCGCGAGAACCTGATGATGGTGCCGGGCGGGCAATCGGGCGAGACCCTGTGGAACACCTGGGTCGGGCGCAAGCGCATTGCCGATGAAGAACGCGCGTTGCGGGCCAAGGCGGATGAGGTTCTTGAGTTTCTGACCGTTGAGCATCTGGCCGACGAGAAAGCCGGGCAGATTTCCGGCGGACAGAAGAAGCTGCTTGAGTTGGGGCGCACCATGATGGTGGATGCCAAGATCGTGTTTCTTGATGAAGTGGGTGCCGGCGTGAACCGCACGTTGCTCAATACCATTGGCGATGCGATCCTGCGGCTGAACAAGGAACGCGGCTATACCTTTGTGGTGATCGAACATGATATGGATTTCATTGGCCGTCTGTGTGATCCGGTGATCTGCATGGCCGAGGGCAAGGTTCTGGCGCAAGGCACATTGGCCGAGATCAAGGCCAACGAACAGGTGATCGAGGCCTATCTGGGCACCGGCAGCAAGCATAAGGTGAGCGCATGAGCATGTGGCATCTGTTGGATTTGAGTATTTGGAACAAGAAGAAGCCGGGGGAAATTCGATGACCGATAACCCGTATCAGGACGACCGGGGCAACAAGGATGCCACCATTACCAACACCAAAGGGATGAGTGATGAGTTTCCGATCCGCGAGAGCGGTGACGCCTACCCTGCCCCCGGTGGTCCGTTTTTGACTGGCGAGGCGATGACCGGTGGGTATGGCAAGGGCCCGGACATTCTGCATGAATGCACCGTTTCGGTGAACAAGGGCGAGATCGCGGTGATCGTCGGGCCCAACGGCGCGGGAAAATCCACCGCCATGAAGGCGGTATTTGGCATGCTGGACGTGCGATCCGGGTCGGTTCGCTTGAACGGCGAGGATATCACCGCGCTGTCGCCGCAGGACCGGGTGGTCAAGGGCATGGGCTTTGTGCCGCAGAACGCCAATATTTTTACGTCGATGACGGTGGAAGAGAACCTTGAGATGGGCGCGTTCATCCGGCGCGACGATTTTTCCGACACCATGGCGCAGGTTTATGATCTGTTTCCGATCCTCAAGGAAAAGCGCCATCAGGCGGCCGGGGAATTGTCTGGCGGGCAGCGTCAACAGGTGGCGGTGGGGCGGGCGTTGATGACGCAGCCTTCGGTATTGATGCTGGACGAGCCGACCGCAGGGGTGTCGCCAATCGTAATGGACGAGTTGTTTGACCGCATCATCGAAGTGGCCCGCAGCGGTATTCCCATCATGATGGTGGAACAGAACGCGCGTCAGGCGCTGGAGATCGCTGACAAGGGCTATGTTCTGGTGCAGGGGCGCAATGCGTTTACCGGCACTGGCAAGGAATTGCTGAACGATCCCGAAGTGCGCAAGTCGTTTTTGGGGGGCTAGGCATGTTGGCCCGTCACATATGGTTTTCGTCGTTTGTTTCTGCGTTGGCTCTGAGTGCGACAAGCGCCTTGGCTGGCCCCGGAAACCCGGACGAAATACGCTATCAGTGCAGTTTCACGCAGGAATGCGTTGGCACTGAGCGCCCTTGTTCTGAGGGAACGCTGATCAGCACGGCGTTGTCGAAGAATGCAGATGGTTGGTATCTCTGGGGATCGGATGAGGTCTATATCGGCTTGCAGGAATTTGCCGAAAGCACGCCGGAATTCCGCAGTTGGTGGTCGCCGTCGCTTGATCAGGACACCCGGTCCGTAGCGCTTTTGTCGATTGCCGCCAACGGGCAGGCTTTTTTGTCGGTGCAGGGCGAATTTCTGACTCCGGGAACGGTTCTTCATGTGGGTATCTGCACGCCAAAGGTGGCGCAATGAACCGGTTGGACATATCCCCGACACCAAGAGGCGAGCCTGAAATGGCTAAAAATGCATCCCTTTTACCAGCAGGAAAAGGATAGACCCGTATGGATTTTCTGAACGCAATCGTAGCAATTGCCAACTACATTCTGGTGCCGGGCATTGCCTATGGCAGTCAACTGGCGCTAGGGGCTTTGGGGGTCACTCTTATCTACGGCATCCTGCGGTTTTCCAACTTTGCCCATGGCGACACCATGGCGTTTGGCGCGATGATGACGATCCTCGTGACCTGGGCGATGCAGTCGGTTGGCATCTCGTTCGGGCCGCTGCCCACCGCCCTGCTGGCGCTGCCGTTTGGGATATTGGGCACCATGGGGCTGGTTCTGCTTACGGATCGCATGGTCTACCGGTTTTACCGCGAACAAAAGGCCAAGCCGGTAATTTTGGTGATCGTGTCCATGGGTGTGATGTTCATCATGAACGGGCTGGTTCGCTTTATCATCGGTCCCAACGGGCAGAAATTCGCGGACGGAGAGCGCTATATCATTTCAGCGCGTGATTTCAAGGCGATGACCGGCCTTAGCGAGGGGCTTTCGATCCGCACCACGCAAGGTATCACGCTGGTCACGGCCATTATCGTGGTGGCGCTGTTGTTCTGGTTCCTCAACCGCACACGGACCGGCAAGTCGATGCGGGCCTATTCCGACAACGAAGATCTGGCCCTGTTAAGCGGCATCAATCCCGAACGGGTGGTGATGTATACGTGGCTGATCGTGGCCGCGCTCGCGACCATTGCCGGCACGCTGTACGGGCTGGACAAGTCGTTCAAACCGTTTGTCTATTTCCAGCTTTTGCTGCCGATCTTTGCCAGCGCCATTGTCGGTGGGCTGGGCAACCCTTTGGGGGCAATCGCGGGCGGGTTCATCATCGCGTTTTCCGAGGTGACCATCACCTACGCCTGGAAGAAAGTGCTGAAATACCTGCTGCCAGAGCAGTTTGAACCAACCACGCTGGTACAGCTTCTTAGCACCGATTACAAATTTGCGGTGTCCTTTGCGATCCTGCTGATTGTGTTGCTGTTCCGGCCTACGGGCCTGTTCCGGGGGAAATCAATATGAGCGAGATGGCGAAAAATACCACCCTGTTTGCACTGGTCGGCGGGCTGATCGTCCTGTCGGGGTTTTATCAGGGTTGGAACAACGCAATCCTGATCGTCAACATGGGGCTGATATCGGCGATCATGGCGATTGGCGTGAACCTGCAATGGGGCTTTGCCGGGCTGTTCAACGTCGGCATCATGGGGTTTGTGGCGCTGGGCGGTCTGGCCACGGTTCTGATTTCAATGCCCCCCACCACCGAGGCGTGGACCGCAGGCGGGCGCGGCGTGATGCTGGGGCTGTTGCTGGCCACCATCGGGCTGGACCTGATCTATGGCACCAACCGGTTCACCTTTGGCGACCCCAACATGATGGGCGGGCTGAATTTCATCGCCGTCCTGATCGGCCTGTTCGCGATCCCCGAGATTCTGAGCATGGTCTGGAACCCGAAATCCCACGACGGCAAAACCCGCGCATTGGGCGACGACTGGGTGACGTTTCAGGACTACAAGGACAGTTTCAAATCGATCGTGCGCGGCAGTTTCATTGGCGTCTTTCTGGGGTCAATTCCGGGCATCGGCGCGGCCCCTTCGGCGTTCCTGTCCTATTCTGAGGCGCGCCGGACCTCGAAAAACCGCGCGAATTTTGGCAAGGGCGAACTCGAAGGCGTGGCGGCGGCAGAGGCCGGCAATAACGGCGTAGCAGGCGCGACCCTGATCCCGTTGCTGGCGCTTGGCGTGCCGGGTGACGTCATCACCGCGATCATCATGGGCGCGTTCATGGTCCACGGATTGCAGCCGGGACCGATGATGTTCATCCTTAACGCCGACATCATTTATGGGCTGTTCATCGGCCTGATCGTCAGTTCGGTGTTCTTGTATTTCATCGGCTCAGTGGCAATTCGCGGCTTTAAATACGTCGCCGACATCCCGCGCGGAATTCTGTTTCCCGGGGTGCTGGTGATGTGCATCTACGGGGTCTATGCGGTGAACAACAACCTGTTCGACGTGGGCGTGATGTTTGTCATGGGTTGGGTCGGGTTCTTTATGCTGCGCCATCAGATCCCGGCGGCACCGTTCCTGATTGCCTTCATCCTCGGGCCGCTGCTTGAGGATAATTTCCGTCAGGCCATGCTGATGAGCGGCAGTTCACCGGTGATCCTGTTTCGCGGGCCGATTACGTGGTTCTTTTGGGGGCTGACCTGCATCACCGTGTTCGCGATTGTGCGCGCCGGGGTGCGCGCCACGCGCAAAGGCACCGCCCTGCACACCGAAAACGAAGAGTAGAGGGCAACCCACCGGGGTTACGCGCCAAACAACGGACCGACGCCATGCTGGACAAGACCGCCGGGCGTGCGTTCGATAATCAGGCAATCCAACCCCAGCTCGCGGGCAAAGTCACTGCCGTGTGCAACCCCCATAACCAGAACCGCCGTGGCCATGGCATCGGCCGTCATACAGTCGGCGGCCAGCACCGTAACACTGGCAATGCCCGGCTGCGCAGGCCCGCCCATGCGCCGGTCCATAGAGTGGGAAAACCGGCTTTTGCTGATATCGACCCAGTGGCGGTAATCGCCCGAGGTGGCAACGGCGACATCCTGTAGTTCCAGCATCGACAGAGCCTCGCGGGCCTTGTAGTCGGGCTTTTCAATCGCCACGCTCCACGGGGTGCCATCGGGTTGGGTGCCCTTGGCGCGCAATTCCCCGTCCAGCGCGACAAGCGCCGAGGGGATGGCGAAATCGTCGCAAACCTGCATCATCCGATCCACGCCGTAGCCTTTGGCAATGCCCGACAGGTCGAGCGTAAGCGGGATCAGTTTGCGCACGCGCAACCCGGCCTGATCCAGTTCCAGCCCGTCGTGGCTGGGCGCGCGTGCCCGGCCCAGATTGGCGCGGATCGCCGCCGTGTCGGGGGCATCCCCGCCAAAGCCCCAGGCCGACACCAGATCGCCCAGCCCGATATCAAACGCCCCGTCCGAGGCGCGCCCGATCTCTAACGCACGCGCCAGCACCTGCATCAATTCGCGCGGGATTTCCACCCAGTCGCCCACCGGCGCGCGGTTCAGGCGCATCAGGTCGCTGTCGGGTTTCCAGGTGGACATCTGCGCATCCACCTGTGCCACCGCAGCGGCCAGCGCGGCCTCTACGGCCTTGGGGTCGGTGCCCGATGGCAGGCCCAGATCGGCGCTCCACCGGGTGCCCATGACGGGGCCTTCAAATTCAACGCGGGCCAGATCAATAGACATCTTCGACATACCTTCCT
>NVQY01000091.1 GCA_002400675.1 Paracoccaceae bacterium | reverse complement strand
TGTGGGAACTGTGACCGAGATTTACGACTATCTGCGGCTGTTGTTCGCCCGCGCCGGCACGCCGTTTTCGCCCGCCACGGGCAAGCCGATCGAGGCCCAGCAGGTGCAGGACATGGTCGACCGGATCATGACCATGAAAGAGGGCACGCGCGCCTATCTTCTGGCCCCGATCGTGCGCGACCGCAAAGGCGAATATCGCAAGGAATTCCTTGAGTTACGCAAATCCGGCTTTCAGCGTGTCAAGGTCGATGGCGAGTTTCACGAACTTGATGATCCACCGGTTCTGGACAAGAAATTCCGCCATGACATCGACGTGGTGGTGGACCGGATCGTGATCCGCGAAGGGTTGGAAACCCGGCTGGCCGATTCCTTGCGCACCGCGCTTGATCTGGCTGACGGCATCGCCATCCTCGAAACTGCCCCCGGTACCGAAACTGACGACCCCGAACGCCATACGTTCTCAGAAAAATTCGCCTGCCCGGTCAGCGGCTTTACCATCCCGGAAATCGAACCCCGGCTGTTTTCGTTCAACGCGCCGTTTGGGGCCTGTCCCGATTGCGACGGTCTGGGCAAAGAACTGTTCTTTGACGAACGCCTTGTGGTGCCGGATGTGACGTTGAAAATCTACGACGGCGCGCTGGCCCCGTGGCGCAAGGGCAAGTCGCCCTATTTCCTGCAAACCATCGAAGCCATTGCAAAACACTACGAATTTGACCGCCAGACCGCGTGGAAAGACCTGCCGGAAGCGGTGCAAAAGGTGTTCCTGTATGGGTCCGGCAAAGAGGAAATTCCGTTCCGTTACGACGAAGGGGGCCGGGTTTATCAGGTTACGCGGGTGTTCGAGGGCGTGATTCCCAACATGAAACGGCGCTATCGCGAGACCGATTCGAACTGGATTCGCGAAGAATTCGAACGCTATCAGAACAACCGGCCTTGTCAGACCTGCGAGGGTTTCCGCCTGCGCCCCGAAGCGTTGGCGGTCAAGATTGCCGGGCTGCACGTGGGGCAAGTGGTGCAGATGTCGATCCGCGAGTCGCTTGACTGGGTGACGACTGCGCCTGACCATCTGACCAAACAGAAAAACGAGATCGCCCGGGCCATTTTGAAAGAGGTGCGCGAACGGCTTGGGTTCCTGAATAACGTGGGATTGGAATACCTTACGCTGTCACGTTCAAGTGGTACCCTGTCGGGTGGCGAAAGTCAGCGTATCCGTCTGGCCAGCCAGATTGGCAGCGGTCTGACCGGGGTTCTGTATGTGCTGGACGAGCCATCCATCGGCTTGCATCAACGCGACAATGGCCGCCTGTTAGAGACGCTCAAACACCTGCGCGATCAGGGCAACACGGTGATCGTGGTCGAACATGACGAAGAAGCGATCCGCACTGCCGACCATGTGTTCGACATCGGTCCGGGGGCCGGGGTGCGCGGCGGGCGCGTGGTCAGCCACGGCACGCCCGAACAGGTTACGGCCGACCCTGCGTCGCTGACCGGGCAATACCTGTCCGGCACGCGGTCGATCCCGATTCCCGATAAGCGCCGCAAAGGTAAGGGGAAATCGGTGACCGTGGTCAAGGCGACCGGCAACAACCTGCACGCGGTCACGGCCAAATTCCCCCTTGGCAAATTCGTTTGCGTGACCGGCGTGTCGGGCGGGGGCAAGTCGACGCTGACCATTGAAACGCTGTTCAAGACCGCCTCGATGCGGCTGAATGGTGCCCGCCAGACGCCGGCCCCGTGCGAAACCATCCGCGGGTTGGAGCATCTCGACAAGGTGATCGACATCGACCAGCGCCCGATTGGCCGCACCCCGCGGTCGAACCCGGCCACCTACACCGGCGCCTTTACCCCGATCCGCGACTGGTTCGCCGGTTTGCCCGAATCCAAGACCCGTGGCTACAAGCCTGGGCGGTTTTCGTTCAACGTCAAGGGCGGGCGTTGCGAGGCCTGCGCCGGCGACGGTTTGATCAAGATCGAGATGCATTTTCTACCGGATGTCTACGTCACATGCGAGACTTGTGAGGGCGCGCGGTACAACCGGGAAACTCTCGAAGTTCGCTTTAAGGGCAAGAGCATAGCCGACGTTCTTGATATGACGGTTGAAGACGCGCAGGCGTTTTTCAAGGCGGTGCCAAGCATCCGTGAAAAGATGGACGCGCTGGTGCGGGTCGGGCTTGGTTATATCAAGGTCGGGCAACAGGCGACGACCCTTTCGGGCGGCGAGGCGCAGCGGGTCAAGCTGTCCAAGGAGCTGGCCAAACGCGCCACCGGGCGCACGCTGTATATTCTCGACGAGCCGACCACAGGGTTGCATTTCGAGGACGTGCGCAAGCTGTTGGAAGTGTTGCACGAGTTGGTGGATCAGGGCAATTCGGTGGTGGTGATCGAACATAATCTGGACGTGATCAAAACCGCCGACCACATCATCGACATCGGTCCCGAAGGCGGTGACGGCGGCGGCAGGATCGTCGCCATCGGCACGCCCGAACAGGTGGCCGAGAACCCGGACTCTTATACCGGGCATTACCTTAAGGAAATCCTTGCGGCCGGGCGGTTGGCGGCGGAATAGGCAGACGAGGCTGAAAGGGGCAGGGGGATGATGTCCCCGCTGCCCCGCCGAGTTGCCCCGGTTCTCAGGTTGCTTCGGGCGTGATCTCGTCCTCGGTGACCCGGTAAAAGATCGAGTACAGCACCGGCACCACAATCAGCGTCAGAATGGTGGCAAAGCTAAGCCCGCAGATGATCACCACCGCCAGCGATTTGAAAAACGGATCGGACAGCAGCGGCACCACCCCCAGCACCGTCGTCAGCACCCCCAAAGAGACCGGCCTGACCCGGCTGACGCCCGAGTCTATGATCGCCGACATGCGTGCCTTGCCACCGCCGATCTGGTTGTCGGTTTCATCAATCAGAACGATGGCGTTCTTGATCAACATGCCGGTCAGGGACAGCACGCCAAGRATSGCCATGAACTCCATCGGGGTGCCGGACAGGGCCAGCCCCCAGATCACCCCGATCAGCGACAAAGGCACGGTCAGCCAGATGATCAGCGGTTGACGCACCGCRTTGAACAACAGGATCACCACGATGATCATCGCCCCGAAACCGATTGGCATGGTCATTGCCAGCCCTTCGTTGGCCTCTTGCGAGTTGCCGTATTCGCCTTTCCATTCAAGGGTATACCCCGGAGGAAGGTCTATCGCCTCGATTGGCCCGCGCACCTGTTCAAACAGATCGCCCGACAACACGCCCGGCGCGTTGTCCGATTGCGCGGTGATCATCAGCTTGCGGTCAATCCGGCGCAGGTTGCCCGCTTCGAACACCAGATCGAACTTTTGCACCACCTGCGCGATCGGGATGTAACCGCCCGTGAGATTGCTGAACACATAGATGTCCTTGAGGTTTCCCACGTCTTTGCGGTCGGCCTCAATCGGGCGCATGATGATGTTGCGCAATTCGTCGTCTTCGCGGTAAATGCCGATCCGCGTGCCGTCAAGCTGACCTGCAATGGCCGCCGATATGTCGCCCTGTGTCAGGCCCAGCCGGCGGGCGTTTTCGGTGTCGATCTGCGGGCGCAGCACCGGCACCTGTTCGCGCCAGTCGTCCTTGATGGCGATGGCGCCGTTTTCCTCCATGATCGCCTTGGCCTCGCTGGCCAGTTGGCGCAACACAACCGGGTCGGGGCCAAAGAACCGTGCTTCGATGTTTGAACCGCCCCCCGGCCCAAGCATGAATTTCCACACCTTGGAATTGGCCTGCGGCAGGTTTTCCCCTACCCAGGCCTGCAAATCCACCACCAACGCGTCGATCTGCTTGTATTCTTCAACGTCCACCAGAATCTGCCCGTAGGCCGGATTGGCATCCTCGGACGTATAGCTAAGCATGAATCGCAAATGCCCCTTGCCTACCGATGTGTTGGTGCTGGTCACCCCGCCCAGCGTCCGGGCGTATTCTGAGATTTTCAGAATATCGGCCTGCGTGGCTTCGATATCGGTGCCGTCGGGCAGGAAATAGTCGATCACGAATTGCGGGCGGGTCGAGGCCGGAAAGAACCCCGGCGGCACAAAGGGCTGAACCGCCAACGCCGAAAAGAACAGCGCCACGACGATCCCCACCGTGACATAGCGATAGTGGATCGCGCGGCCCAGAAAGGTGCGGTATCCGCGCATCAGCACGTTTTCGGGCTTTTCCGCGACCTTGCCTGGCTTCAGCAGCAACACGCAGAACCACGGCGTCAGCCACACCGCGACCAGCCATGAAAACAACAGCGCGATCATCACCGTCCAGAACAGCGACCCCGCGTATTCGCCGGTGTTGTCGGGCGAAAATCCAATTGGCGAAAAGGCGAGAAACCCCACCACCGTACCGCCCAAAAGCGGCCATTTGGTCTGGTTTACGATGGCCACCGAGGCCGACGCTGCGGATTCGCCTTTTTGCACCCGCACCAAAGTGCCTTCGACGACGACGATGGCATTGTCCACCAGCATCCCCAGCGCGATAATCAGCGCGCCCAGCGAAATCCGCTGCATGTCCAGCCCGTATAGCAACATGCCAAACAACGTGCCCGCCACCGTGACCAGCAGAATGCCCCCCATCAGGATGCCCGATCGCAACCCCATAAAGATCAGCAACGTGCCCACCACAATCACCAGCGCCAGCACGACGTTCATCACGAAATCATTGACCGAAATGCGCACGCTTGCGCCCTGATCCGAAATCGGCTCAACGTCGATGCCGATGGGGCGTTGATCCATCAGCTCTTGCATGCGTTGATCAAGGGCGGCCCCCAGGATCACCACATTGCCGCCGATGACGTTGGATATCCCCATGGCGATGGCCGGTTTGCCGTTGCGATAAAGCAGCTGCGTCGCCGGGTCTTTCAACCCACGCGTGACGTTGGAAATATCGCCCAGACGGTAGGATTTACCGTTTTTCGGGTCAACAATCACCAGATTTTCAATCGCCTGAACCGAATTGACCGCACTGGTGGCGCGCACCCTCAGACGGATATCGCCCGCCTTGATCGACCCGCCCGGGGTCACCAGATTCTGCCCCTTTAGCACGCTTGAGATCTGATCGGTGGACAGGCCAAGCTGAATAAGCCGCGCGGTCGAGAATTCCACATAGATCACTTCGTCCTGCACCCCGGTCAGCGCCACCTTGGACACCCCGTCAACCAGCACCAGTTCGCGTTCCAGATCCTTGGCATAGGCGTATAGTTCTGGCAGGGAAAAGCCCTCGCCGGTGATGGCGTAATACTGCGCGTAGACATCGCCGAAATCGTCAAAGATAAGGCTGCCAAGCGATCCGGGAGGCAATTGGCCCTGCACGTCGCTGATCTTGGCGCGCATTTCGGTGAATTTCTGAGCCAGGTCGGAGCGGGTTTTGGCGGCGGGAATGGTGAATTCGACGGTGACCGTGCTGCGCCCCGGTTGCGAATTAGAGGTGATTTCCTCGACGCCCGACAGTTGTTGCAGTGCCGCTTCGATGGTGTCGGTGACTTCATCGGCCACCTCTTCGGCGCTGGCACCGGGGTAGGGGGTGATGATCTGCGCCTGCCGGATGATGAACTCCGGGTCCTCGAACTTGGGCAGGGCGGTATAGGCATAAAGCCCGGCCGCCAGAATCAGGATAGTCGACAAGGCAGAGATGACGCGCTTGTTCAGCGCAAAACTGGCCAGATCCATGGCGTTAGTTCCCGACCGTGGTAATGGGGCGGATCACCAGACCCTTGCTCAGGCGGGACACGCCGGCGGTGACGATGATATCCCCGGCTTCAAGCCCGTCAATTATGTCCACCTTGTCCTCGGACAGGTCGCCGGTTTCAACCTTGCGTTCGCTTAGCGCGTTGCTGGCGGGATCGACGATCCAGACAAACGGATTGCCCTCGGGCGTGGTGGCCAGCGCAGTGATGGGAATGTTCAGCTTGCGCACGCTTTCCAGCGCCGGAGCGGTGATCCTGACCCGCCCCACCATACCCGCAAGTGCGGTGCGCCCGCTGGGCACCTCGACTGAAATACGCGCCTGATAGGTCTGGGTGCCGGCGTCGGCCTGGGTCGAAAATTCGACCAGTTCGCTGACGGTCAGTTCCCGGTTGCTGCCGGTCAGTTCGACCGCCGCATTAAGGTTTTCCCAGTCCATCGTGCTCCACATGATGACATCGGCACCGGGGATGTCGAACACCAGATCAATGGTGCTTAAGTTTTGCAGCAGAACAATGTCTTCGCCGGCGGTGATGTTGGTGAAATTGTCGATATGGCGGCGCGCGACCACCCCGTCGAACGGCGCGCGCAAGGTGGCATCGGCCAGATTATTGCGCGCGTTTGTGATGTCGGTCTCTAACCCGCGCAGCACCGCCTCGGCGGCGTCCACATCTTCCTGACGCCCGCCGGACTGGCCGATCACCAGTTCTTCTTCAGAGGTGCGAAGTTGCGCCTGCGTGACGCTCAGGCTGGCTTCGTCCTTTTCCAGCTGCGCCTTGGCGACGATTTCCTTTTCGAACAATTCACGGGTGCGGTTGACCTGTTGGCGGGCCTGATCGACCTTGGCCTGCGCGGCATAGACCGCGGCCTGAAGGGCGACGATCTCTTCTGCGCGGGCACCCTTTTTCAGCGCGGCAAGCTGGGCGGCGGACTGGTCACGCTGGCTTTCCAGCCGGGCGATGGTGTTTTCAAAGTCGCGCTTGTCCAGTACGGCAATCACCTCGCCCTGCTTTAGCTTGGTGGCGGCGCGTATCGGCAATTCCACAACCCGCCCCGACACCCGAAACGACAATTCCGCCTCGCGGCTGGGGAATACGATGGCCGGGTATTGCCGGGTCAGAGCCGCGTCCACCGCCTGCACCTCGATCACCTTGGCCGGGCGCGGAGCCGTCGTCTGCCCGTCGTCCTCTTGCGCCAGAACCGGGGCACCCAGCAACAGGGCGGCAAGCAGCCCAAGATATCCCGGTCGCCCAATTTGGTGAATTCCGTGCATGAGGTTGTTCATTGACGCGTCTCCAATTAATCATGCACACAATACCGTGCCCATTGCCGGGCAAACAACCGTCTATTACACACGGATGCCATCTGATGACCCTTTTACAGCAAATTCTTTGGGGCAGCCTGTTTCTGGTCATCTGTCTGATCATTCAGGTTTTGTTTCTGGCGCTGGCCGAAATGACCATGGACAGGGTGTCAGCGTGGTTGAGACGCAAAAGCCGGGTGCGCCACGTGATTGCGGCCTTTGTTCTGTCGCTGGGGTTCATCGTTACTTCGCACACGGCGCAGATATGGACCTGGGCGCTGGTCTATGTGTGGTTTGGTGTGCTGCCGGGCTGGAATCCGGCGATCTATTTTTCGCTGGTGACGTATACATCGCTGGGCTACGGCGACATCGTCCTTGCGCCCGGGGTGCGGACTTTTGCCGGATTCGCGGCGATTACCGGGATGCTGGGGTTTGGCATCTCGACCGCTTATCTGGTGTCGCTGATGAACCGCCTGCCAGCCCGTAAACACTGGGAATGATCAAGGTCCACGCCTCTGATTTCATCCGCGCGTTGCTGGCCGCAGCGGCCCGGTTTGACCGCAAGGGCGGCTGGGTCATGTCCAGCCATATCGCCATGTCGATGATGCTGGCGCTGTTTCCGTTCATCCTGTTCAGCGTCTCGCTGGCCGGGTTCCTGTCGCAGGACGTGAATACCGACAACCTGATCGCCCTGATATTCGGTGCCTGGCCCGAAGAGGTCGCCAACCCGATCATTTCCGAGATCCAAAAGGTGGTTGCGGCCTCGTCCACCCGGTTGATGACGTTTGGCGGCATCGTGGCGATCTACTTTGCCTCGAACGGCGTCAACGCGGTGCGTGTGGCGATGACGCTGGCCTACCGCGAGACCGACAATGTGGCGTTCTGGAAGGCGCGCCTGTTGTCGCTGGTGTTTGTGCTGGGCGGCGGAGCCATGTTGCTACTGGCCACGGCGGTCGAGGTCGCCCTGCCGCTTTATTTCAACTATGTCACCGAAGCCGTCCCCGGCAGTTGGAGCGACTGGTTCACCGGCAGTCGCCTGCGCATCGGTCTGACGCTGGGCGTGCCGGTGGCGTCGGTGCTGGCGTGCCATCTGTGGCTGCCGGGGCATCGCCGGTCCCTGCGTCAGATACTGCCCGGTGCCGCGCTGACGCTTGGTCTGTGGGCGGCGGCGGTGCAGGGGTTTGCGATCTATATCGCGCGGTTTTCCACCTACGGTGCCACCTACGCCGGGCTGGCCGGGGCAATGGCGGCGCTGATATTCATGTATCTGATGGCCGCGATCCTGATCTTTGGGGCCGAGTACAACGGCGAATTGATTGCGCGACGTAGTCGTGACGTGTAATGATAAGCGTCAGGTATTTTGCTGCTTTATCTTAAGTTTAGCGTATTCAGCCGCCAACTGACCGGAGACCCGCCATGCCCGTTTTCCTGACCCTTCTGGCCCGGTTATGTGTCGTGTTGCTGCTGGGCAATGCGGCCTCTGCACAATCGCTGTCCTATGTGGGCTCGGACACCTGCTCTGATTGCCACGCCGATCAGGCCGACCTGTGGAAAGGTTCGCAACACGCGCTGGCGTGGACGCGGCCCACCCCGCAAACCATGCTGGGCGACTTCAACGATGCCGAATTCGACGATGGCAAGACCGTGACCCGGTTCAGCACCCGCGAGGGCGAATATTTTGTCACCGTGACGGAAATGGACGGGCAAACCACGCAATACAAAGTGCATTCCGCCGCCGGGATCGCCCCGCTTCAGCAATACTTGCTGGAAACCGAACCGGGGCGTCAGCAAAGCCTTGATGTGGTCTGGGATGTAGAACAGGAACGTTGGTATAACCTCTATCCCGATCAGGTCCTGCCGCCCGATGACGGGCTACACTGGAGCGGCCCTTATAAGACCTGGAACGGGCGCTGCGCCGAATGTCACGCCACCGGATACCAGCGTAACTACGGCGCGCGCACCGGCAAATACACCTCGACCACGGCGGAAATGGGCGTGGGGTGCGAGGCGTGCCATGGTCAGGCCTCGGCGCATCTGGGTTGGACCGAGGGGCAGGATGTTCTGGCCGGTGGGCCGCCAAACATCGACGCCTACGGGTTTCCGATTGGGGTCAAGGCGATTGGCGATCAGCAATGCGCGGCCTGCCATTCCCGGCGCGAGTCATTGCTGGGCGGCAATCCCAATCCCGGCACGCCGTTTGCCGATGCCTATACGCTGGCCACGCTGCGCCCCGGCCTTTACGAGGCCGACGGGCAGATCAAGGACGAAGTTTACGTCTACGGCTCGTTCCTGCAATCCAAGATGTTCGCGCGCGGGGTCGGCTGTG
>NVQY01000090.1 GCA_002400675.1 Paracoccaceae bacterium | reverse complement strand
ATGACGCGCTGCGCAGTCCGGGTGGGTCAAGTTCCGGCTCTGCCGTGGCCGTGGCGGCGGGGTTCTGCGTGGCGGCCATCGGCACGGAAACCGACGGGTCCATCGTCAGCCCGTCGGCGATGAACTCTGTCGTTGGCTTCAAACCGACGGTTGGGCTGGTCAGCCGCAGTGGCGTCATCCCAATATCACACACGCAGGATACCGCGGGGCCCTTGGCGCGAACTGTTGCGGACGCCGCTATTCTGGCGGCCAGCATTTGTGGTCCCGACCCAGAGGATCCGACTACTCATTTGGCACAGGCCTGTTGCGAAGGTCTCGGGTCGCTGGTTCCAGACGTGCAGGCGCTGAAGGGGGCACGCATCGGCGTGGCCAGAAACTATTGTGGGTTCCATGACGATATCGACGTGCTGGTTGCAAATGCCATTGCCGATCTGCAAACCTGTGGGGCCGTTGTGATCGACGACCTGGAATTGACACCAGTAGCGGATATGCGGCCACTCGAAACTGTTCTCATGTCGAGCGAGTTCAAGGTTGGCCTGAACCGGTATCTGGCTGCGCGCGGCGAAACGGTTGGTGTTGCCACGCTGGAAGATGTCATAGCTTTCAACCGTGCGCATGAAACCGACATCATGCCATGGTTCCGGCAGGAAATCCTTGAATTGTCACAGGCAACGGTCGGGTTGGAAAATAACGCCTACCTGCAAGCGCGGGCCACCTGCCGGACTCTCGCGAGGGATCTTGGCGTTGACCGGATGACCGACTTGCACAGGCTGGATGCGATCATCGCGCCTACAACCTGCACCCCGTGGCTGATTGACTGGATAAATGGAGATAACCGTTCAGGCGGCAGCGCCTGTCCGGCAGCGATTGCGGGCTATCCCAGCGTCACCGTTCCGGCCGGATATGTGCACGGTTTACCTGTGGGCCTGTCATTTTTCTCAACCGCCTGGCGGGATGTCAGATTGCTCGACTTAGCCTTTGCCTATGAACAGAGCACGAGACACCGCGTGCCGCCGGATCTTTGATGGAACAAGTGTGCCGCGTCCGAAATGGCGTTCTGAGCCGCGAATGGCAAAGCCATCCGGGTGTCCGGTTTGATGAAGTTCCGGATTTCATGGTCTATCTGGTGAATCCCCTGATACCGGCACGACTGATACCGGCACGACGATGCCACGTAACTGAAAGGTGATGCAAATGACTGATACGATTTGCGGGCTTATCGCAAACCACCCCGACGGCGCGCCAGCCATAGGTGCGCCGGGACGGCGTTGGCTGAGCTATGGGGATTTGCGGCGGCTTTCTGCACAGGTGGCCCGGCAATTGCAGGCCAATGCGATCGGACGTCATGACCGGGTGGCCATTGTCTTGCCCAATGGGCCGGAAATGGCGACAGCATTCGTCACCATTGCGCAATGTGCGGTCACTGCACCGCTGAACCCGACTTACCGCAAAGACGAATTCGCCTTCTATTTGGATGACCTCGGGGCCAAGGTGCTGGTTGTGGGCGATGAGTACGATGGACCCGCTGTAGCGGCAGCACAATCGCTGGGTCTGAAAGTTCTGCGCCTTGCCGTCCCCGCTGGCGCGCCAGCCGGTGGGTTCGAAATCAGGTCGCATAGCGACACGGATGCCGACTGTGATACATCCGCGCCCACGGCCAGGGATGTGGCCCTTATCCTGCACACTTCCGGCACCACATCACGCCCCAAGATCGTGCCTTTGCTACACTCAAACATCTGTGCCTCGGCCCGCAATGTTGGCGCGTCACTTGCCTTGACGCCACAGGATCGCTGTCTGAACGTCATGCCATTGTTTCACATCCACGGGCTGATCGCGGCGGTATCTGCGTCACTTGCGTCGGGCGGGTCGGTTTGGTGCGCGCCCGGATTTGACGCCC
This sequence comes from Paracoccaceae bacterium, assembly GCA_002400675.1. GTDB lineage: Bacteria > Pseudomonadota > Alphaproteobacteria > Rhodobacterales > Rhodobacteraceae > NVQY01. The sequence continues at coordinate 7,435 of NVQY01000090.1, read as the reverse complement.
TGCGGTTTTTCCGTTGGATGCAGGACGCCAAGCCCAGCTGGTACACTGCCGTACCGACCATGCATCAGGCGATATTGTCCCGGGCCCGGCGCAACAAGGACGTGATTGCCAGCACAAGTTTGCGGTTTCTGCGCTCGTCCTCGGCCTCTCTGCCCGCCCAGGTGATGGCGGAACTGAACGCGACCTTCGGGGCCCCGGTAATCGAAAGCTACGGCATGACTGAAGCTGCGCATCAGATGACGTCGAACCCGCTGGCCGACGGGGCGCAAAGACCCGGATCGGTTGGCATGGCCGCCGGGCCAAAGGTGCGCATCGCGCATGAGACTGAAGACCATCTGATCGGCGGCACCGGTGAAATCGTCATTTCCGGGCCGAACGTAACACCCGGCTATGAAAGTAACGCTGCTGCCAATGCCAAGAGCTTCTTTTTCGCTGACAACCGGCGCTGGTTCCGAACCGGCGATCAGGGGGCGATTGATGCACAGGGCTATTTACGTCTGACCGGGCGACTCAAAGAGATCATCAACCGGGGTGGCGAAAAGATCAGCCCGCTTGAGGTGGACGGCGTGCTGATGGATCATCCGGCCATTGAGCAAGTCGTGACTTTTGCGCTGCCACATCCGAAACTCGGCGAGGAAGTTGCAGCAGCGGTGGTCCTTCGTGAAGGTGAAACGGCCAGCGAATCCGATATTCGCAACTTTGTCGCCAGCCGTGTTGCCGGTTTCAAGGTGCCGCGCCGGGTGATCATTCTGGACGAAATCCCCAAGGGCGCGACTGGCAAAAWGCAACGGATCGGGCTGGCGGAAAAGCTGGGTCTGGTCAAAGTCGAATGACCAAGGGGGGGGGCGTCATGAAAATCTGCATATTCGGGGCCGGAGCCATCGGCGGCTATCTTGGTGCAAAGCTGGCCACTGCCGGGGCAGATGTCAGCCTTGTGGCGCGTGGGCCGCATCTGGCTGCGATCCGTCAGAACGGGTTGCGCCTGATCGAAGAGGAAAGTGATACCACCGTGCCCGTCACCGCATCAGATACCCCAAGTGAACTTGGCGAACAGGATTATGTCATCGTCACGCTCAAGGCGCATTCAGTGCCTCCAGCCGTGGACGGGATGATGCCGCTGATCGGTGACCACACCACCATCGTCAGTGGTGTGAACGGGGTGCCATGGTGGTATTTCCACAAAATCGGCGGGCCGTTGGAAGGCACGCGGCTGAAGTCGGTTGACCCCAATGACACGCAATGGAACGGGTTTGGCCCAGACAAAGTTCTGGGCTGTGTGGTCTATCCGGCGGCTGAAGTCGTCGCACCCGGCGTGGTGAGACACATCGAAGGTAACCGTTTTTCGCTGGGCGAGCCTGACGGGGCAAAATCGGACCGTGCCGTCGCACTTTCTAAGGTATTTACCAACGCTGGACTAAAAGCTCCGGTACGCCCAAAGCTACGCAATGAAATCTGGGTGAAACTATGGGGAAATCTGTCGTTCAATCCGATTTCAGTTCTGACCCTCGCCACTTTGGACGTCTTGTGCACCAACCCCGGCACCCGCGCCGTGGCCCGCGCAATGATGGTCGAAGCACAGGAAATTGCCGAGTGTCTTGGGGTGAAATTTCCCATCGACGTCGAACGGCGCATCGACGGCGGGGCGGCGGTTGGCGCACATCGCACGTCGATGTTGCAGGATCTTCGGGCCGGGCGGCCAATGGAAATTGACGCTCTGGTCGGCTCGGTGCAAGAATTGGGGCGTATCACAGGAATCGCTACGCCTACCATCGACACGGTGCTGGGACTGATAAAATTACGCGCTCAGGTCGCAGGTTAGGTGCCACATCCCGTCAGGTGGTATGGCCGTTTCCGGAACCGTTCCGGGCTGCGTTGATACCATTCTTTCATTTCCAGCCCCGGGGTCCTGGCCTTAAGGGCTGACTACGGAATGCGCCGATGTTGCCGGACACGCTGGATTTGCAGTGCCGACATCGCTGCCGCAAGAATTGGCTGTGTGCCTGTTCCATCCCGGATGATCACATAGCCTCTCGCCGTTGGCCATTCTTCTGGGCGGATTGGTGATCAGGTCCAGCACTGTCTTGGCGTGCCGTTTCATATCGATCAAGCGAACTGGGCAAAATCCATCTCGCGTCCCGGCGCCGCGGCCAGCAGGCTTTGGGTATAGGGATGCTGCGGGTTGGCGTAGACTTCGGCGGTGCGGCCCTCTTCGACCACCACGCCATGCTGCATCACCATGATCCGGTCACAGATTTGCGCCGCCACCCGCAAATCGTGGGTGATGAACAGCATCGCCAGATCAAAACGTTCACGCACGTCATGCAGTAACCGCAGCACCTGGGACTGGACCGATACGTCCAATGCCGACACTGCCTCGTCCGCGATCAGCACTTTGGGTTCCATGGCCAGCGCACGGGCAATGCATATCCGTTGCCGCTGCCCACCTGAAAACTGATGCGGAAAGCGGTCCAGCGCCTCGGGTGCCAGCCCGACGACGCGCATCAGTTCTTCGGCTCGCGCCAGTGCCTCTGCGGCCCCCAGACCATAGTTCATTGGTCCTTCGACAATCGACTGACCCACCGTGCGGCGCGGGTTGAGCGACCGGTAGGGATCCTGAAACACGATCTGAATTTCCTTGCGGTAGGGGCGTAATTCGCGTTCCGGCATGGTGGCGATATTGGCCCCGTCGATGGTGATATCGCCGCTGGTCGGGTCGATCAGGCGCACGATACAGCGCGCCACGGTGGACTTGCCCGACCCGGATTCGCCCACCACGCCCAGGGTTTCGCCCCGGCGCACGATCAGTTCCACATCTTGCGCCGCATGCACGACACGGCCCTTGGTCAGAAATCCACGGCTGCCATAAGTCTTGTTCAGATGATGCGCCTCAAGCGCGATTTCGGCGACCTCTGGTTCCGGGCGATCCGGCGGAGTCAGGCTGGGCACCGAGCCGATCAGCATCTTGGTATAGGGGTGCGTCGGGTTGCGCAGAATTTCGTCGCGGCTACCCTGTTCGACCACCTTGCCATTCTGCATCACCACAACCCGGTCAGCGATATCGGCAACCACGCCGAAGTCATGGGTGATGAACATCACCCCCATGCCGTGACGGCGTTGGATATCCTTGATCAGTGCCAGAACCTCGGCCTGTGTGGTCACGTCCAGCGCCGTGGTCGGTTCGTCCGCGATCAGCAATCCCGGCTCAAGGGCCAGTGCCATCGCGATCATGATCCGCTGGCGCTGTCCCCCCGAAAGCTGGTGCGGGTAGGAGTTATACATGGTTTTCGGGTCCGGCAGGCTGACGTCATCCATCGCCTCTATCACCCGCTTTTTGCGGGCAGAGCCGGACATGTTGGTGTGAATCTCCAACAGTTCCGCGATCTGATCACCGACCTTGATCACCGGATTCAGCGCGGTCATCGGTTCCTGAAACACCATCGCCATCTTTTCACCGCGCAGGGCGCGCATCTGGCGGTCAGACTTTTTCAGCAGATCCTCGCCCTGCAAAAGGATACTGCCCGCCACCGGCACCAGATCTTTTTTCGGGATCAGCCCCATCACGGTAAAGGCAGTCACCGATTTGCCGGACCCGGATTCGCCGACAACGCAGACGACCTCTCCCCGGGCAACGCTAAGGGAAACATCTTCGATGGCAAATTCACGGTCCGCGCCTTCGGGCAAGCGCACCGTAAGGCCGGTGATTTCAAGCACCGGTTTAGAGTCTTGCACGCTCACATTTTCCTCGCAATTCTGGGGTCAAGCGTGTCGCGCAGCCCGTCACCGACGATATTCACCGCCAGCACAGTCAGCGCCAGCGCCACGCCGGGGAAAAAGATGATCCACGGGCTAATCTGGAAATAGGTCCGCCCCTCGGACATGATATTACCCCAGCTGGGGATTTCCGGCGGGATGCCAGCTCCGAGAAAGCCAAGGATGGATTCGGTCAGCATCGCCGAGGCGCAGACATAGGTGGCTTGCACGATCAGCGGCGCGATGGTGTTGGGCAGAATGTGACGACTTAGGATCATCGGCAGGCGGGTGCCGGCGGCAATCGCCGCCTCGACATAAGGTTCCTCGCGCACGGTCAGCACCACCGCACGCACCAGCCGCACCACACGGGGGATTTCCGGGATCATGATGGCGATGATCACCGTGCCCAGCGTTGCGCCCGAAAGCGAGATCAGTGCAATCGCCAACAGGATCGCCGGGATCGACATCAGCCCGTCCATAGTGCGCATGATGACGGCATCAAGCGGGCGCACATAGCCCGCCACCAGCCCCAGAAACAGCCCGATGATGACCGAGATCACGGCCACCGCCAGCCCCACTACCAACGAGATGCGCGCGCCGTAGATCACCCGTGCGAACACATCGCGGCCCAGAAAATCCGACCCGAACCAGATCGCCGCCGAGGGCGGTCTTAACCGGGTCATCGGGCTAAGCGCCACCGGGTCGACGGTGAAGAACGGCCCGAAAATGGCGATCAGGGCAAACAGCGACAACAGAATTCCGCCCCAGAAAATGGCGCGATTTCTGACCATCACAGTCAGCAGGCTGGGGTCTTCCTTTTGCGACAGAACCGCGTCTGCCATCAGGGTTTCTTGATCCAGGTTGCTCATCAGTATTTTATCCGTGGGTCAAACAGGGTGTAGCTGAGGTCAATCAGCAGATTGATCAGGATGTAGACAAAGCTGAAAAACAGGATCAGCCCTTGAATCACCGGATAGTCACGTGCCAGCACCGCATCCAGCACCAGCCGCCCGAGACCGGGAATGTTAAACACGCTTTCGGTGACCACAACGCCACCAATCATCAACGCGATGCCAAGGCCAATCACCGTGACTATCGGCACAGCAGCATTGCGCAGCGCGTGGCGCATCAGGATCTTGAACTCGCTCTGGCCCTTGGCGCGGGCGGTGCGCACATAATCCTCTTGTAACACCTCTTGAACAGAGGCGCGGGTCATGCGGGCGATCAGGGCGATATAGATCACGCTTAGGGTCAGGGTGGGCAGGATCATGTGGCGCGCGAATTGCCACAAGCCATATTCGAACGGGCTTTTGTAGCCCTGCACCGGTAAGATTTTCAACTGCATCGACAGCACATAAATCAGGATATAGCCAAGCACGAAAACCGGCACCGAGAACCCGGCGACCGAAAACAGCATCACGAGGCGGTCGATCCAGCTGCCTGCCTTGTAGGCGGCCAGCGTGCCCAGCGGTACGGCCACCAGCACGGTAAAGGTGATGGTCGAGAGCGCCAGTAACAGCGTCGGTTCCAACCGCTGGCCAATCAGGGTCGTTACCGGCAATTTCGAAAAGATCGCGGTGCCCAGATCGCCGCGCGCCAGTTGCGCCAGCCATTTGCCCATTTGCACCAGGATCGGATCATTCAGGCCCAGCTGGGCACGGATGCGTTCGACATCCTCGGCGGTGGCATAATCGCCAGCAATCACCGCCGCCGGATCGCCCGGTGCCAGACGCAGCATCAGAAACACGAACAACGCGACGATGACCATCACCGGGATTGTCGCTAGAATTCTTTTAATTACATAGAGATACATGTGCGCCCCAAGGCGGTATAGGTGGGCCGGCCGCGCATCATGACGCGACCGGCAAAGGTCTTATTCGACCGACATATTCCAGAAGAACTGGACCGGGGATTTGATCAGCCCCTTGACGTTGTTGCGATACGCAACCGGCACAAAGAACTGGCCCAACTCAGCCGAGGCACCGATGGCCCAAAGCCGCCCCTGCACCTTGCGGGCGATCTCTTGCTTTTCTTCCAGCGTAGAGGCTTTGGCATAAGCCGTGCGACCGGCTTCAAGCTCTGCGTCCGAAGGCCAACCGAACCAACCCTTGTCGGGGTTGCCCGAGAACGCGATCGACATCGGGTCAATCACATCGGCACCAATCCACCACGTGTGGAATATGTTCCAGCCACCTTCGGAAACCGGATCCCGCTTGGCGCGTCGTGACGTCAGCGTCGACCAGTCCATCGCCTGCACGTCGACGTTCATACCGATCTTGCGCAGTTTTTCGGCGGTGATCAAAGAGAACGCCGACAACAGCGGAATGTCGGTCGGTTGCATGATGACAACCGGTGTACCGTCATAGCCCGCCGCCTCAAGTGCGGCCTTGGCCTTGTCCAGATCACCCGTCGCGATCAGGTCCGAACCAACATCGTTGGCCAGCGGCGTGCCGCATGGGAACACCGAATAGCAGGTTTTCCAGAATTTCTGGTTACCCACGGCACCGGCCAGGTAGTCCTCCTGTTTCATCGCCATAATCGCGGCGCGCCGGATGTCGACATTGTCGAACGGTGGCAACAGACTGTTGAACCGTGCAAAGCCGATATTGCCCAGCGGGTCATTGATTTCCGCCGTGATGTCCGGGTTGCCTTCAAGGATCGGCAGCAGATCGTTCGAGGGTGCCTCGAAGAAATCGACCTCGCCGGCCATCAGCGCGTTCAGCGCCGTGGTTTGGTCCGGGAAGTAGGTCCAGATCACCTTGTCCACCTTGACAACCTTGCCACCGGCGGCAGCCGAGGCAGGCTCTGAGCGTGGAATGTAGTCTTCGAACTTGGTGTAGACCACCTTAGAGCCTGGAATCCATTCGTCCTTCTGGAAGACGAACGGGCCAGAGCCGGTATAGTCGTCAATCTGCTCGAACGGGTCCGTTGCGGCGACCCGCGCCGGCATGATGAACGGCACGTTGGACGAAATCTTGCCGATGGATTCAAGCACCAGCCCATAAGGCTCGCTTAGCTTCATTACCATGGTGTCGTCATCTTCGGCCGTCAGGCTTTCGATCACGCCGAAAAGCTGCTGGCCCATGCCGTCGCGCTTTCCCCAGCGTTGCAGCGAGGCAACCGCGTCGGCGGCCGTCACCGGCAGCCCGTCATGCCATTTCAGGCCCGGGCGCAGATTGAACGTCCATGTCAGCCCGTCCTCGGACGTGGTCCAGGTATCGACCATTTGCGGCTGTGGCTTGAAATTCTCGTCCATCGCGAACAGCGTGTCGTAGATCATATAGCCGTGGTTGCGGCTGATATAGGCCGTCGTCCAGATCGGATCGAGGTTTTTCAGGTCTGCGTGCGGGATCACCCTCAGCACGGTTTCGCCGTCACTCGCGGCTGATGAACCCGTCGCGGCCATCCCCCCGAATCCAAGCGACACGGCCATAGCCAGTGCCGTCATCATCCGGCGTTTCGTCAATTTCAACATTCGAAAATCCCCCCCCAGTAGTTAATTTACGGCAAGACATGCCGTTGGATCGCAGTGTTCCAATGCCGGAATTAGCGCCGTGCAAAGAATACTTGTCAAGGCAATTATCTTTGCTTGACGGCGGCGCGCACTGTCGCCCACGATGCGGCAGGTTCACAATATAAGCGGAGTGTAAGGTGCATACTTTAGCCACATTGGCGGGTTTGGGCC
>NVQY01000089.1 GCA_002400675.1 Paracoccaceae bacterium | reverse complement strand
CACGGCGCAGGCGATTGCCGATGTGATCGGCATCGACCACGTGGTCGCCGAAGTCTTGCCCGATGGCAAAGTCGCCGCCCTGAACGAACTGGCCAAAGGTGGTCGCAAGGTGGCCTTTGTCGGCGACGGTATCAATGACGCCCCGGCGCTGGCACATGCGGATGTTGGAATCGCCATCGGCACCGGCACCGATGTAGCCATCGAGGCGGCGGATGTGGTGTTGATGTCGGGTGATTTGCGCGGCGTGGTCAATGCGTTCGACGTGTCATCGCGCACCATGCGCAACATCCGCCAGAACCTGTTCTGGGCGTTTTCCTACAACACCGCCCTGATCCCGGTTGCCGCCGGTGTGCTGTACCCGGCGTTTGGGCTGTTGCTGTCGCCGGTACTGGCGGCAGGGGCGATGGCGCTGTCCAGCGTATTCGTGCTGACCAACGCCCTGCGCCTGCGTATGATCCGACCCATCATGGCCGAACAACCCATCCCCGCGAAACCCGCCGACGCCGCCTTGCGTCCGGTCGTGGCAGAATAAGAAAGGAGAGCATTATGAACATCGGTGACGTTTCCCGCCTGTCGGGCCTGCCGGCAAAAACCATCCGCTATTACGAGGATATCGGACTGGTCTCGCCCCTGCGCAGCGACAATGGCTATCGCAGTTTCCGCAAAAGCGATTTGCACAAGCTGGCGTTTCTTGGCCGCGCCCGGTCGCTGGGGTTTTCCATAGACGATTGCCGCAACCTTATGGCGCTGTATGACGACAAAACCCGCGCCAGTGCGGATGTGAAAACCATCGCCCAGGAACATCTCAAGCGGATTGAACAAAAGCTCAGGGAACTGAGCGAGATGCAAGGCACCCTTACCCACCTGATCAAGGGCTGCGCCGGCGATGACCGGCCCGACTGCCCGATCCTTGCGGATCTGGCGACGGTCACGGATAGCGACGATGCGATAAGTCTGGCCAGCTGACGAGGAAATCGCGCCCTTGGTGCAAGACCCCTTGCAGGTCTTGCGCTTCCCCCGGATGATGGGGCATTGGCGTAATACCTCTGATAGCGGGACCAGCCCCAATGCGGCTTCTTTATGTGGAAGACAACGAAAAACTGGCGCTGAACACCAGCGCCAGTTTGCGCAAGAACAGCTTTGTCGTGGACTGGGTTTCCAACGGCGAGGACGCGGTGCATTCGGTCAAAAGCTTTGACTATGACGCGATCATCCTGGATCTGGGCCTGCCTGACATGGATGGGCTGTCGGTGTTGCAGGCGGTCAAACAGGTTAACTCCGAAATCCCGGTCATCATCTGCACCGCGCGCGACGCGCTTGAGGATCGCCTGAGCGGGCTGAACTCGGGCGCGGATGATTATCTGGTCAAACCGTTTGACGTGTCCGAACTGGTGGCGCGCATCAAGGCGGTTTTGCGCCGCCCCGGTGGCGCGCTGGGGCTGCATCTGGCCGCGGGCAACATCACCTTTGAAACTAACGAACGCACGGTGAAGATCGACGATACCCCCGTGCGGTTTTCCCGCCGCGAACTGGACCTTCTGGAACTGTTCATGCGGCGCAAGGGGCGGGTTCTGTCCAAGGACGGCATCGAAAACGCGCTATATGGCTTTGACGCGCCCCCCACCCCCAACGCAATCGAGGTCGCCACCCATCGCCTGCGCAAGAAACTGATCGAACAGGGGGCCACCTGTTCGATCCATACCCTGCGCGGCATCGGCTACATTCTGGAAGACAACCGCACGTGAAACTGTTTACCACCCTGTTTGGCGATCGCCCGTCGCTGCAACGCAGCCTTGTGTTCAACATCGTTCTGGCGCTGGTGTTCCTGTTCGCACTGGTGATCGCCATCCTGATCCGCGAATCCTACGAACATCTTCGCGAACGCACCGAACTCAGGCTGACCCTTGAGGCGGTCGAGATCGCCGGGCAAATTGACCCCGCCTCTGAAAACCTCGGCCTCGACAGCGACGGCTTCCGGTTTCGCAGCCGGGACGGCCTGTACCACTACACGGTGCTTGACCAAACCGGGCAGGCCATCGTCGGCGGCGAACAAAGCGACGCGATTGCGCCGGTTCTGCCCGGTCTGGTCGCTGGTCAGCCGCAGATTTTCGCCCTTTCCGAAATCAGAACCGGGGTGATCCTGCGCACCATTCGCGGCGATGATGAATGGTATGTTCTGGTCTCGACCCATGCCAAGGGAAGTGGCAAAAGCCCGATTCTGGTCTTTCTCGATGAACTTTCCGAGAATGCCTATTTTGTGCTGGCCGGCCTTATCGCCGTTCTGGGCGCGGTGTTTGTGACCACGCGGCGCACCTTGCGGCCGCTGATCACCATCTCGCAACAAGCCCATGACATTGGCCCGAAATCCACCGGCGCCCGGCTGTCCTCCGATAACCTGCCGTCCGAAATCCTGCCGCTTGTGGCGGCGGTCAACGGTGCCTTTGACCGGCTGGAAAAAGGCTATCGGGCACAGCAGGATTTTTCCTCGAATGTGGCGCATGAGGTGCGCACGCCGCTGGCCGTGCTGCGCTCCAGCATCGAGTTGATTGAGGACGCGCAGGTGCGCGACGGCCTGAAACAGGATGTGCGCCGCCTTGATCAATTGTTCGAACAACTGATCGACCTGTCGCGCGCCGAAGCATTGGGGCCGGCATCCTTTCAACCCGTTGACCTGCACCTGATCGCCGTTGACGTGGCCAGCGACATGGCCTCGCTTGCGGTGCAATGTGGCAAGTCTCTGGCAGTGGCCGGGGCTGATCCGTGCCCGGCCGAGGGGCACGCCGGTTTGCTGTCCATCGCGCTGGGCAATCTGGTGCGCAACGCACTCAGCTATTCCCCCGAAGGCACCGAGGTCGAGATTCTGGTGCTCGACACAAACCCCGGCTGGCAGGTGCTTGACCGTGGCCCCGGCGTGCCCCAAGCGCAGAAATCCGCCCTGTTTCAGCGCTTTCATCGTGGTGCTGCGACCCCACAACAGACCAAAGGGTCCGGCATCGGGCTGGCGATCGTCAAATCGGTCGCGGACGCCCATGGCGCAACCGTGACCATCAGCGAACGACCCGGCGGCGGCAGTATCTTTACCTTTGAATTCGCAGCCTGAGGTCAGAAATTAAGTGAAATTGCGCAACTTCGCTGATAAAGAGACGGTAAGCCGGGCGAAAAACAACAATATCGCCCCAAGCGGCGACAAACGATCCGCAAGGCGAACATGGGCAGTGTGCAAGTAACAGGATGGCAGGGTTTGGTCAGGACAATAGTGCAACGATGTGGCGCGGTGGCGCGGGCGCAGGGTCTTATCGTCTTTAGGCGACACATTTGCAGGTGCCCGGCATGAGCGTGGTTCTGCGCCATCTGGGCGCTGATGACGCGGATAACCGGCTGGTGCTGGATTGTCTGGCGCTAAAGACCGGCGGCAAAGGCCAGCCTCTGGCGCAGTTCTATTTTGCCCCATCGGTCTTGCCGGAACAGATCGACCTTGCCGCAATCCCCGGTGCCCCGGAACAGCGCAGCGTTGGTGGCGGTTTGATCATTACCTGCGTGCGACCTGAAACCGGCCCCGTCACCCTACCGCTACGCGACGCTGATCCGCTGGAAATCACGCCAACAGTTCCCGAACCAGAACTATTCGCCGGTCTCAACAGCGCGATTGTCGTGCGCAACGATGAATCGCTGGATGCGGTGTGTGACTGGCTGTCGTGGCATCGTAAAACCCAAAATCTGCAAGCGGCGGTGATCGTTGATCGTGGTCACCCGGACCAGACCCGGACCTTTGCCGATGATCTGGCCAAGCGGTTGAAAAAAGGCGGCGATCGCAAACTGTCGATTGTTGTGCTGGCCTCGTCCGTGCCCTTGGGCAAACCGGACACCGGCCCCGAATCCCACCCGATCAACGCCCCCGACGCGCCGGGCAAGGACCGCATGTCGCTGCCCGACCCGGACCCGTGGAAATCTCCGCTGGGGGCGCTTGGCCTGTATGAACTGCTGCGCTGGCGGTTCATGGGGCAGGCGCGCGCGGTGATGAACCTTGATATGAATGACATCCTGCCCAAATCCGACGGGCCAAACGTGTTCGATCAGGCCGTGGCCGCGCCGCAGGGGTTGGTGCGTCTGATGGGCCAGCGGGTGTATCCGTGGTCGATCCGCAAGAACAAACCGGCGCGGTTTGGCGATCATATCTGCCGTCAGTTCGACAATGCCGACCTGCATGGCCGTTGGTGCGTCGCCCCCGACCGGCTGCCCAGCGGCGTCACTTGGCGGCTGGTGCGCCTGCCCAACGTTACTGCCGCCGACAAGGATGTGCGGTTTTTCCGCTGCATGGCCCTGCGCCATCGCGCCGACGGCAAAGACATCGACAAGATTTCGAAAATTGTCCCTAAATCCAGCCTGATCGAAGACGAGGCCCTTTTGCGGCTGGCGCGCCACCTGAACCACAAACCGCTGCGTATGCCCGAGGTCGCCGGTCAGCACGCCACCAATGACCGGGTTGCCATCGTCACCACCATGAAAAACGAAGGCCCGTTTATCCTCGAATGGCTGGCCTATCACCGGGCCATCGGTGTCGATGATTTTCTGGTCTACACCAATGATTGCGACGACGGCACCGACACCATGCTGGACCTGCTCCAGTCCAAGGGGTTTGTGCAGCACCGCGACAACCCGTTCCAGAAAACCGGCCTGAAACCACAGCACGCCGCGCTGGCCGCGTCCGAGAAAGAACCGATGATCAAAAAGGCCGGATGGCTGATCTGCATGGATGTGGACGAGTTCATAAACATTCATGTGGGCGACGGCACATTAGCCGCGCTGTTTGCTGCCGTGCCGGATGCCAACATGATTTCAATGACATGGCGGCTGTTTGGCAATGGCGATGTGGAAGATTTCAAAGATGGGCTGATCACCAAAGATTTCATCGAATGCGCCCCCAGGATGACCCGCAAGCCGCATCAGGCCTGGGGGTTCAAGACCCTGTTTCGCAATATAGGCCTGTTCAAAAAGATGGGCGTGCACCGCCCCAAAGGGCTAAAGCCGCAGCTTGTCGATCAGGTGGCGTGGGTCAACGGCTCGGGGCAGGCGATGCCGAAAAAGGAATACCGCAACGCGTGGCGATCCACGTCGCGTACGGTGGGGTATGATCTGGTGACGCTGAACCATTACGCGCTGCGCTCGGCGGAAAGTTTTCTGGTCAAACGCGACCGGGGCCGGGTCAACCATGTGGATCGTGATCAGGGGCTGGCCTATTGGTTTCGCATGAACAACAACGCCGAAAGCGATGATTCGATTCAACGGATGCTACCGGCGTTACGGGCCGAATATGATGCGCTGCTGGCAGATCCCGACATTGCCGCGGCCCATGCCCATAGCGTGGCGCGTCACCGCCAACGCATTGATGAATTGAAACAAACCGACCAATACAGCGCGTTTTTTGCCGATTTGACCGGCGAGCGTCTGCGCCGGTTGTCGCGGTTGCACCTGCATTTCGGGTCCTCGGTGTTTCTGGCCGGCCCGGAATGCATCCCCGACGACTTTCCCCCCGACGACATGCCCGACACCTATGTATTCACCGTGCCAAAAGAACAGGCGGGGTCCTGACCGGGCAACATCCGCACCGAACGTGGCATCCATATGTGGACAAATGAATTTTTGGTTGGGAAAATCGCCCGAACCAAGTATCTTTTCATTTGTCACAGGGGGAAAATACCAAACATCCATATCAGATTGATTCGCCCGGCCACAGAACCTGTAGCCGCGGTGATTTTGGTCAAGCCACACCCGAGGCGGCTAATAAGTTAAGGCGCGTGACCTCTGGTCGCGGTGCGGGGCTTGCTTTGGGGCGGCAAATAGTATTTGGTAAGAAAACATTACCAATTCGCAGGTGGCACAAGCCGCCGCAATGTCCGGTCCTTGGGCCGGTTAACGTTCATGGGAGGAAAACATGAAAACCACACTACTTTCGGCAGTCGCCGGAATTGCACTGATGAGCGGTGCCGCGTCGGCACAGGTCACCATCGAAATGACCGCCGCCTTTGGGAAAAACCTGCCGATCCTCGGCACCGCAGGCGTTGAATTCGTCGAGCGGGTCAACCTGATCTCTAACGAGGTCGAATTTGTGCATTACGATCCCGGCAAGCTGGTCCCGACCTTCGAGGCGCTTGACGCCGTGGCCAACGGATCAGTTGACGCCGCCTTTGCCGCTACCGGCTACTGGCAGGGCAAACTGCCCGCCGCGTCGATCTTTTCGGCCGTGCCATTTGGTCCCGAAGCGGGCGAATTCATGGGCTGGATCCTTTATGGCAACGGTGCCAAGCTTTGGCAGCGGATGTATGACGACGCCGGCTATAACGTCAAAACCCTGCCGTGTGGTGTGATCGCGCCGGAAACGTCGGGCTGGTTCAAGAAAGAGATCAACTCGGTCGAAGATCTTCAGGGCCTGAACATGCGCTTCTTTGGTCTTGGTGCCAAGGCGATGGAAAAGCTGGGCGTATCCACGTCGCTGCTGGCCGGTGGTGACATCTTCCCGGCGCTTGAGCGTGGCGCGATTGACGCGACTGAATTCTCGATGCCGCGGATTGATGCGCGTCTTGGCTTCTACAAGATCGCCAAATACAACTACTTCCCCGGTTGGCATCAGCCTGCGACCCTGTTCGAATTGCTGATCAACGGCGACGTCTGGGAAGACCTGAGCGAAACCGCACAGGCGCAGATCGAAACCACCTGCCTGGCCACATTTGCCACCACTTTGGCCGAAGGCGAAGCAACCAACTATCAGGCGATGATCACCAACACCGAAGAAAACGGTGTCATCCAGAAACAGTGGTCGCCAGAGATGTTGGACGCGTTTGAAGGTGCCTGGAACGAAGTTGTTACCGAACTGGAAGCCGAAGATCCGTTCTTCAAGGAAGTTTGGGCCGATCTGTCTGAATACCGCAAGGGTTACAAGGTCTGGTCGCAGGCCGCGTATATGGACCGTAACCGGTAAACACATAAAAAACAAAGACATGGCGGCTGGTTTATCCGGCCGCCATGCGTCTATTTCGGGGAGGTAAAGAATGTCGGGCACAATGCCGAGCCTGGAGGAGGTGGTCAAGATCGCCGATCCGGGAGAGATTAACCGGAAAGAGCACCTGTGGGGCGACCGCATCGTGGTGATGGTGGGCAATGTGTTTGCCTGGCTGTTCCCGATTTTGATGGTGGCCATTGTTACGCAGGTTGTCATTCGCAAAATGGGCAACAATCAGGCCTGGCTTGATGATCTGCAATGGTGGCTATACGGCGTCGCCATGATGATCGGCTTTGCCTATGCGATCACCACCAATTCCCACGTCAGGGTTGATATCTTTCACGCCAGCTTTTCCCGCGAAAAGCAGGCCAAAATCGAATTGTTCGGCCTTGGGTGGTTGTTGTTGCCGTTCCTTGCGCTGATGTTCGATGTGCTGCTGCATTATTCCTGGGCGTCGTTCATCGTGCGCGAATCCTCTGACAGCCCGACCGGGTTACAGGGGTTGTGGATGCTGAAAGTGTCGATGCCGGTTCTGTTCGTCGTGGCCATTCTGGCGACGCTGACAGCAATGACCCGGTTCTTGTCCGTGCTTAGACCGCCGACCCTGTTCGGCATTCTTGTGGCGGGGTTGCCAGCCTTTCTTTTTGCCGCCTATCGCAGCGCAAACTATGCCTTGTGGTGGTACGTCCGTTTCACCCAACCAGAGCTGAAAATACGGAAAATCGCCCGCGAACCATTGTTGGACAATGCTATGTGGATCGGTGTCGCGATTGTCGCTCTGTTACTTGTTGTTAGCTATATTGCCGCCCGCCGGCGCACCCGCCCGGAGGGCTGATCCATGCAAATTCTAACGCTTATGGGGCAGGTCATGGACCTGAACCAATGGCTGGTTCTGGCCATGTTCGCCGTCTTTATCATCATGCTGTTTCGCGGCATTCCGGTGGTCTATTCACTGGTTGGGGTCGGATTGGTCTTTGTCATATTGGCGGCCTTTGTTCTGGACCCGAACAAGGCGCTGATCAACGAATACATCCACTTCCGTCAAACCGGCATTTCCTACAAAAAGCTGCTGGCCATCTCCAGCCGGTTCTTTGGCGGGACGATCGAAAACCCGATCCTCGTGGCGCTGCCGATGTTCATCTACATGGGGCTGATGCTGGATCAATCGGGCGTGGCGCAAAAGATGATGGTCTCTATGCAGGTGCTGTTTGGCGCGCTCAAGGGCGGGCTGGCACTGACGGTGATGGTGATTGGCATCATTCTGGCGGCCTCGACCGGGGTCATTGGTGCCTCTGTGGTGCTGCTGGGGGTGATGGGCATCCCGACCATGATGAAACAGGGCTATGCCAAACCGATTGCCACCGGCACTATCGCCGCATCCGGTACGCTGGGCATCCTTATTCCGCCGTCGATCATGCTGGTGATCATGTCGGACCAACTGGCGATTTCGCTGGGTGATCTGTTCATGGGCGCGCTGTTTCCAGGGCTTTTGCTGGGCGCGCTTTATATCATCTACATCGTCATCTATGGCCTGATCCGCCCGGAAAACATGCCAATCCCCAAAGACCGCGAACCAGTTAGCTGGGCGGTTGTCGGCGATGTGTTGAAATCGGTTGTCCCGCCTTTCGGTCTTGTCCTGCTGGTGCTGGGGTCGATCTTTTTCGGCTTTGCCACCCCGACAGAGGCCTCCGGCCTTGGTGCTTTGGGCGCGACCCTGCTGGCCTTGGCGGCGCGTAACCTGAACTTTAAGGTGTTCAAGGACGTGATGCGCCAGACGCTCAATACCGGCGGCTATATCATCGGTATCTTTCTGGCCGCCAACTTCTTTTCGTTCATCCTGCGTCGGTATGGTGGCGATGAGATCATCGAAGGTCTGGTGCTGGGCACATTCGACAACCCCTATATGGTTGTGGCCTTTATCCTGTTCATCATCTTCCTGCTGGGATTCCTGCTGGACTGGATCGAGATCACCCTGATCATCATGCCGCTGATGTTGCCGGTGATCACCGGGCTGAACCTGCCCATCGAAGGCTTTGGCGTGGTGGATAACCCCTCTGTGGTATGGTTCGCCATTCTGGTGGCGGTGACCTTACAAACGTCCTTTTTGACGCCACCTGTGGGGTTCGCGCTATTTTACCTCAAGGGGGTCTGCCCGCCGGATATCAGCCTGTTGCACATTTATAAGGGCATCATCCCCTTTGTGCTGCTGCAAATCCTCGGGCTGATACTGGTGTTCTACATTCCCGAACTGACCACATGGCTGCCAGCTGTGGCCTACGCCAAATAGGGACGTGCGATCAAAGCCCTCAGGGGCTTGAGAGGAGCGGCTGGGTTTTC
>NVQY01000088.1 GCA_002400675.1 Paracoccaceae bacterium | reverse complement strand
CTCGGGTTGCTGCTCATGGTTTTCAGCCTGACGCTGCTGACACCCATCGTGGTCGCCACGATTTACGATGAACAAACCTATGCGGCTTTTTTCCTGTCCTTTGCCATCACTTTTTCATTGGGCGTGCTCATGTGGCTGCCATTCAGCCGTCAACGGGCAGAACTTCGCAGCCGTGACGGATTCCTGATTACTGTGATGTTCTGGGTTGAGCTGGCCCTTGTCGGGGCGCTGCCTTTTGTACTTTCCGAGTCATTGCAGCTAAGTATCACAGACGCCGTATTTGAATCCATGTCAGGCCTTACCACCACTGGTGCCACCGTGATCACCGGCCTGGATCTTCTGCCCAAATCCATTCTCTATTACCGCCAGCAGTTACAATGGTTGGGTGGTATCGGGATCGTTGTCATCGCCGTGGCTATCATGCCCATGCTGGGCGTTGGCGGTATGCAGCTCTACCGTGCAGAAACACCGGGACCCGTCAAGGATAACAAACTGACCCCTCGCATCACTGAAACGGCAAAAGCACTCTTTTTTATATACCTTGGCCTCACTGTTGCGTGCATGCTTGCTTACTGGCTGGCCGGCATGACTTTTTTTGACGCGATTGGACACAGTTTTTCGACCGTAGCCATTGGTGGTTTTTCCACCCACGACGCTAGCATGGGCTATTTTGATGGCAACACCACTATTGTTGGTATCTGCGTTTTCTTCATGATCGTTTCTGGTCTGAACTTTGGCCTTCACTACTATGCCTTTGTCAGAAAATCGCTCATCTTGCTTCCTCATCAAATTGTGCGCCACTCCGGTCTGGAAATCGCCGCGCATCGCGTTACATTGGGTGGTATTATGAGCATTGAACACCCCAATCTCAAACGTATCGTCGCGGCAAGCGCCGTAATTGTCACGTTTTCTTTTGCCTTATCGGTCCCCCTGCACGCGCAAGAGGCCGACCTGACGGATGAATCCGCCCTGCTAACGGCGCTGGCGCAGGCCGACCCTGCCGAATCTAAGCGGGTGGAACGCCAATTACTGGCGCTATGGAACAAAAGTGGCTCGGACGCGATGGACCTGTTGCTGGAACGCGGGCGCAAGGCGCTTGCGGCCGATGACACCACCGCCGCGATCGAACATCTGACCGCATTGACTGATCATGCGCCGGATTTTGCCGAAGGCTGGTACGCCCGCGCCACCGCCTATTACGCTGCCGGTCTTTACGGCCCTGCGGTGGCCGATCTTGAAACCGCGCTGCGCCTGAACCCCAACAATTACAACGCGATCATCGGCCTTGCCGCCCTGTTCGAGACCTTCAACGACCCGACGCGCGCCTACGAGGCCTATCAGCGCGCCGAGGCTATACATCCCAACAACGACAAGGTAGCCAAGGCGCTTGAACGGCTGAAACCCGAGGTCGAAGGCAAAACGCTTTAGTCCCGAAACAGGGCAGGGGGGCGACGTGGGATCATCACGCATCGTGGCCGTTCTTGGCCCGACAAACACCGGCAAAACCCATTACGCCATCGAACGGATGCTGGCCCACCGTACCGGGGTGATTGGCCTGCCGCTGCGCCTTTTGGCCCGCGAGGTCTATGACAAGATCGTCGCGCTGCGCGGCCCCTCGGTGGTGGCGCTGGTGACCGGCGAGGAACGCATCGTGCCGCCGCGCACCCAATATTGGGTCTGCACAGTCGAGGCGATGCCCGACGGTATGGGCGCTGATTTCCTTGCCATCGACGAGGTTCAGCTATGCGCCGACCCGGAACGTGGCCACGTGTTCACCGACCGGCTTTTGCGCGCGCGCGGGCTGCATGAAACCCTGTTTCTGGGCGCGTCGACCATGCGGGGACCGATTGCGGCGCTGGTGCCACAGGCGCAATTCATGCGCCGCGAAAGAATGTCGCAACTTACCTACGCAGGTTCGAAAAAGATAAGCCGGATGCCACCCAGAAGTGCAATCGTCGGGTTTTCGGTTGATAATGTCTATGCCATCGCCGAACTGATCCGCCGGCAAAAGGGCGGTGCGGCGGTAGTTATGGGCGCACTTTCCCCGCGAACTAGGAATGCGCAGGTGGAAATGTACCAAAACGGCGAGGTGGATTATCTGGTGGCCACGGACGCCATCGGCATGGGGCTGAATCTGGATATCGACCATGTGGCGTTCTCGTCCCTGACCAAATTCGATGGTCGCCGGATGCGCAGCCTTGCCGCCAACGAACTGGCGCAGATCGCCGGGCGCGCCGGGCGTGGCATGTCGGACGGCACGTTTGGAGTCACCGGCGATGCGCCGCCTTTGGACGACGGTCTGGCGCAGGCAATCATGGATCACCGGTTCACCCCGCTGAAAAAGCTGAACTGGCGCAGTCCCGATCTGAACTTTGCCACCCCCGACGCGCTGATCCGCTCGCTTCAGGTGGCCCCGGACAGTGACCACCTGATCAAGGCCCGCGAGGCGGACGACCTGTCGGCGTTGACCGCGTTGTCGCAGGTGGCCGAAGTGGCGGCGCGCGCCAGCGACGTGGCTTCGGTGCGGCTGTTGTGGGACGTCTGCCGCATCCCCGACTTTCGCGGCATCAGCCACGCCGAACACGCCGCCCTGCTAGAGGTGATTTTCAACTACCTGCATCAATCGGGCGGGGTGCCGGACGACTGGCTGGCGGCACAAATCCGCCGGATTGACCGGGTGGATGGCGATATCGACACGCTTTCCAAGCGTTTGGCGTATATTCGCACCTGGACATATGTCGCGCAGCGAAAAGGCTGGCTGCGTGACGAAAACCATTGGCGTGGCGAAACCCGCGCTGTAGAAGACCGCATATCGGACGCCCTGCACGGGGCGTTAACGCAAAGATTCGTGGATCGGCGTACGTCAATGCTGCTGCGCCGGCTCAAACAGAAGGAGGCCCTCTTGGCCGAAGTGAATGATAATGGCGACGTGAGCGTCGAAGGCGAATTTGTCGGGCGACTCGAAGGATTCCGGTTTACCGTGGACAAAGGGACCAATGGCACCGCCGAGGAAAAGGCGCTGAAAGCCGCCGCCGGACAGGCGCTGGCACCGCAGTTTCATCTGCGCGCGGACCGGTTCTACAACGCACCGGACACCGAAATCGACTTTACCGAACAGGGTGGGTTGATGTGGGGCGCGCATGCGGTTGGCAAACTTGTCGCCGGGGCCGAGCCGCTGAAACCCATGGTCGAGGTGTTCGTCGATGACGTTGCCGGCCCGGATGTGGCGCAAAAGGTACAGCGGCGCCTGCAACATTTCATCGACCGCAAGATCGCCGCGCTGTTTGAGCCGCTTTTGGCGCTGCAACGCGACGAAGAGTTGACCGGCCTTGCCCGCGGCTTTGCCTTTCGCATGGTCGAAGGTCTGGGCATTCTGGCCCGCGCCGATGTGGCCCAGGAGGTCAAGGAACTGGATCAGGACGCGCGCGGTGCCCTGCGCAAACACGGCATCCGCTTTGGTCAGTTCACCATCTTCATGCCCTTGCTGCTGAAACCCGCGCCAACCCGGTTGCGGCTGGTTTTGTGGTCTCTTGCCCAAGGCTTGCAGGAATTCCCCGAGGCACCGCCCCCCGGTTTGGTGACCGTGCCGGCGATCAAGGACGCGCATGACGGCTATCACGCCATGTGCGGCTATCGCGCCGCCGGAACACGGGCGATCCGCATCGACATGCTGGAACGGCTGGCCGATCAGTTGCGCGCCGAAGACAGCCGGTCAGGTTTTGAGGCCAAGGCAGACATGTTGTCGATCACCGGCATGACGCTGGAACAATTCGCCGACCTGATGGCCGGGCTGGGCTATAACGCCGCGCGCGATGAACGGGTCAAGGTCAAGGCCGCCCCGGTGCCGGAGATTACCGCCAGCGACGTGGCAAAAGACGCCGGCGATACCCCAACGTCCGACGCAGCAGCAGAAACACCTGCCGCCGAAGACGGGGCCGAAAAAAGCGCCGAAGCGCCAGCCAAGGATCAGGTAACCGCCGTGGAAGCCGTTGAAACGACAGCGGAATCCACACCCGAAGCTACACCAGAAATCACCGCGGAAGCGACTGCGGAAGCGACTGCGGAAACCGCACCCGAAACCACCCCGGATGCCGCACCCGAAGAAACCACACCACCGGAAATGGAAGTGTTCTACATCTTCACATGGGCGCGCCGCCCCCCACGTAACCGCGATCAGCGGCGCGATGGGGCGGCCCCTCAGGGACAGGAGAAATCCAGTCGTAAACCGGGCGGCAAACCCGGCGGCAAACCCCGTGGACCGCGCGGGGCCAAGGCGGGCGGTAAACCCGGTGGTAAACCGGGCGGCAAGCCGCAACAGGGCGCAAAGACCTTTTCCGCGCGTCCCCCCAAGCGGGAAAAACCGATTGACCCGGACAACCCCTTTGCCGCCGCCTTGATGGGGCTAAAGGACAATTCCTGAGCGCGATGGCAGAGGATACCGGGACTCCCCCCAAACTCCGCCTTGATAAATGGCTCTGGCAGGCGCGGTTCTTTAAGACCCGTAGCCTTGCCGCCAAACAGGTCAGCGCCGGTCACGTGCGCATCAATGGCAATCGGGTAAGCAAACCGGCGCGCACCATCACCCCCGGCGATGTGCTGACCTTTATTCAGGCGCGTGAAGTCCGCGTGGTGCGCATAGAGGCCCTTGGCGACCGGCGCGGTCCGGCCTCTGAGGCGCAGGGGCTTTACACCGACCTCACGCCAAAGCCCGAACCCTCGCCAACGCCCCAGACCGCCAATCCGCGTTTTGAGGGAAAGGGGCGCCCCGACAAGCGTCAGCGCCGCGCGCTGGCACAGGTGCGACGACATATGCCCGAATGACGCCTTGAAGACCGGGCAGCACTGAACTACCTAAAGTGCCAAATCAGGTGAATCGGAATCCCGCGCATGACCTATATCGTCAACGACAGTTGCATTGCCTGCAAATACACTGACTGCGTCGAAGTTTGCCCCGTGGACTGCTTTTACGAAGGCGAAAACATGTTGGTGATCCACCCGGACGAATGCATCGACTGTGGCGTTTGCGAACCGGAATSCCCGGCGGACGCGATCCGCCCCGACACCGAACCCGACACCGACAAATGGGTCGAATTCAACCGCAAGTATTCGGAAATGTGGCCCGTTATCATCACCAAGAAAGACCAGTTGCCCGAGGCCGAAGAACGCGACGGCGAGGCTGGCAAGCTAGAGAAATACTTTTCCGAGGCCCCCGGCGAAGGCGGGTGATTCGCGCTTTTGGCGGGTAATATTCCGCATTTGTGATGTATTTGACGCCGCTAAGGCAATGAACTTGCGACCTTTATTGGCCTAAATTTGCGCCCGCACTTTAATGGGGGGGGATTTTGTGCTATATTGACTGCAATGATGATACCGACAACCGGATCCGCCCCATTTGGTGACTCGCCGATGGATGGCTTTTCTTGCGATTGAACACAGCTGAACGGGACATGACCCATGCCCCGCCGCGCTGCTTTTTTGTTGCTAAATCTGCCCCGGACCCGGTCCCGAATTGCGAACCAAAGGAAAGCCCTGAATGGCCAAGTCAAAAAAGCTCGATTTTCACCCCAATGATTTTGTGGTCTACCCGGCGCATGGCGTGGGCAAGATCATTTCCGTCGAAGAACAGGAAGTCGCCGGGTTCACCCTTGAATTGTTTGTGGTGTCCTTCGAAAAGGACAAGATGACGCTGCGGGTGCCGACCCACAAGGCGGTCGAAATCGGCATGCGGAACCTTAGCCCGCCCGATGTGATCGACAAGGCGATGCGCACGCTCAAGGGCAAGGCCAAGGTCAAACGCGCCATGTGGTCGCGCCGCGCGCAGGAATATGAACAAAAGATCAACTCAGGCGACCTGATCGCCATTGCCGAAGTGGTGCGCGACCTGCACCGCACGGACGATCAACGCGAACAAAGCTATTCAGAGCGTCAGTTATATGAGGCCGCCCTCGAACGCCTGACCCGCGAAGTGGCCGCCGTAGCCGGGGGCGATGAGGTTGCCGCCGCCAAGCAGGTTGGCGATGTGCTGATGTCGCGCAAGGCTGCCGCCGCCTGATACCGGGATCTGACTGTGAATTTTGGGGCCGTGCCATGGGGCGCGGCCCCTTTTTCTTGGTGGCTGGCCCAACCGCTCCTGACGCGGTTCATTTCAGCGCCACAAGCCCCAATAGCACTGTAATTTCAGCAGCTTGCTGGCACGCGCCCAGAATGTCCCCGGTCTGCCCGCCGATCTTGGCGCGGGCGATCCGCGCCACAAGAGCCACGCCAATCGCCGCCAAAACCCCCAGAAGAACCGCCGAGACCCCCGCAACCACCAATGCCAGACCGCCGCCAACCGCTGCCGCTGCAATCGCCACCCGGCGATCCGGGGCACCGACCGAGCGCGCCAACCCATCCCGGCGCGCATGGGGCAGGGCGGCCATCACGGCCGGCAACAGCCCGCGCGACACCGCCCCGGCGGCAATCAGCGGTCCGATCCCATGCGGCAACAGCTCTGCAATCGCGCCCCAGCGCAGCCCCAGCGACATGATCAGCGCCAGCACGCCGTAGGTGCCAATAGCGCTGTCTTTCATGATCTCCAGCCGGCGCTCAACGGTCCAGCCACCCCAAAGCCCGTCCACCGTGTCGGCCAACCCGTCCTCGTGCATGGCTCCGCTGACCACAATCATCGCCATCAATGCCAGCCCCGCCGCCGCAGCGTCGGGCAACCCCAGCCACATCGCAAACAGCCCAACCACGCCGGCGATCAGCCCGACCACGGCCCCGACCAGACCAAACGCCCAACCCGCGCGCGCCTGATTGGCAAAACCGGAGTCCGGCAGATGCGGCAGGGGCAGGCGGGTCAGCAAGGCAAAGGCCACGGCCAGATCGAGAAATTGCGCTCTTGTGTCGGAATTGGGCATCGGCAGGGGCTTTCCGGGACTTGTGGTGGGCGGTTTGAGTGTTAAACACCGGGAAAACCAATGATGCAACGAGGCTTTCAATGCTCCCTGATTTTACCGAGATGGACACGTTCCGCGCCTTGCTGGCAAACGCCCCCGGCCCGGATGCGCAAGCCACCAGTGGCGCGACCGCGCGTAACGCGCAACTGACCAAACCCCCCGGCGCGCTGGGGCGGCTTGAGGATCTGGCGATCTGGTATGGGGGCTGGCGTGGCGATGCGCGCCCTCAGATAACTTCCCCTCAAGTGATTGTATTTGCAGGCAATCACGGCATCACCGCGCAAGGTGTGTCGGCGTTTCCGGCCGAAGTCACCGAACAGATGGTGGCGAATTTCCAACACGGTGGGGCTGCCATCAACCAACTGGCCAAGGCGGCGGGGGCGCGCATGGACGTGGTCGCGCTTGATCTGGACCGCCCCACGGCGGATTTCACCAAAGCCCCGGCGATGAGCGAAAATGAGTGTCTGAGCGCGCTGAAAACCGGCTGGAACGCGGTCGATCCAGCGGCGGATGTGCTGGTGGTTGGCGAAATGGGCATCGGCAACACTACCTCGGCAGCAGCGATCTGCACCGCGCTATATGGCGGGGCCGCCGCCTATTGGACCGGGCGCGGCACCGGGGTCGATGACGCCGGGTTGGCGATCAAAACCCGTGTTGTCACTGAGGGTGTCGCGCGTCAGGCCGCAGGCGCGCGCGACGGGCTGGACATCCTCGCGCGCCTTGGCGGGCGCGAGATTGCTGCCATGGCCGGGGCCATCGCGGCGGCGCGGCAGTTGCGGATTCCGGTCATTCTTGATGGGTACATCTGTTGCGCGGCGGCGGCCTGCCTGCATCGCACCGATGCAAGCGCGCTGGATCACACGATTGCCGGCCACCAAAGCGCCGAGGGCGCGCATCAGGCCCTGTTGCAACGGCTGGACAAATCCCCGTTGCTGTCCCTGGGCCTGCGTCTGGGCGAAGCATCCGGTGGAGCGTTGGCGATCAACATCCTCAAATCGGCAGTTGCCTGTCACAGCGGCATGGCCACCTTTGCCGAAGCAGGCGTCGCCGGGGCGTAGGGTGGGTAAAACCCACGCTGTTACCCGATGAAATGTCTCGCAACGCGTGGGTTCCCCGGGCCAAGGCCGTTTTCGCCTGAAATGCTCCCCCGGAGCATCTCCTGATCGGCTCAAACCCCACCCTACGGGTTTTTTGACCGGTTTTTCTCGGCCAAAGCCAACAGGGCCGCCTCAAGGTCTTTTTCCAACGCACGCGACCGCTCTATGTAGGCGGAGTTCTCACTGATCGGCAGGTTCGGGTCCCAAAGTTCGGCCAGTTCGCGGACAACTTTGCGGTCATGAGCGTAGAAGGTTTGTTCAGCTCCCGCCGCCTCAAATTCACTTAAGCCAATATTTTCCAACACATAACGCCCAGCCCTAAGCGAGCTGTCAAACATTTCGCGCACAATGTCATCGGCCCCCGCGCGATAAAGCTCGAACACATGGGCGCGGTCCTGCGCGCGGGCAATAATGTGCAGGTCGGGCCGTTGCCGACGCGCGTAAGTCACCAGTTTTGTCACGCTGGCCGGATCATCCAGTGCCGCCACCAGCACTTTGGCCTTGGCCAGCCCGGCCGCCTTCAGCAACTCGGGGCGGGTCGGGTCACCAAGGAACCCCTTGACGCCAAAGCGGCGCATCAGCTGGATTGCCTCGATGTTATGATCCAGCACAACCGTTTGATACCCGCTTGCCCGCACCAGACGGTTGACGATTTGCCCAAACCGGCCAATTCCGGCAATGATCACCGGCCCCTGCGTGTCGATTTTGTCGCTCGGATGCGTGCCCTGGCGATGGTCACGCATGTTGCGCGACAAAAGTTCATAGAGAATAAACAACAACGGCGTGATCATCATCGTCAGCGCGATAATCAACAGAAGTTTTTCGCCCAAAGGCCCCGGCACCACGTTCTGCGCCACCGAAAACGATAGCAACACAAAGCCGAATTCACCCGCCTGCGCCAACCCCAGCGTGAACAGCCACCGCGCCCGCCCCTTTAGCTGAAAGGCCCGGCCAACAAAATACAGCACCAGCCCCTTGGCCAGGATCACCAGCAACGCCAGCCCGATCAAATCACCCGGATTGGCAAAGAACGCACGATAATTGATCCCGGCCCCGACGGTGATGAAAAACAGCCCCAGCAACAGCCCCTTGAACGGCATGATGTCGCTTTCCAGCTCGTGACGGAATTCGCTGTTGGCCAGAACCACGCCAGCCAGAAACGCCCCCAGTGCGGGCGACAGGCCCACCAGCATCATCAGAAACGAAATCCCCACCACGATCGCCAGCGCAAGGGCGGTATACATCTCGCGCAGATTGGCCGCGTGGATAAAGCGGAACAAGGGCCGGGTCAGATAGATCCCGGCCAGAACCACCCCGGCGACCGCCCCAATCGTCACCAGCGTGACGCCCCAGC
>NVQY01000087.1 GCA_002400675.1 Paracoccaceae bacterium | reverse complement strand
CTGCCGAGGAACCGATCACCGCCAATGCGATCTGTCCCGGCTACGTCCTGACGCCACTGGTCGAGGCGCAGATCCCCGACACCATGCAGAAATACGGCATGGAGCGCGAGGAAGTGATCAAAAAGGTGATGCTGGAACGCCAGCCCAGCCGGGAATTCGCCACCGTCGAACAGATCGGCGGTACCACCGTGTTCCTGTGTTCGCCCTCGGCGGCGCAGATCACCGGCACCACCATCAGCGTCGATGGCGGCTGGACCGCCTTGTAGCCCCCGCATAGGAGCAATCAGATCATGGCGTTAAGCCCGGAACTACAGGTCGCACGGCATCGGTTGATCCTGTCGGCCCTTGGCGCAATCGCCGCGCTGGCGCTTTGGGCGCTGGCGGAAAAGTGGGATGATCCGTCCCTGTCGCCGATGCTGTATCTGATGACGTTCACCTTTATTGCCAGCTATTTCAGCCTCGCGCTGGTGCTGGCCGGCCCGGTGCCGGTGGGTAAGGCGCTGGTGGGGTCGTTGCTGGTGGCGGTGCCTGCCACCGGGCTGGTGGCGCTGGCGGGGCTGCGCCATGTGACGCCGTTCAATCTGCTGGACGATCCGGTGACCCTTGTCATGGTGATGGTTCTGGTGGGGTTCTCGGCCCCGTTCCTTCAGGTCTGGTTGCAGGCACCGGGGAAATGGCGCGATTACGCCGCGCTGTTCGATGCGGCCTGGTCGATGTTCGTGCGCTATCTGGTCGCCGGTCTCTTTGTGGCCGTGTTCTGGCTGGTGACCTTTCTGTCCAGCACCCTGTTGCAGCTGGTGGGCGTGGACATCATCGAAAAACTGCTCAGGTCCGACTGGGCGCCCTTTGCCCTTAGCGGCGCGGTGCTGGGGCTGGGTCTGGCCGTGGTTTATGAGCTGCGCGAGAAAATCTCGCCCTTCCTGATCCTGCGGTTACTGCGGCTGCTGGTGCCGGTGCTGTTTGTGGTGCTGGTGGTGTTTCTGGTGGCCTTGCCGTTTCGCGGGCTTAGCGACCTGTTCGGAGAGTTCTCTGCCGCCGCCACGCTGATGGGGTCGGCGATTGCGGCGATCACCCTGATCAGCACCGCGCTGGACCGCGACGACACCCGCGCGGTCTATACCCGTGGTATCCGCCTTGCCACCCGGGCGCTGGCGCTGTTGCTGCCGGTGTTGGCGGTGCTGGCGGTCTGGGCGGTGGTGGAGCGGGTGCGCGAATACGGCTGGACGCCGGACCGGGTGCTGGCCGCCACGGCGGCGCTGTTTGTGCTGGCCTATGCGCTGGGCTATGCGGGATCGGTGGCGCGCGGCAAGGGCTGGGCGGCGCGGGTGCGCAAGGTGAACGTGGCCATGGCCTTGGTGATCATCGCCGTTTCGGTGCTGTGGATGACCCCGGTTCTGAACCCGTTTGCGATTGCCACCAACAACCAGATTGCCCGCTATGAGACCGGGCAAAGCGATCTCGATCAACTGCCGCTTTGGCGGATGCAGCACGACTGGGGCAAGGCCGGACAGGCCGGGCTGGTGCGTCTGGAACAGGCCGAAGGCCGCGATGATCAGGCCGAATTGCTGATCCGCATCGCCAGCGCCCGGCGGGAACGCAGCAACTACAAGTACCAACAGACACTGGAGGCGCGCGAAACCCCGCAAAACCTGCAAACCCTTGCCCAAACCATGCCAATCCGCCCCAAGGGCAACACCTTGCCCGCAGGCATGTTCGCCGATCTGCCCTATTACCAGCAAACCACTTGGCTGGATGGCTGCGCGCGCACCTTGGCCGATGGCCGCCCGGGCTGTGTTCTGGTGCTGGGCCGTTTCAGCCTCAAGGATGCCTCTGCGCAGCAGGCCATGGTTCTGTACCTTGACGAGGACGGCAAGACCCGCGCCAATCATCTGGTCCTGCGCGTCGATGGCAACCTGCGCGTAAACGAAGTCTTTGACCCTGCCACCGGGCGCTGGGCGGTGCTTCCGGGGGATGTTCTGGCAAAGGCGCTGGCGGGGACCTATGACATCCGGCCAAGCGGCACAAACGCACTATTTATAGGCGATGCGGTGCTTGTGCCGGAAAACTGACCGGATATTTTGGGTTTTGGTCCTGAAATTCCCATCAAACTTGTTAGAATTTTATCTGTTGGCGGTTTTTTAACGCCCTGCCTGCGATGGTGTGCCGAATAACTATGGGCATCAATTTATGCATGGTCTGATTAACAGGGCGCTCCAGACATTTGTCTGCCAGACATACGGCAAAGAACGCTGGCTGCGGGTGACCGAGGCCGCCGATCTTGGCTTTAGCGAATTCGAGGCGATGTTGTTCTATGAGGATTCCCAGACCTTTCGGGTGCTTGAGGCGTTATGCGCCGATCTGGGGCGCCCGCAGTCAGAGGTGCTTGAGGATCTGGGCACCTATCTGGTGTCCGACCCCTCGGTAGAGGCGCTGCGCCGGCTGTTGCGCTTTGGCGGGGTGACTTATGTGGAATTCCTGCATTCGCTGGACGACCTGCCGGACCGGGCGCGCCTCGCGGTGGATGATCTGCACCTGCCGTCCCTTGAAGTGCACGAAGAGGTGTCGGGTCGTTTCACCCTGTCGTGCGGTCCCGGCGTGCCGGGGTTTGGCTGGGTGATGATGGGGGTGTTGCGGACAATGGCGGATGATTACGGCGCGCTGGTGTTTCTGGAATATGAAGGCAAACACGACCAGAACGAGGTGATTTGCATCACCCTGATAGAAACCTCGTTTGCCGCGGGGCGAAGTTTCGAGTTGGGGGCGCGTTCGGGATGATCAGCACGGACAAGCTCGCCGATATCATGGATCAGTTGTGCCCGATGTTCGTGTTGCTGGATGCCACCGGGCATATCCTGCGGGTTGGGCCGACCCTGCAAAAGCTGCGCGCGGATCAACCGATGGCGGGGCAAAAGTTTCTTGAACTGTTCGAACTGAAACGGCCCAGAATGGTCACCGATTTTGACGAGTTGCTGGCGACGGCGGGAAACAAGCTGCATCTTCAGTTCCGCGACGCGCCGCAAACCTCGCTGAAAGGCGCGATTGTGCCGTTGCCCGACGAGGGGCCGGGTGATAGCGCGGGCAAAGGTGGCGCGATCATCAACTTGTCGTTTGGCATCTCGGTTCTCGACGCGGTGCGCGACTATGCGCTGAATTCAGCCGATTTTTCCGCCACCGACCTGACCATCGAATTGCTGTATCTGGTCGAAGCTAAATCCGCCGCGATGGAGGCATCGCGCACCCTGAACCTGCGCCTGCAAGGGGCGATGATTGCCGCCGAAGAACAGGCCTTTACCGATACCCTGACCGGGCTCAAGAACCGGCGTGCGCTGGATCACATCCTTGACCGCATGATCGCCAGCGGCAAGGGGTTTGCGTTGATGAACCTCGATCTGGATTATTTCAAATCGGTCAACGACACGCTGGGCCATGCGGCGGGCGATCATGTGTTGCAACAAGCGGCAAGGATCATGGTCGAGGAAACCCGTGACGACGATATTGTCGCGCGCGTCGGGGGGGATGAATTCGTGATCATCTTCGACCAGCTACGCGATCGTAGCAAACTGAAACGCATCGCCGGGCGGTTGATCGAGCGGCTTGAGGTGCCGATCCCGTTTGGCAACAATAGCTGTCGCATTTCCGCCAGCGCCGGCACGGTGATCCGCACCGCCTCCGCCCAACCCGAGGCGGCGCAACTGCTGCACGAGGCCGATCTGGCGCTTTATGCTGCCAAGCACGCAGGCCGCGCCTGTCACCGGTTTTACCATCCCGACATGCGCGGGGATACCACCCCCAGCAACACCGACACCGCGCCAGCCGAACATGGGGAGGGGCCTGAAACCATACCCGGTTCATCTGCGCGGGTTTAAGGCGTTGATTGCCGGGTGCGGGGTGGTGATGGACACATGCGCGGTGCCGGGTTGACGGGCTGAGAGCCTTTTCAACAGATCAATCCTCAATCCTCAGCTATATTGCCGGTTAGGTACGAGAAAGCTCTGCGAATTTGCGAATGGCGTATTGTTCGGGTCTTGGCCGATCTGGATCAGCGCCAGCCAATCATCGGCGTTTCCCTTCCAATTTCAACGCCCGCACGTCGCGCAAGCGGATCACAGCCCTTGCGGCCCCCCGCAGGCCCGGCATAGTGTTAACCTGTTTGAATAAGGGGCCATTCTCTGATCCGGGCCGTGTCACAAGGCAAGATCGGGGGTGGGTGCGTAACAGGTGCTATGCGGATTGCTGTCATTGTTTTAGTCACGCTGCTTGTTGGTCTGATTGGCTTGTCTGCCTATCTGTTGTTGCAATCATGCGGCGTGCGCATACCGTTCAGCGACAAAATCCTGTCGGTCTGTGAAACCGATCAGGACCGCCAGACCCGGGCCGACCTTGGGGAAATGACCCGCGCCAACGAGGCGCTGGAAACCCGCATTGCCGCATTGGAGCATGACCTGGGCGGGTTGGTATGCAAGGCCGATCCGCCGCCACCGCCTCCCCCTCCGCCGCCACCGCCTCCACCGCCGCCGGTGAAACCCAGAACGCCTAGCGGGCTTGACCCGGATGCCTTTGACAACAAGGACATTTCCGTGATGGAGGGCTGCTGGCAACTGTCGTCCAATTATGCGGTGCGCGAGATCAACACCGGCGAGATCACCCGCTTTAAATACTGGCGCATCTGTTTCGATCGCAACGGCAATGGCACCCAGACCATGCGCTCTACCAATGGCGCGACTTGCAAGGGGCACCTGTCGGGCCGAATGCCGGGCAATGGCACGCTGACCATGCGCGAGCCGGGCAATCTGAAATGCAGCAACGGGTCGTCAATCTACCGGCGCAACATCACCTGCAAGCTGGACAACAAGGGCAACGCCCAATGCGACACCTATCAACCCGAAACCAAAGGCAGCAGCGCCGCCACCCTGCGCCGCGCCCGCTGACATGCTGAGAGAGACTTAGATGGCCGAATATTTCCTGTCCAAGATCCGCGTTACCTCGGCCGATTTCGTTGAGGCAGGCACCAGGCCGGTGCTGGAGCGCCACGCCGAGTTGCGCAGCCTGCTGATTGATCGCGCGGGACCAGAGGTGGCCGCGCTGTTTGCCGAACCGCTGATCAGCCGGGGCAATGACGCCGCCCCGCCCACCGTGTCGTGGTATGGTGAGGCCGACGGCGAGGCGCGCCCACTGTCCAGCCTGCCCGCAGGCGAACGTGACCGGGTCGAAGCCTATCTCAGCGACCATCTGCGCCCATTGCGCGCGCTGGCCGATGATCCGGCCAGCGCCGATCTGGCGCTGGGCGCGCTCAGCGTTTACGGGCAGGACGATGTCTTGGTGCAAAATGGCCGTCCGGTGATCGTCAACTGGGGGCTGTTGCCGGACGGGCAGGGTGCCAACGCGAGCGCGCGCCCCACCCATTACGCCGCGACGCTGGGCAAATATCTGCCGCTAAGTGGCCCCCCGGCAGCGGTCCCCCCCGTGGGCGCGCCGGTGCCGCCGACCAATGCGCCGGTGGTGGCCCCCGTGGTCAAACAGCGGGCGCGGATTTCGCCGATTGCCTGGGTGCCATTGCTGATCTTGCTGCTGATCGCCGGCGGTGTGCTGGCCTGGTTGCTGATGCCCGGCACCCGGTTGTTTCACGCCGCCGCCACCCCGCCGGTCATTACCGAAGGCGACGCGCTAAGCGCGGCAAAGGCGCTAAATCAAAGCCTGCGGGATCGTCAGGCGGCGCTTGAAACCGCACTGGAAGGCGCGGTCTGTCGCGCCGATGGCTACTTGTTGCTGCCCGATGGACGCACGCCCGAGGGGTTGTTGCCGCCGCCTTTGGGGGTTGCGCCGGAACGCAAATCGCAAGCCGCGCCTGATGCCTTGCTGCCCTCGTCCCCGGCGCGGGTTGTGGTGCCCGAGGGCGATCGCGATGCGTCCCTGTTGCAACTGATCGAATCGCGCACGGTGTTGATTCTGGCCGCCACACCCGGCGGGGTGATCACCGGGTCGGGGTTTGTCGTCGGTCCCGGTCTGGTCGTGACCAATTTCCATGTCATCCGCGAAACCGTTCAAGGCCAGGGCAAGATCCTTGTGACCAACAAGGCCATGGGCACGCCGCGTGCCGCACGCGTTCTGAAATCCGTCGGGCCAATGGCCGAAACCGGCGGCGATTTCGCCCTGTTGCAGGTCGAGGGGCTGGAATTGCCGGCCTTTACCCTGCATGTGCCCAAGGGCTCGCTGAAACTGACCAATGTGATCGCCGCCGGATTTCCGGGGGATGTGTTGTCGCTGGATAGCAGCTTTGCCGCGTTGAAGGCGGGGGATATGTCGGCAGTGCCCGATCTGACCGTTACGGACKGCACTGTTAACACGGAACAAAAGCTGGGGYCGGACACAAACGTGCTGATGCATTCCGCACCGCTTTCCAGTGGCAATTCCGGCGGGCCGTTGGTTGATCTGTGCGGGCGCGTGGTCGGGGTCAATACGTTTGTGCGCCAAGGGCCGATGCAGAACCGGGGGTTTGCCATTGAAACCAGTGACTTGCTGGTCTTTCTTAAGGGAACGCAGGCCAGCCCGACCGTCGCACCCGACCCCTGCACGCCGGTCATTGCCCGCCCGCAGGTACCCTCGGTGCCCCTCACGCCGACACCACAAACCCCCGCCAAGGAATGAGCCAGCCCATGCACAACGCCGTTCTGGCCACCACATCGACCGAAGGGTTGCAGCCGCTTGGCGCGCCCGCACAGCGGTCGTTTGAGTTGATCAGTGGCACGCTGGAACAGCGATTGGGCCAAAAATACGCCGCACTGTTCGCAGAACCCGTGACCAACGAGGCCGGCGACCGGATCGACTGGCACGCGCCCGTTAGCGGCGTTGCGCTGCCGCTGGGTGACCTCGCACCGGACGAGCAATCCGCGTTGCGCGCGCGTCTGGGCGCAATGATCGGCGATATCCGCACCGAGGCTGACGCACTGGCGCAAGGGCCTTCGCCCGAGGATCATCGCCTGTCCGAAGCCTTGAACAACGCCATAGAAGTCCCTGACGAGTCGATGATTTTTGCCATCAGGGCGGCGGACGGCGACCTTCACCCGGTGTTGGTGCATTGGGGCTGGGTGCGCAACGAACAGGCCGCCGTGCGCGGGGTTCTGACCGGCATGGTGCCGCGCGCGGTGCCGTTGTCAATGCAGGCGGCGGGCGCAAAATCCGGGCCGTCGCCGCTCTGGTGGTGGCTGATTTTGTTGGGCTGGTTACTGCTGGCGGCCCTGCTGGGCGCGATCCTGTATGTTCTGGTGACGCCCTGCGGGGTGAACCGGTTTGGCTTGGTTTACTGTCCGCGCGAACAGATCATCCCGCGCGACGTGGCCGAAGAACGCCGCATCATCGCCGACGAAATCGCGCGATTGCAACGCGAATTGACGCAGGCCGATCTGGTGTGCCAGCCGGTCATTCCGATCCTGCCGGCCACGCCGGCCCCCGTCAAACCGGCCAAACCGACACCGATTATCCCCGACGGCCAACCGGACCAGACCAAGACCGAGACCGACCGCGACGAGGCCCGCGCGCGCATTGCCGAACGCGGCGCCGAACTGGGGGCGCTGAATTTCGTGCTGCAATGGGCCAGCACCGACGATATC
This sequence comes from Paracoccaceae bacterium, assembly GCA_002400675.1. Lineage (GTDB taxonomy): Bacteria > Pseudomonadota > Alphaproteobacteria > Rhodobacterales > Rhodobacteraceae > NVQY01. Next base: position 1,791 of record NVQY01000087.1, on the reverse strand, counting down.
GACCTCTATGTGACCTGTCCTGCGGGCGAAACCATCTCTTATTCCAACCGCGCGGGCTGTGGCGGGCGCTATGATCTGGATGCCAATGTGGCGCAAACCTCGGCCATTCCCGACCCGGCGGAAAATATCGTGTTTGAGAACGCCGCGCCGGGGCTCTACAAGGTAAGGGCGCAACTGCGAAGCAACAGGACCAGCGGCCCCAAGACCGTGACGCTTCATGTGCTGCGCAAAGACGGCCAATCGCAGAGCTTTTCCGGCGTGGTCACACCCGGGGCGCGCGACTGGACAGTGAACATAAGTATTTCAAGGTAGGCATGATGCAGCATTCCCAACACCCGGCGGCCCCTCATCTCGCCCCCCATCTCGCCCCTCTGACCGACTGGCGCGAAGACATTACGCTGGTACCGTTTTCCGGCACGCAGATGCTTGATTTCGGCTTCCGCCTTGATACGCTTGAGCTAAAGAACATGCGCTTTATCGAACGGCCCATGGGCGGCGATGACACAAGCGAGGAATGGGTGCTGCTGCCGCTGACCGGCCACGGCGAAACCGACGAGGCGCTAGAGGCGCAGGGCGGCGCAAATGACGACCCCTATTCGGTGCGCCCGGTCGCGGCGTTAGAGCCGTTCCTGAACAAATGGGTGCCGGTGCCGGTGCTGCGCGTGCGCAATGATCGCGGCGCGGGCGGCGAGGAAAAATACGATCCCGGCCCCTCGGCGTGGGCGCGGATGCGGGTGGTGGAACTGGACGCGCCCGATCCTGCCACCGGGCATACGCACCGGGTGCAGATGGCGCTGGACACCATGTTGGCGGGCGACGATCAGGCCTTTCAGTACCTCGCCCCCGACGCGCTGGACGCCGAAAAAACCCGTGATTTCAGGTTTGTATCTGACCCGGCGCGCATGGATTGGTTCCTGCGCCGCCTTGAGGCGGACAGCGATGGCGACATGCTTGACCTGCAAAAATGGGTGTCCGACTGGCTGGAAGATCTGTTCATGGCGCATAAGCGCGCGGAACGTCCCGGTCGGCGTATCACCCGCGACGGGCTGGCGCATAAATTCGAACATTGGGCGCGCTATCTGGCTTTTCTGCGGCTGGTGGATCACGCGGTAAACGTGCCAAAAATCCGCCTGGCCAACACCGTTTCCAACCGCGAAGCCGTGGCCCCGGTAGAGGTCGATCTGGTGCTGGACGTGGGCAACTCGCGCACCTGCGGCATCCTGATCGAACGCTTTCCCGGCGAAACCCGGCTGGATCTGGCGCGGTCCTTTCCGCTGGAAATCCGTGACCTCTCGCGGCCCGAATTCTACTATTCCGGCCTGTTTGAGTCGCGCGTGGAATTCAGCGAACACCGCATGGGCGACGAACGCTTTGCCTCGCGCTCGGGGCGGCGCAACGGGTTTCTCTGGCCCAGTTTTGTGCGCATCGGTCCCGAGGCATTGCGGCTGGTCGCCGGCGAAGAAGGCACCGAAACCGCCTCTGGCCTGTCCAGCCCCAAACGCTATCTGTGGGACGACACGCCGGTACAACAGGACTGGCGGTTTCATCACCATACCGACCCCAGCAACCTGCCCAAATCCCTGCGCGCGGCGATGCGCCACATGAACGAAGCGGGCGAAGTTCTGGCGCAGGTCAAGGCAGACGAGGCCGCGCGCCTGCGTCCGCGTGGCAAGACACCGCTGAACCCGGCGATCCGTCCGCGCTTTGCCCGGTCCTCTCTGTTTGGCTTTATGCTGGCGGAAATCATTGCCCATGCGCTGATACAGGTGAACGCGCCAGCCTCGCGCGCGC
>NVQY01000086.1 GCA_002400675.1 Paracoccaceae bacterium | reverse complement strand
AGGAATTCAACTCACAGGCTGAATTGGTCAGTGCCGATGGTTTTGCGGCGTTGCAACGCCAGCTCAAGGAAATCAGGGATCGTATCGGCAATTCCGCGAAACTGTTGGAGCTGCAACAGGCGCAGATCGCCACATTGGATGCCGCATCCATCGGCAAGGACGCGGTGGCCATGGCCAAGGCCGCAGGGGACAGGAACCTCAACCGCATATTAACGATGCTGGATGCGGGGGACGTGGACCGCGAAACTTTTGATGCGGCCTTTGAAACCATTGTTCGCCGCGCCAAACTGGATCGCGATCGCGCAAACAGCCAGCTTGTGGCGCTCAAAGCCTCGATAGGAAACCTTGAAGGTCAAATAGAGCGCCAGTCCTCGGATCTTGTGACCTTGCAACAGCTTGAACAAGAGGCCTTTGCCAGTCAGACAATCTATGAATATTTTTTGAACCGTCTTAAGGAGACCTCGGTTCAGCAGGGCATCCAAAAGGCCGACAGTCGTGTGCTGTCACAGGCGGTTGTGCCGATAAGTTCATCAGCGCCGCGCCGGTCCTTGATTTTGGCACTGTCTGCCATGCTTGGCCTGTTTGGTGGTGCGGCGGTGGTTCTGGGGCGCGAAATGATGCAAAACGGGTTCAGGTCGGCCGAAGATCTTGAGCAGAAAACCGGCTATACCGTGATGGGCCAAATTCCAGAGATGCCAGTGAAAAAACGGTTGGATGCACTGACCTATCTGGTCAACAAACCAACTTCGGCGGCTGCTGAAGCCATTCGTAATCTGCGCACATCTGTATTGCTTTCCGATGTCGATAACCCGCCAAAAGTAATCATGGTTACGTCCTCTGTTCCTGGCGAAGGCAAGGCAACCAACTCACTTGCGCTGGCGCAAAATCTTGCAGGACTTGGCAAAAAGGTGTTGCTGGTTGAGGGCGATATTCGGCGCAGGACATTCTCCAACTATTTCGACATTGCAGAAAAGCGTGGCGTTCTGTCTGTGATTTCAGGCGAGGCCAAGCTGGAAGATGTGGTGTTTCGGGGCACCGATATGGGCTTTGATGTGCTCATCGGTGAGAAATCAACGACCAACGCGGCGGATATTTTTTCGTCCGAGCGGTTTCGCAATTTCATGCAGGAAAGCCGCGATATCTATGATTATATTGTGATTGATACGCCGCCTGTTCTGGTGGTGCCCGATGCGCGGGTGATTGCGCAATCCGTGGATGCAGTTCTGTTTTCTGTTGAGTGGGATTCAACCTCAAAAAGTCAGGTTCTTCAGGGCTTGCGCATGTTTGAGCAGGTCAATTGCAGGGCCACTGGTTTGGTTCTGTCCAAGATCGACCCGAAAGGCCTGAAACGCTATGGCTATGGCGGATATGACGCCAAGGGGTATTACGACAATTAGATAATGGTGCGGGCCAGAGAATGGTGCGGGCGGTGGGAGTCGAACCCACACGGGCACAAGGCCCAACAGATTTTAAGTCTGGTATGTCTACCATTCCATCACGCCCGCAAAACAATATCCGTTTAGCGCCCAATGCGAATGACCACAATCGCCAGACAAAACAAAGATGCACCGGTTGCGACAAATGCAGCCTCGTTGCCTTTGCTCAGCCGGGATTTGCGCCCTGCACCTGACTAGAAATCCAAATTCTCCACGCTCAAGGCGTTCTTTTGAATGAACTCGCGCCGGGGTTCGACCACATCGCCCATCAGCTTGGTGAACAGATCATCCGCTTCGACCATATCATCGACCTTGACCTGCAACAGCGTACGCGCGTCCGGGTCCAGCGTTGTTTCCCATAACTGACCGGGGTTCATTTCACCCAAGCCCTTGTAGCGTTGCAGGGACAGCCCCTTTTCACCCTCGCTTAGAACTGCGCCAAGCAGGCCGAGAGGGCCGTGAATCGCCTGAGACCTGTCCTTGCGGCTCAGAGTCGCGGCAACGCCGTAAATCTCTTGCAGACCTTGGGTAAAGCTGCCGGTCTTGCGTGCCTCGCCAGATCGCAGCATTGGCCCGTCCAGCGTGCGAACCTCTTCTACACCGCGCAGAATGCGGGCCAGACGAATGCCGTGATCCTGGGTAATCCGCCCCTGCCAGCCGCGTTCCCATTCCTGGGCAATCAGGTCCAGACGCGCGGCGACCTTGTCAGCGGCCCCTTGCAGATCGGCGTCCACGGCACCGGGCACAAACGCCCCGGCAATCGCCGCTTGTTCCAGAATGTGGCGTGGGTAATGCGTTGGAAAGGCGTCCAGAACCCGGCGCAACCGGCGTGCGTCTTCGACCACGCGGATCAGGTCCTGCCCGCCGATTTCCTCGCCCGACCCCAGTTTCAGAGTGGCTCCGGTGATGCCCTGATGGATCAGGTAATCATCCATTTCGGCCTGATCTTTCAGGTACACTTCGGACTTGCCACGGCTGACTTTGTACAGCGGCGGCTGGGCGATATACAGAAATCCACCCTCGATCAACTCAGGCATCTGCCGGTAAAAGAACGTCAGCAACAGGGTGCGAATATGCGCCCCGTCCACGTCCGCATCGGTCATGATGACGATCTTGTGGTAGCGCAGTTTCGAGATGTCGAATTCATCCCGCCCGATGCCGGTGCCCAAGGCCATCACCATGTTGCCGATTTCCTGACTGGCCAGCATCCGGTCGAACCGGGCGCGTTCTACGTTCAGGATCTTGCCTTTCAGCGGCAGAATCGCCTGCGTCTTGCGGTCCCGCCCGGTTTGCGCCGACCCACCGGCGCTGTCACCCTCGACGAGGAAGATTTCGGTGTTGGCCGGGTTCTTATCCGAACAATCCTTCAATTTGCTGCTGAGGAAATTCATGTCCATCGGGTTCTTGCGTCGCGTCAGATCGCGCGCCTTACGGGCGGCTTCGCGGGCATGAGCAGCCTCGATGATCTTGCCAACGACGATCTTGGCCTCGTTCGGGTTTTCCTCGAACCACTCGGCCAGCTTTTCGTTGACCAACCCCTCGACCGCTGGGCGCACCTCTGAGGAAACCAGCTTGTCTTTGGTCTGGCTGGAAAACTTGGGGTCTGGCACCTTGACCGACAATACGGCCGTCAGCCCTTCGCGGGCATCATCCCCGGTAAAGGAAATCTTTTCCCTTTTGGCGATGCCACTGGATTGGGCATAACTGTTGATGGTCCGCGTCAAAGCCCCGCGAAAGCCCGCCAGATGCGCGCCGCCGTCCCGCTGGGGGATGTTGTTGGTGAACGGCAGAACCGTCTCGTGATAGCTGTCGTTCCACCACATGGCGACTTCGACCACGATGTCGTCACGTTCGCCAACAAAGAATATCGGCTCCTGCATGATCGAGGATTTCGAGCGGTCCAGATATTTGACAAACTCGCGCACGCCGCCATCATAATACAGCTCACTTCGCAGCGCTACTGCGGGGCGTTCATCAATCAGGATGATCCGCACGCCAGAGTTCAGAAACGCCAGTTCGCGCAGGCGCCTCTCAAGCACCTCAAACGAATATTCAAGGTTGGAAAACGTGTCGAGCGAGGCCAGAAACCGCACTTCGGTGCCGGTGCGATCACCAGCCTCGCCAACCACCTTCAGATGCTCGGCCGTGTCGCCATGTTCAAACCGCGCCACATGTTCCTTGCCATTGCGCCAGATGCGCAGCTCAAGCCAGTTGCTAAGCGCATTGACGACTGAAACCCCAACCCCATGCAGACCGCCGGAAACCTTGTAGGAATTGCTGTCGAACTTACCGCCCGCATGCAGCTGGGTCATGATGACCTCGGCGGCTGACACGCCTTCTTCTTCGTGGATGCCCACGGGGATGCCGCGGCCATTGTCATTGACCGACACAGACGAATCCGCGTGGATCTTGACAGTCACGGCGTCCGCGTGACCGGCCAGCGCCTCGTCAATGCCGTTGTCCACCACCTCATAGACCATATGGTGCAGACCGGACCCGTCGTCAGTGTCGCCGATATACATGCCGGGACGTTTGCGAACGGCTTCCAAGCCTCTGAGAACCTTAATGGAATCGGCACCGTATTCTTCCGGTGCCTGTGCGTCTTCGGACATGCCGATCATCCCTTTTTCGTTTGTGATGTTATACGGTTTTCCGGGGGGGATGTCACGCCGTTCCAACCAGATATTGTGCCGTTTCAGGGGGGATCTACAAACCGACCCACAAGGGCGGCGCGCCGGGTCACAAGGCGGTAATCTCCGACACGCCATCGCGCTCTGAAACATGCAGATACTGCGCCTGCCCACCCAATTCCTCAAACAACTCCGGCCCGGTCCCGGTCATCCATGCCTGCGCGCCCAAGGTGCAGATTTCGCTATAAAGAGCGGCGCGCCGGTCCGCGTCCAGATGTGCGGCCACCTCGTCCAGCAACAGGATCGGCGGAGCCCCGTTCAGATCGTTCAACGCCCGCGCATTGGCCAGGATCAACGATACCAACAGCGCTTTCTGCTCGCCGGTTGAACAATCGCGCGCGGCCACATCCTTGGCCGCATAGACCCCGTAAAGATCACTGCGATGCGGCCCAATTAACGCGCGCCCGGCCCGCAGATCGCCCGCGCGCCCCTCGCCAAGTGCCGTGCGCAAATCCGCCTCGCTCTCCGGCAAGCCACGATCTGAATGCACCAACGTCAACCGCGCGGCAGGAAACGCCGTCTCCGCCTGATCCTGCGCCGCCTCAAGCTGGGCCAACGCCCGAACCCGCCCCTGATGCAGCATATGCCCAGAACTGGCCATCTGCGCCTCTAACGCGCCATACCAGGCCGGATCGCGCACGTGATCCTTCAACAGACGGTTACGCTGACGCATGGCCTTGTCATAGATCAACGCGACCTCGCCGTGTCCCGGCTCAAAACTCATCGCCATCCGGTCCAGAAACCGCCGCCGCCCCTCGGCCCCTTCGATCCACAACCGGTCCATCGCCGGGATCAGCCACAGAACCCGGGCAACCCGACCCAGCGCCATCTGACTGGCAGGCTTGCCGTCAATCCTGACCTGACGCGCCGCCCCCGCTTCGGACAGAAACCCGATCTCGTGAACTTGCGGCCCGGCTTGCAGGACTCCGGACACTTTCCACCCCAGCGCCTCCGGACGGCGCGCCATGTCGGCGGCACTGGCCCGCCGAAACCCGCGCCCGGGCGAAAACAGCGACACTGCCTCAAGAATGTTGGTCTTGCCCGCACCGTTCGGCCCATGAATGGCCACCGGACGCGCATCCACAGCTATCCGGGCCAGCTTGTGCGACCGGAAATGCGACAGGGTCAATTCGCTCAGGGTCAATTCGTTCGGGGCCAAAACCACGACCCCACCCTTCTTCCGTTGTTAAATATCCGCGCCGCAGGCATCATCGCCGAAGGCGATTTAAACCCGCATCGGCATGACGACATAGACCGCGCTCTGGTCATTGCCCTCACGCATCAACGTGGGATCGCCGGCCGAATTGAACATGAACACGGCATTTTCCCGGTCCACCTGACTGGCGATCTCAAGTAGATACTTGGCGTTGAAACCGATTTCCAACGGCTCGTCGCCGTAAGCCACGGCGAGTTCTTCCTCGGCGGCCCCGCTGTCGGGGGCATTGACCGACAGGATCAACCGGTCCTGATCCAGCTGCAACTTGACCGCGCGTGAGCGTTCCGACGACACCGTAGCCACCCGATCAACAGCCTGTGCAAACTCCTTGGCGTCCACCTCAAGCCGCTTGGTGTTGCCTTGCGGAATGACCCGGGTGTAGTCGGGGAACGTCCCGTCAATCACCTTCGATGTCAGCGTGATATCCGGCGTGGCAAACCGTATCTTGGTTTCCGACACAGAAACAGCCACGGTCATTTCATCATCGTCCAGCAGCTTGCGCAACTCCAGCACCGTTTTGCGTGGCACGATCACGCCGGGCATATCGTCCGCCCCTTCCGGCAGGTCCGCGTCAATCCGCGCCAGCCGGTGGCCGTCGGTGGCTACGCACCGCAACACCTTGGCACCATCAGACTCGGACACATGCAGATAAACGCCGTTCAGATAATACCGGGTTTCCTCGTTGGAAATGGCAAAGCGTGACTTGTCGAACAACCGGCGCAACACCGCGGCATTCACCGAGAAATTTGACTGATACTCGGACGAGGCCATCACCGGGAAATCTTCTTTCGGCAAGGTCGCCAACGAAAAATTCGACCGCCCGGCCTCGACCGTCAACCGCCCGGCGGCGCTGTCGGCAGTCAGAGTGACAAGCGCACCATCAGGCAGCTTGCGCACAATTTCATGCAAGGTGGTCGCGGCGACGGTGGTGGCACCGGCGCGTTCCACCTGTGCCAGCGCCTTGTCGACCACTTCGATGTCTAGATCGGTGGCGCGCAGATGCACATGTTCGCCTTCCGCCTCGATCAGCACATTGGCCAGGATCGGAATGGTATTGCGCCGCTCGACAACCGATTGCGCCTGTGACACGGCCTTAAGCAGCGTGCCGCGTTCGATGCTGATCTTCATATCCCTCTTCCTTCATGCAAAGCCGGGAAGGGCAACCTAACGGTTTGGCCCCGCGACACAAGGATTTAATAGATTTGTCCGTTGATACGTGATGGGCGTCAAGGGGGCGATGACCCTTGGCGCGCAACTATGGTATCGCCGCACTAGATGCTTTTGCCGGTACATTCCGGCAAGGCACGGGTGTCGCCCTTATGCCTCTAGCGCGCGACGCAGCATTTCCACGTCCTCGGCGATCTGCCCATCGGTCACTTTTAGCTCTTCGATGCGGCGCACGCCGTGCATGATCGTGGTATGATCACGCCCGCCAAAACGTCGACCAATTTCTGGCAGCGACCGGCTGGTCAGTTGCTTGCACAAATACATCGCTACCTGACGTGGACGGGCGTAGGACCGCAGACGCTTGGGGCCGATGATGTCGGACAGACGAATGTTGTAGTAATCCGACACCTTGCGTTGAATTTCCTCGACCGTGATCTTGCGCTCGGACGCGCGCAAAACGTCAGCCAGACAATCCTGCGTCAGCTCCATGTCGATCTCGCGGCCCACCAGTGAGGCAAAAGCAAACAACCGGGTCAGCGCGCCTTCCAGAACCCGTACGTTGGTCGAAATACGATGGGCCAGAAACTCAAGCACACCATCGGCGATTTGCAGATCCGGGTAAGCGGCCTGATGCAGTTGCACCTTGGTCTGCAAAATCCCCAGCCGCAGTTCGTAATCGGTGGGATGCAGATCCACCACCAACCCGCATTGCAGGCGTGATTTCACCCGATCCTCAAGGTCCTTGATTTCACCGGGCGCGCGGTCGGCAGAGATGATGATCTGCTTGTTCTGATCCACCAGCGCGTTGAACGTGTGAAAGAATTCTTCCTGCGTGCTGTCCTTGCCGGCGATGAACTGAACATCATCAACCATCAGCACATCGACCGAGCGGAACAGATGTTTGAAATCCATCATCTTGCGGTCGCGCAAGGCCTGCACAAAACGGTACATGAATTGTTCCGCCGACAGATACAGCACGTTCAGCTCTGGATTGCGGGCGCGCAATTCCCAGGCAATGGCGTGCATCAGGTGGGTTTTACCCAGACCAACGCCGCCATAAAGCACCAGCGGATTGAACGTCACAGGGCCACCTTCGCTGACCCGGCGCGCAGCGGCGTGGGCCAGTTCGTTCGGCTTGCCAACCACAAATGTATCAAAGGTGAACCTGGGATCCAGCGGGGCGGCGGCCAGAGTTTCGGCGATGGCGGACGAGCGCGCCGAGGCCGGGCGTGCGGGGACTGCGGCATTTGACTGGGCAGGACGGGCGGTTTTGTTGGCGGCGACCTTAAAGGCCACACGCTGGACCGATTCGCCCGAGGAGTTCAGTTCATACAGAATCAGGTCGGCAAAATTCTGGCTGACATAGTTGCCCATGAAATTCGTCGGCACATTGAACAGGGCTACCCCGTCTTCGATTTTCGAAAATTCCAGCGGAGCGATCCAGGTTTTGTAGTTGTTGCCCCCGACGGTCTTAAGCAGCCGATCCCGGAGTTGGCCCCATTTTTCTTCAGTCATCCATCGCCTCACGCATCTCATCAAATTCCGGCCTTGCGACCTGTCCCTATTAGTGGCCGAGCTTCCCCGGCTGAATTCCACCCGCCAACAGATCACATCCCCACCCAAATGGGTGACGTTTGCCCTGATACGGACAAAACAATGGCACCACCCAACAAGATGAACATCCCGAACTCAGCCGTCGGGACTCCTCCGGAGTTTCACCATTGCACACTCAAATTCGACAGGGTTTTGTTCCAACCGGTTCCGCTGCACAGCAGAAAGATCGTGCAACATCCGAACCGGTGTTTTGCCGCTCTCCATCCCGATGCCCCTCGGGATTTCCTTCAGCAACCTGTCCCCCCAAGGCGAGTGAATCGCTGATACAGTGGTAACCGGTTGCAAAGGCCTTGGGCAACGAAACTCTGGTGTTGACTCGGGCTTTGGGTGCAAAGAATCTCTCGCGTGTGCGGCAAGCCACACCACAGGTGCAGACATGCAAAAAGGCGCTGCACCGGGCAACGCCTTTTCACGGCAAGAAAATCTGTCGTTTCGTGTGGGCTGGGCTTAGCCCAGTGCTTTGACCCGCGAGGACAGGCGCGACATTTTGCGCGCGATGGTGTTTTTGTGGAACACACCCTTGGTCACACCGCGCATCAACTCAGGCTGAGCGGCGCGCAGGGCGGCGGATGCGGCATCCTTGTCGCCGGACTCGATTGCTTCTTCGACTTTGCGCAGGAATGTGCGGATGCGCGAACGACGGGCTTTGTTAACGGCAAAGCGTTTTTCGTTCTGACGGGCGCGTTTTTTGGCTTGTGGCGAATTTGCCATGGTGTTCAGACCTTTCGGGTTCGGTTCATTTCAAAAAGCACAGTGCTTGCCCGACCCGGAACTTCGTTCACCGGTATGATTCTAGCCAAGGCGGGCTGCACGCGCATGTATTGCGGGGCTGAGTATCCAAGTTTTACGCCCTTGCCAAGGCGAAAATTCGGGGTGCCCGCAGGCCCCCGAAAAACCCGGTGCTACTTGTCGCGGAACTGCGGCTCACGTTTTTCCAGGAACGCAGCCATGCCTTCCTTCTGGTCTTCGGTGGCGAACATCGAATGGAACACCCGGCGTTCGAACAGGATGCCTTCGGACAGGGTGGATTCGTAGCTGCGATTCACCGCCTCTTTAGCGGCAATCGTGGTCAGCATCGACTTTTCGGCAATCTTCTGCGCCACGTTCAGCGCCTCTTCGACAAGCTTTTTGGCTGGAACAACACGGCTGACCAGCCCCGATCGTTCGGCCTCTTCGGCGTTCATGAAGCGGCCCGTCAGGTTCATGTCCATCGATTTGGATTTGCCCACGAATCGGGTCAGGCGCTGGGTGCCGCCCATGCCGGCGATCACACCAAGGTTGATTTCCGGCTGGCCAAACTTGGCGGTATCCGCGGCGATGATGAAATCGCACGCCATCGCCAATTCGCATCCCCCCCCAAGGGCATAGCCCGCAACGGC
>NVQY01000085.1 GCA_002400675.1 Paracoccaceae bacterium | reverse complement strand
AAACCGCGCAAACCCGCTTGTCACAGTCACGCCCAACGCCAGCCCCGCCAGCACCAGCCACGGGCGGTCGGGGTCGGTGTTCATGGGCCGTAACCCGGTGACGTTGGCGATAAGGGCATGGGGGCCTTGTTTTGTCCGACATTCCCCAAGTGGAACGCCATTGGTTGCAGGCTGCCGCCGATGTGGCGTCTGATCAAGCCTTTTTATACATTGTGCTGTTGCTTGCGCTGAGAGCCGTCAATCAAGATTGACTTATTGCACGGGAAACTGGCTCGACGTGGATACCAGTGTGCTTTGCATCCGTTTGGACTGATCCGCCAAAGCACTCTTCCTTTGATGCAATGGCGCGTCCTTGGCACCTGCCAGCATGTTGTCATGTCGCCGGACAAAGACGAGGACGGCAAACGTGCCACGCTGGAAAAGACCGTGGAATACGAGCTGATCCGTGAGGAACCTCACGAGGTTTGCATTACCTTCTGGTCCAAGGCCGGGGATGATAAAGTCGGCACGCCGATGCTCTATATGACCAAGTCGGGCAAGTGGATGCACCGCATCGCGTTGAAACCTTCACCCGCCCGCATATCCGGCTACCCTTGAACGAGTGTTACCAACCGCCCTCTGCGTGGCGGTCATAGCGCTCGCCGCTTAGGTCAAAGACCAGTAGTTTGCGTTCTGTAAAGGTCTCCAGGAACCACTGCGATAACTCACGTCCGACCCCAGACTGCCCGGTTCCGCCAAAGGGGGCCAGTTGATCCCAGTAATTCGAGGTTTCGTTGATGTTTACGGTGCCGTGCGGCAGCGCCTCGCCAACGCGCCATGCCGTCGCAAGATCCTGTGTCCACAGCGAGGCGATCAGACCTAGCCCGGATTGGTGCGCAATCTCGATTGCCTCGCTGGCCGACTTAATCTTAATGATCGGCGCGACCGGGCCAAATGTTTCTTCCTGCGCAATCAACATGTCCGTGGTGACACCCGTCAAGATCGTCGCTGGGAAATACAACCCGTCTTCGGGGCCGAACTGTTCAATCTTGGCCCCCTTGGCGACCGCGTCTTTTACGTGCTCTTGCACACGCGCCAGTGTTCCGGGGTTACAAAGCGGGCCCATTTCGGTTTCTTCCAGTGCCGGGTCGCCGATTTTCAATGCTTTAGCCTTGGCACGGAATTTCTCTAGGAACTCGTCATAGATTTCCTCGTGCACCAAAAGGCGTTCAGCAGAGGTGCAAACCTGCCCTGAATAGTAGAAACATCCGTTCATCGCCCCGTCGACGGCGGCGTCGATGTTTGCGTCGGCCAAAATAATAAATGGCCCATCGCCGCCAAGTTCCAGAAGGTGGGGTCGCAGCGCGCATTTTTCGGCAATAGTACGTCCCGTTTTGGTCGAGCCGGTGAAAAATACCCCGTCCACGCCTTTGCTATCGACCAGCGCCGCGCCAACATCGCCGACGCCCTGAACGACATTGATCACGCCATCGGGCAGGCCTGCATCCTTGAAAACATCCGCCAGCATGGCACAGCTAACGGCGGAATATTCCGACGGTTTCCAGATGATCGTGTTCCCTGCCGCAACGATATGCGCCAAGGCAATCGACGAAATGTCGGTTGGAAAGTTGTAGGGCGTGATCACCGCAACAACACCCAGCGGGCGGTAATTCATCACCAGACGTTTGTTGGTTGTCCGCTCTTGCGTCGATGGGAATGACAGGCCCCGATGGCGCAGAACCTCTTCGGCAGATTTGCCCCAGGACGGCGCCGAATATTCAAACACTTCTTCGCGGGCATCCATTATCGGCTTGCCAATCTCCGCGGTGATCATCCGGGCGATGGGTTCTGCGCGCTCAAGAAACAGCTGGTGAATTTTGCGCATGATTTGCGCACGTTCAATCACCGAAAGTGCGGCCCAGGCGGGCTGTGCTGCGCGCGCACTGGCGACTGCGGCCTCGGCGTCAGTGCTGTTGCACTTGCCAACATTGTGCAGCACCTCGCCGTTATGCGGGTTACGCACCGTGAATGTACCGGCAGACCCGTCTACCCATTTGCCATCGATTAGGGCCGCTTTGGTGACATCAGGATTGATCTTAGGATAGGCGTTCATTGGATACTCCTTGGGAATAGCATCTATTTTTTCGGTTTGGTTTTGTCGCGCAAAAGCATGACTGACAGGAATATCAGGATGGCCGACATCAAAACGATCAGGCTGCCAATGGCGTTGATCTCGGGCGTCAGGCCGCGACGCATTGTCGACCAGATATACATTGGCAGTGTATTATCCCGGCCAGTCAGAAAGAAGGTGACCGGAATTTCGTCAAACGACAACGTAAAGGCCAGCATTCCTGAACCGATAACCGCTGTACGGATGTTCGGAAGCGTCACCCAAAAGAAGGTCTGCAAGCCAGACGCCCCAAGATCGGCCGAGGCCTCTGCCAGGCTGGGTGGCAGGCGTTGCAGTCGCGCATAGACCTGAGTGACGACAACCGCCAGCAGGGCGGTTGCGTGACCTACGATCACCGCCTCAAGGCTTAGGTTGAATCCTATCGCCCGAAACAGGATCAGCATGGAAATACCGGTGATGATCCCCGGCAGGGCGATCGGCAGCAGGATCAGCTTGCGAAACAGCCCCTTGCCGGGAAAATCAATCCGATCCAGAGCGATGGCGGCTGGCACACCGATAATCAGGGTCAGAGAGGTGGCACTGGTCGCAACATAAACGCTGTTGAAAAAAGCGTCTATCAACTGATCGTTCGATGCCAGCTTTTTGTACCAGTCAAGTGTCAGGCCTGACATTGGCCAGGTCAGGGACCGTGATGTGTTAAAGCTAAAAGTCACAAGCACCGCAATCGGCAGGTACAGGAAACCAAGGATCGCCGTGATCCCAAGCATCCAGGATAGGCGCTCGGCCTGCACCGCGGCTTTGCGAGGCAGGGGGGTGGCCCGTTCTTGCGCGATTTGGGTCATGCGAATTTCCCTTGCCCCAGTCGCTCAAACCGGTCGGAAATCGTAATGATTGTCAGGACAATCATTAGCATAACCAACGCCAGTGCCGACCCAAGCGGCCAATTCAAAGCCGCGCCAAATTGCGACGCGATTACATTGGCGATCATCAGCCCATCCGGGCCGCCGACAAGGATAGGCGCGATGAAATCGCCAAAAGTCAGGGTAAAGGTCATGGTGAATCCAGCCACAATTCCCGGAATTGACAGCGGTAACGTCACCATAAGGAAGGTTCGAAACCGCCCGACACCCAGATCGCTCGACGCTTCGATCAGCGACTTGGGGATTTTTTCAAGCACCGCGTAAATTGGCATGACCATGAACGGAATGAACACATAGATCAGCGTGATAATCATAGCGGTCTGGTTGTACAGAAACACAGAAGACGGCTCTGACAGAACGCCGATCGACATAAGGAAAGAGTTGAGAATGCCGGTAGTTCCCAGGATGATTTTCCAGGTGTAGGCCCGCAGCAGATAAGACACCCAAAGCGGCGCAACCACGGCCATGTACAACGCCAGCCGAAAGCCGGGCCGCCGGACCTTGAAGACCAGGAAATAGGCGTAAGGATAGGCGATCAGGGCTGACCCAAGTGACACAAAGAGCGCGATCTTGAGGGTGCGTAAAAGGACGCGAAGATACTGTGGGTCCGTCGCGATTTGCAGATAATTCCCGAATTGGAATGCGGGCTGAAACGTTGGATATTTCTGAACCCAGAAACTGTAGACGAACAGGATTGCGTAGGGGATGAACATGAACACAAAGGTCCACAGAAGAGGTGGCGACAGAACCGCTGCGCGTTTCAGGCGAACCGATAAGGGGGCGCTCACCCGGTCACCTCATCTTCTAAAACCATGATATTGTGCGGCTCAATATTGAGTGCGACAGGGTCTCCGACCTGTGGCAGGCCAGACACCCCGGAAACATCGGAAATCGGCACATCAACAACGAACCGTTCTGGGCCAAGGTCCACGACCAGACGGGCGCTTTTGCCGTGATACAAGACATCAGCGAGGGTTCCGCGCAGCGTGTTCTGCCGCGGTTGTTCGGTGTTCGACACCAACGCCGCTTTTTCCGGACGGAAACCAAACAGGGCATCGTGCCCCGACAAACTGGCCGATTTCTCGGGGGCAGCAAGAGGCTGTCCAAAACAGGTGATAACCGATTTGCCGGCCTCTGTCTCAACCCTTGAACGGAACAGGTTTGTGTTGCCAATAAAGCCTGCCACATATCCCGTCCGCGGGTTTTCATACAAATCTTGTGGGCTGCCCGATTGGACTATTTTTCCGTTACGCATGACAATAACCCGGTCTGACATGGTCAGTGCCTCGGTCTGATCGTGGGTAACAAGAATGAATGTCAGCCCAACTTTTGTGTGCAGGTGCTTTAATTCAATCTGCATTTGTTCCCGTAAATTTGCATCAAGTGCAGACAGGGGTTCGTCCAGCAGCAAAACACGGGGACGGCGCACAATTGCACGCGCCAGGGCGACGCGCTGGCGTTGCCCCCCGGATAACATATGTGGGGCGGCATCAAACCGATCCTCAAGCCCGACAAGGGCCAGCGCCTCGCGTGATTTCGCGATCACTTCGCGTTTCGCCATGCCCGAGACCCGAAGCCCGTAACCGACGTTCTTTCCGGCACTAAGATGTGGGAACAGTGCATAGTCCTGAAACACCATATTCACGGCCCGCTTGCTAGGTGGTACATCTGTGACATCACAACCGGCCAGCATGATCCGCCCCTGTGTCGGCTCTTCAAAGCCACCCAACATTCGCAACAAAGTCGATTTCCCGCAACCAGACGGGCCCAGCAACGTTACAAACTCGCCTTCTTCGACACTTAGTGAAATGTCATCGACGCCGGTGACATCGCCATATTTCTTCGTCAGGTTCTTCGTCTCAATTATTGTTGTCACTCTCACCGCTCCGCCATCACAGATAGGGCCTGCGGATAATCCGCAGACCCGATTGGAACAAATATGCGCACATTACTGTGATTTTACCGAGTTCCATGCATTGGTATAAACCGGCAAACGGTCCGCCAGATTTTCCCAAAGCAACAAGCTGTTGAGGTAATCCGGGTCGTCCTGATGCAGTGCCGAGAACTCCTCGGGTGTCATGAACTCTTTCGCCGCGACCGGGTTGGTCGAAGAATAGCCATTGACCCGGAAAACGCCGCCCTGACCCTCGGCGCTGACCGCCATGTTAAGGAACTGATAGGCGCATTCCTCGTTTGGGGTGCCCGTCACGATCATGTTGCTGTCCATCCAGCCTTCGGCACCTTCTTCGGGAATGAACTCGACCACTTCAACGCCCTCATCCGCTAACAGAGCCGACTGGTAGCCGCCCCAGGTATTGGAAATCCAGACCTCGTCAGACTTAAAAAGGTCTACCAATTCGCCGGCTGTGGACCAGTATTTACGAATATTGGGACGTTGTTCAATCAGCTTGACTTGCGCAGCAGCGATCTGTTCATCGGAAAGGCTGTAAATGTTCATGTCGCCATTCAGGCGTGCCGCTACATAAAGCGCACTTTTGTCATCCCAAAGCGAAACGCGACCTTTTAACGCCGGATCCCAAAGCGCCGCAATTGACGTGGGTGGCGTGTCAAATTTGTCCTTGCGATACATAAACGGGATAGCACCCCACGCGTAGGGCACGCCGTAAATTTTACCGTCCTTCTGGATGCCATCGGCGGTCGTGAACTGCTTATACAGATCGCCCCAGGCGCTGATCCTCGAAATGTCGATTTCCTGCACGAATCCGGCTTCGATCAGCGAAAAGGTCGTGTCGATCGAAGGCGTCACAATATCAAACACGCCTCCACCTGCCGCCAGCTTGGGCGCAAAGTCGTCATTCGACCCGACATAGGTAGCCGAGACTTTACACCCGGTTGCAGCCTCGAACGGCTCAATCACACTGGGATCGGCGTAGCCTTCCCATGTGAGGATATTCAACTCACCCGCAGTGGATGCGGATGCCAGCGTCGCCACACAGATTGAAGCAATGCCCGCGCAACCCAAAAAGCGTTTCTTTGTCATGATCTCGTCTCTCCCGTGTTGATGTTTGTGGAACCTTCCACGTTTGTCGTCGTTGTTGGCTTGGCCGTTTTTCGCACGATAGTCCCGATATCCACGCCTAAGGCGAGGGCGGCTTTTCGTTTGCTGCCATGAACTCGGATAGCCTTATCAATCAGCGTCCGCTCGTACCGGCGCACTTCAGATTTCAAATTTGAGGGTAGGGGGGCACCGCTTTGATTTAGTCCTGCCCCTTCGGTTTTGGGTCCGTCAATGCCCGCTATGTCGATTGGGACAAACAAGTCCTCTATTAGCTCGGCCAGATCGCCGGTTTCTTCCAGAAAGATCGCAAGCTTCTGAACAATATTAAGCAGTTCCCGGATGTTGCCCGGATAACTGTATTCATTCAGCAAATCGCGCAGCGGATGTGGGACCAGCAACGGGGTCTGACGCCGCTGGTTGATCGTGCGCAGAAAACGGTCGGTCAAATGGCCGATCAGCGCAGGCATTTCGCGCAAAGGTGGCACCTTAAGCGGCACAACGGCGAGGCGATAATACAAATCGGCGCGGAACCGGCCAGTGCGAACCAGTTGGCGCAAATCCCGGTTTGTCGCAGCGATCACACGCACATTAACCACGCGGTGCTGTCCCCCCGCAGGGAGGGTGACCAACCCATCCTCAAGGAACCGCAACAACAGTGCCTGCGCGCTCAGAGGGATTTCGGCGACCTCATCCAGAAAAAGTGTCCCGCCCTCGGATTGCTCGATCAGACCCGGAATGCGCGGCCCACCCTGTTCGGTACCGGACCCAAAAAGAGCCCGCGCAAACAGCACATCTGAAGAGGATGCACAATTGGCAACGACAAACGGTTCATCCGCATCCGCAACAGTTGTATGCAGGAACTTGGCGATTTCGGTTTTTCCCACACCGGATTCACCGGTAATCAAAATGCGCGCGCCCTGCACCATGGCCCGCTCACCACGCGAGAGGACGCGGTGCAATTCGGAATCTAACCGCCGCTGGGCGACAAAATCAGGCCGGGTTCGGTTCTCGGCAATAAACTGAAGATGGGTCGTATTGCCCCCGCCGCTTGCGCGTTCGCGCCGGTAATCAAGCCCGCTGAGATCACGCAATACGATCATTCGGATTGTGCTTTGATCTGCCTCGCGAACCGACCTTGGCGCGGCAAGTATTTCGCATCCATCCGCCCGACGGAGCAGTCGATCTACACTATGCCCCGCCGCCATCGCCGCGACGAGGTCATCCCAGCCCTCACATTTTGTCGAAAGGCGGGACAAGGGCACGCCCCTTGCGGTCTCGGTGTCAATTCCAAGTTGGCGCGCGGCTTCTGATGTCACATGCAGCACGTCGCCTGATGTCGACAAGATAACCAACCCGTCATCAAACATCTCCAGCCGGCTTGCGGCATCGTGCTGGGTTTCAGCGGCGAAAATTGGATGCTCTGACCAAGGTAAACCCGTCATCCTACCCCTCCACAATATTATCAGGAACGATCATCAGGACATAGCCGGTCCCGGCAGAGGTTTCGCGCGGCGCGATTTGCCACACGGTATCGGACATATGTTCTTTGACGCGCATCGTAATCGGTATGGCCAATGACTGAACTTTTGCCATCACACCTTCCAAATCAGGCAGGAGCCCCCCCAGATGCATGCCTTGCAGGGTGGCATCCAAGGGCTGCCCGACAAGCGCCTCACTCTTGCGCCCCACCCATGCTTCGGCGGCAGGATTTACCACCTCGATCACCCCAAAGGGGTCGATGGCCAAAAACGGGCTGGGGATCGCCGCAATCATTCCACTGACCTGCAAGAATCTGTCTGCAAGTACCTGCTCTCGCCGCCGGTGCTTGGCTACGTTGCGCACGGTGCCAAACATGCGATACAGCTTGCCATTCGAAATGTGTGCACGCACATCGTTCTCGACGTAAATTTCCAACCCATCATAGCGGCGATCCAATGCCGGGGCACCGTCAACCTCGAAGCCATTAGCAATCAGATTACGCACAAATTCCTGATTGCTGGGGGTGTTTGGAAAGATTTCATGAACCGGACGCGCGTTCATGTCCTGCCCCGCAGGCAGTTGGTAGAGCCGCTCCATCGCCGCATTGCAATGCCGCCAAACCGGGCCATTCTCAAATACATTCCGCACAATTTCGTGGTCCGCAGCGGTCAAGTCGACTGGCTTTGTAAATTCCATACACCAGCACGCGTCATTAGAGGCCTCAAGCATCCCGCGCAGAACGACGGTTTCCGAGGCGTCAGACGGGATGTTGACGGGGTCTATAGCTGTATTTTTTGATGCCAGGGCGTCACTCATATTTCCATGATGCATATTCGCAGCAGTGATGCAATAATGAATCAAGATCTTTTTGTATGGGCATCGTGAAGTGAAGACCTCTCATCTGGAAAACGGAAGGTTAGAATAGACGAGTGGATATGGGCCATTTGAAAAACCTTTGAATGTTGCGGGTGCGGCGCGCGTCCCTGTTAAAACCCCATCGCCGCGCCGTCCTTGCGCGGGTCGGACCCACCTGCATAGCCACGACCGGGCAGGCGATGGATCAGTTGCGCACCGCCAAACCCGAACGCATTGTCGGGGGATTCTAAGGTCAGGTCATGGCCAAGGGTGCGTAGCGTGTCCAGTGTTGCAGCCGGGATCGTCGTTTCACACGCAACGCCCAGCCCTTGGGTAATCCGCCAGCGCGGCGCATCTGCTGCCATCTGTGGGTCCTGACCAAACAGTTGGGTACGCAAAACCATCTGCACATGCCCTTGCGCCTGCATTGGCCCACCCATGACGCCAAAGCTCATCCTTGGGCCATCCGGTCCCATCAGGAATCCGGGGATGATCGTGTGAAAGGGTCTCTTGCGTGGGCCAACGTGGTTCTGATGCGCCGGATCAAGCGAGAAATCCGCGCCACGGTTCTGCAAGGCAACGCCGGTACCCGGCACCACCACGCCAGACCCGAATCCGGCATAATTTGACTGTATGAAGGACACCATCATRCCGGTTGCATCTGCGGTCGTCAGATAAACCGTGCCGCCGTTCTTTGGTGCGCCTGCGCCAAAATCCGTAGCGTGTGACAGGTCAATCTCGCGCGCACGCGCCGCCAGATAACTGTCATCCAGCATATCGGCGGCGCTGACGTGGGTCATGTGATCGCTGTCGGCGACATAAGCTTCGGCATCGCGCAGGGCCAGTTTCATGGCCTCGATCACCAGATGCACAAATTCCGGCCCGTTGGGATCAAGCGCCGCAAGGTCAAATTCGTTGAGCAACGCCAGGGTTTGCAAAAACACCGGCCCCTGCCCCCAAGGCCCGGTTTTATGGATGCGCCAGCCCTGATAATCGTAAGTTTGCGCCGCCTCGATGGGGGCAGAAAAACGCGCCATATCCTCGCCGGTTAACAGACCTTTGTGGTGGTTGCCGGATTCATCCGCCAGTTCTTCACGCGCAACAAAACGGTCGATCTCCTCCGCAATGAAACCCCGATAATAGCAATCACGCGCAC
>NVQY01000084.1 GCA_002400675.1 Paracoccaceae bacterium | reverse complement strand
CCACTTCGGCGCGTTCCGCCCAGGAAATGCGCGCCGCCAGTGCGTTGGTTGCGGGCAATGTTTCGATCAGTTGCGGGGCGCGCACCATCACGGTTTCGGCCAGTTTGCGGTCGGTCGTCACCAGCCAGACCGGGCTGTCCTGCCCGTGTTCGGCTTGCCCCACAAGATCCCAACTGACGATTTCGGGGTCGGCTGAACTGTCGGCGATCACCAGCGTATCGGTCGGCCCGGCGAACATATCGATCCCGACCCTGCCGAATAATTGCCGTTTGGCTTCAGCCACATATCTGTTTCCCGGACCCACCAAAATATCCGCCGGCGTGGTGCCGAACAAGCCAAACGCCATGGCGGCGATGCCCTGCACCCCGCCCAGATTCAAAATGGTATCGGCTCCGCACAGGTCCATGGCATAGATGATCGGATCAGGAATGCCCGCGTCCTGCCGCGTCGGAGAGGCGGCCGTTATATGTCTGACCCCGGCCACCTTTGCCGTGGTGATGGTCATCAGCGCGCTGGCAATATGGCTATAGCGCCCGCCCGGCACATAACACCCGGCAGAGGACACCGGGATCTGTTTCTGCCCGGCCCAATGCCCCGGCATGAGTTCGATCTCACAATCGCTAAGGGTCGCTTTTTGCGCCTCGGCGAACCGGCGAATGTTGTCCTGCGCCAGATGCAGCACATCCCTCGTTCCTTGCGGAACACGCGCCACGGCCCTGGCGCGGGCACTGTCGGACAGCACAATTTCACCGCTCCATTGGTCAAGATCCCGGGCATATTTGCGCGCCGCATCGTCTTTGTTGCGCTCAAGATTGGCCAGCATATCCGTGACCAGATCGCGCAGATCGACGCTTTCGTTTTGCGGACGGGGTTTGGCGCGTTTCAGATAGGTGATGGTCATTTCAGGTGCCCGCAGAACGGCGAAGCCACGGCGCGCGGGTCTTTCATGTTCATTACCATCTAGCCAAAATCCCTAAAAAAGCCCGGTCTTTTCATAGTGATACGCGTTGCATACCGTTGGGCGCATCATCGCGCCTTGCGTTGTTATGAGCGGGCACCGGACCAAATGGTCAACAGCGCGGGCGCATTTTCTATTTTTTCGAAACTCTGCATCGAAAATTCGCGTAGCGGCGATTTGCCCGCGTGCGGCTCAAGCGTCCCCGTCGGGCATCAGAAAGAACGACTCGGCCAGCCAGGGCATCTCAGAAATCGCGAACCGCATGAAATGCTGGTCAATCAGGCGTTTCAGCGTGGCAAGGATCATCTCTGCCACCGGCAGCACGTAAACCTCGGTGGTGAACAGCGACAAGGTGCGGGAAAATTCCTTGCCGGGGAACGGATGCAGCGTCACCTGACGGTGAAACCGTTTGGCGCGCAGATAGCTGGCCGGGGTGGTGATGGCCCAGCCGCTGCCTTCGGCGACCATGCCGATGATCGACTGGTTGCTTTCCAACTCAAACCGGTTGGGCAGCGACACCCTGATCCGCCTGAGATGCGATTCAATCCGGTTGCCGATGATCTGGCTGCGCGAATAGCGCAGGAACGACAGGCCGGAGGTGCCCGCCAGAAAATCCTCGGGCGGGGCGGTGTGCGTGGCCGGAACCGCCAGTACAAACGGGTCGTGCAGCAAAGGGTATTCGATCAGGCCGGGCACATCGTTCACCGGGCGCGTGGCCACGCCCACGTCCAGCTTGTCCTCCATCAACAGTTGAATGATTTCGTGGCTGGGGCGGGTGTGATGGCGAAACGTGCATTTGGGCATGGTCCCGGCAAGAATCTGGGCCAGTTCGGGGGCGATTTCACTGTCAAAATCATCGACAATGCCAAGGCGCAGATCGCGGGCTTCGGCCAGATTGCCCGACTTCAGCTGCACTTCGCCTTTGCGGATCAGACGCAGACCGCCTTCGACGTAGCGCAGAAAACTGACGCCCGCCGGGGTCAGAACCATGGGGCGGCGCGAATGGTCCAGCAAGCCGACGTTCAGATTGTCTTCGAGACTGCGCAGATGATGTGATACAGTGCTGATCGAGAGGCCGGTATCGGTTGCGGTTTTCTGGATCGACCCGGACTTGGCAACGAGTTGAAATATCTCCAACGACTTCAGGCTCAGATTTGTGCGCTGCATGTTGGGGGTCGCCTTTCAAAATGGTGTGCTTTGTAGATTTGACTTTTTAGAAACAAKTTTGCAAGTTTCTCGCAACTCACAGAAACCMAGGCACGCGCGAAAAAAACCATGCGAGGTGTGTGCACGCGAAAAATAGAATTCACCGACGCGGGATTTCTCGTGTCAGCCGAATGAATAAGACAGGGAGAGAACGATGAAAAAAATGCTCACAAGGGCTTTGGGTGCGGCGGCGACAAGTGCCGCATTTATGACTGGCGCACAGGCAGTTATGGCGCAGGAACTGACGGTTGGTTACTTTCTGGAATGGCCGATGCCGTTCCAATATGCCAAGGTGCAAGGCACCTATGAGACGGAATTGGGCGTCAAGATCAACTGGCGTTCGTTTGATACAGGCACCGCGATGAGCGCGGCAATGGCGTCGGGCGACGTGCAGATTTCGGTCTCTCAGGGGGTGCCGCCGTTTGTTGTGGCGACCTCTGCCGGGCAGGATTTGCTGGCGGTCGATGTGGCCGTGTCTTACGCCGACAACGACAATTGCGTGGTGGCCGAGGCGCTTGAGATCGACAAGACCAACGCCAAGGAACTGGAAGGCAAGCGCGCGGGCGTGCCGATTGGTACCGCCGCGCATTACGGTTTTCTCAAGCAGATGGAGTATTTCGGCGTCGACATCACCACCATGGAAGTGGTCGACATGGCCCCGGCTGACGGTGCGGCGGCGTTTTCGCAGGGCAACCTTGATATGGTCTGTGGCTGGGGTGGGGCGCTGCGTCGGATGAAGGAAAACGGCAACGTGTTGCTGACCGGCGCGGAAAAGACTGCGCTGGGCATTCTGGTGTTTGACGTGACGACGGTTCCGGCCAATTTCGCGGCGGATGAACCCGAATTGCTGGCCAAGTTCCTCAAGGTGACCGCAGACGCCAACGCGGTCTGGAATGCAGGCGGCGACGCGGCCAAGGCAATGATCCCGGTGATCGCCAAGGATTCCGGCATGGACGTGGACGCCACGGCGGAAACCATGTCGACCTTCATTTTCCCCGGCGTGGACGATCAGTTGTCGGACCAATGGCTGGGCGGAAATGCCCAGACATTTATGAAAGGTGTGGCCGGTGTGTTCGTCAACGCGGGCGCGATCCCGTCGGCGCGTGACAGCTACGCGGATGCGGTGGATACCTCGGCGCTAAAGGCTGCCTCGCAAATGTAAGGCGACTTTTCACGCTAGTATTGATCCGGGCGGTCTGACCGCCCGGATTTTTTTGCAGTAGGGATGGAAAATGGCGGAACACTCCAGTGGTCTGATAATTGACGGGGTTTCGATGCGGTTCGAACTTCCCAATGGTGGCCACGTTCAGGCGCTTGAAAACGTGTCGCTGCAATTGGAACCCGGTGATTTGCTGTCGGTTCTGGGGCCATCGGGCTGTGGCAAGACCACGCTTTTGAACATCGTCGCGGGGTTCCTTAGCCCTACGGGCGGGCAGGTGGTTCTGAACGGCCACCGGGTGCACGGGCCGGACGCCGAACGCGGCATGGTGTTTCAGCAGGGGGCCTTGTTTGAATGGATGTCGGTGCGCGACAACGTCAGCTTTGGCCCGCGCATGAAGGGCCAGACCGAAAAGGATTACGGTCAGAACGTCGACCACCTGCTGGACGTGGTGGGCCTTCAGGATTTCAAGGAAAAGGCGATTTACGAATTGTCGGGCGGCATGCAGCAACGGGTGGCGTTGGCCCGTTGTCTGGCCAATGACCCGGATGTTATCCTTATGGATGAACCACTTGGCGCGTTGGACGCGCTGACCCGCGAAAAGATGCAGGGGTTGGTTCTGGACCTGTGGAAAGAGACCGGCAAGACCATCATCCTGATCACCCATTCGGTCGAAGAGGCATTGTTGCTGGGCGCGCGTCTGGTGGTCATGGCCCCGCGACCGGGGCGGATTCACAAGGAATACCGCCTGCCCTTTGCCGAACTTGGCGTTGGTGGCGATCTACGCGCGGTCAAGAAATCGGCAGGTTACGAAGAAAAACGCGAGGAAATTCTGTCGATGATCTGGGAAATGGAAGAAGAAATCATGGGCCGGGTCGAGGGCGCGGCATGACCGGCATCATCATCCTGCTTTTATATGTGGCGATATTTATCGCCGCCTTCGTTGTCGTAAAGTTCTTCGTGGCCCGCGCGACGGCAAAGCAGGATTTTACATCGCTTAAAACCGTGACCTTTGGCGACGAAAGCGCGGTCATCCCAAACCGGGCCGCGTCGGTCATTTCCGTGGTGACGATCTTTCTGGTCTGGGGCGCGTTCACCGGGTCCAAGATCACTCCGCTGCATATGCCGGGGCCGTTCATTGGCGACACCTCGTTCACCTACACCGCCGTCAACGCGGCCGGCGAAAAGGCCACCGCGACCGTGACCGTGCGGGTGCATCCGCTTAACGATAAACCCGACGTCCCCGTGGTGTCCGGCGGTCAGGGGTTCGCCCGTGATGATGCCAAGACGATGGCCGCATGGCGCAGCGGCTTGATCAAGGTGTTCAAGAACGACGATGTGGCAGAGGGTGAAAAACTGCGCATTACAGCCATCAACGGTCAGGAAATTGAACCGGGCGGCGCGGTGAAAGTTGACGACGGTCTGGTCAAGCTGACCCCAAAGGGCACCATCAACTTTGTCCCCAAAAAGGGTTTGCAGATGGAGCCGATCTGGCTGCCGTCCCCCGAAGCGGTCTGGAAACGGTTCTGGGAAATTGCCAATAACGGATTCCAGAATTTTACCCTGTGGGAACATCTGGGATCATCGTTATTAAGGGTTCTGGCCGGGTTTATCACCGGGTCGATTGTCGGCATCCCTCTGGGGTATGCGATGGGCCTGTCGGGCTGGTTTCGCGGCTGGTTCGATCCGATTGTCGAATTCATGCGCCCGGTGCCGCCCCTTGCGTTGATCCCGCTGGTGATCATCTGGTTCGGCATCTGGGAAACCGGCAAGATCATCCTGCTGTTTCTCGCCGCGCTGTGGATCATGACCATTGCCGCGCGGGCCGGGGTGTCGGGGGTGAATATCACCAAAATCCACGCCGCCTATTGCCTTGGCGCGTCGCGCAGGCAGATCATGCGCTACATCATCGTGCCCAATTCCCTGCCTGAGATTTTTACCGGCGCACGGGTGGCGATGGGTGTGTGCTGGGGTACCGTGGTGGCCGCAGAACTGGTGGCGGCCCAAAAGGGGGCCGGCATGATGATCATCGCCGCGTCGAAATTTCAGCTAACGGATATTGTCATCATGGGGATCATCCTGATCGGCATCATCGGCTATGGCATCGATATCCTCATGCGCAAGGCCGAGGCGTGGTTGGTACCGTGGAAAGGCCGCAGCTGATATAGGGGCGGGCTTGAGAATCCGATGGCGCAGGTGGTCGAATGGTCCTATCCAACCCAGAGAGTAGTCTTTTCCTTTCAGGGCGCTGCGACGTCTGACCCGTGCCCCTAACACGCCCGGCTCGCCCGTCCGTCGCCCGCCAGTCGCCCGAGGTGCGCAATGCGGTTCACATGGTCTGGCCGGTTCCTGCCGATTGCTTTTCTGGTGCTGGTGGCGCTGGCGATTGCGCTGGCGTGGGGACTGGGCTGGGTTGATTTTTCCGGGCAGGGGTTATCGGCTGAAACCATTCAGCAATGGGTGGCACAAGCCGGGGCCTTTGGGCCGGTCATCGTCATATTGCTGATGATCATCGCGGTGGTCGCCAGCCCCATTCCCAGCGCGCCGATTGCTTTGGCGGCGGGGGCGGCATACGGGCACACCTACGGCACGTTCTATGTGGTGGCGGGGGCGGAAACCGGGGCGCTGATCGCCTTTTGGCTGGGTAGGAAACTGGGGCGGGATGTTTTGCTGCGCTGGTTTGGTGACAAGGTCGATATGGGCCTGTTGGGGTCGCAAAATGCGCTGATGGGGACGGTTCTGTTGACCCGGCTGATGCCGTTTGTGTCGTTTGATCTGGTTAGCTATGCCGCCGGGCTTAGCCGGCTTCACGCGTGGCGGTTTGCGTTGGCCACCTTCGCCGGCATCATCCCGGCCAGTTTCCTGCTGGCCCATCTGGGTGGCGAGTTCTCAGGTGCCGATCTGGGGCGCACGGCCTGGGCGGTTCTGGGGCTGGGGATGATTACAGGCGCGCCGTTCGTGATCGCGTTTGTTTACGGGAAGTTCAGGAAGAACGGCAAAGACCGCCAGACCTGATGCGGCACATTGCCGGCGTTCAGGGGCGGTCTGGTCGCGCAGGGCGCGCCATTCATCCGACGAGTCTGCGGAGGGGTATTGGTGGAGCCTAGGAGGATCGAACTCCTGACCTCCTGCATGCCATGCAGGCGCTCTCCCAGCTGAGCTAAGGCCCCTTCCTTATGCGCCGGTCAATAGGCGTAACCCCGGACGGGATCAAGCCAAAAACAGCACCGGCGCAAAATTGTCTGATCAGTCGTCGTCGTTGGCCGGAACGTCGGCGATTTCTTCCAGCGAAACCGTGTCGCCGTCGTCTTCGTCGTCCAGAACATCGTCGCCCAGATCGGCGTCTGCCGTCTCTGTGGTGTCCAGCGACAGATCCTCTTCGGCCTCTTCGGCTTTTTTGGCCTTCAGCGTCGCGGCATCTTCGGCATCCGCAGCGATCATCCGGCTCTTGCCGGCATCCAGTTCCAGGATTTCGCCCGTGTAGGGGCTGACGATCGGGTTCTTGTTCAGGTCATAGAATCGCTTGCCTGAGGTCAGGCAAAGACGTTTCGTACCCCATTCTTCTTTGGGCATGTGTAATCCCTTTGATTATCTGGCTTGGTCGTATCGACGATTGCGCGCATGTGACATAAGAGTTGGTCACTGTCAAAGGCTTTAGCAACCACAGGCATCATTATGGCCGAACATATCTTGCCCGGTGCGCCGCCGATCCCGCTGGTTCTGCGCCGCTCGGGGCGCGCGCGCCGGATTTCCCTGCGCATATCGCAGCTGGACGGGCGGGTGACGCTGACCCTGCCAAACGGCGTGCCCGACGCCGAAGCGTTAGAGTTCGCGGCCTCTAAGGGCGCGTGGATACGCAATAACCTGACCGCCCGCCCCGACGATGTTCAGATCGCCCCGGGGGCGGTTGTGCCAATAGAGGGCGTGCCCTGTCGAATTTCGCCCGGCACTGGCCGGCGGGTGATCATGCAGTCGGGCGAGGTGTTTCTGCCCAAAGGCCCGGCAGGCCCGCGCCTTGCTGCGTGGTTGCGGGTTCTGGCCCGTGACCGTCTGGCCGAAGCGTCAGATCGCTATGCGGCTGAGTTGGGGCAGACATATGCGCGAATCACCCTGCGGGACACGCGGTCGCGCTGGGGGTCGTGTTCGTCGCAAAAGGCGCTGATGTATTCCTGGCGGCTGATCCTCGCACCGCCAGAGGTGTTGCAGTATGTGGCCGCGCACGAAGTGGCGCATCTGGTCGAAATGAATCACTCATCCGCGTTCTGGGACACTGTTGCGCAGGTGTGCGGCGCTTACGCAGCCCCGCGTCAGTGGTTGCGCCAGAACGGGGCGGCGCTGCATCGCTACAGGTTCTGACCGGGCCTGGTTCTGTGCCTAAGGGATACCGCGTGCGGGGGGGCGAATCGACCCGCATGGCGCGGAGTGTTCAAGTGAACAGTTTTGCGGGCTTTCCCTATGAAGCGGGTGTTTCAACGGCGCTTTCAAAGAAACTCCGCCGCTTTGAACGTTGAAATCATTACGCTTTCTCATCAAATAGTTCATTTGAACGAAAAGTGATTGATTTACCCCCGTATATGAACAAAACTATATACCTAAGTGGAGATATGATCAGAAATGACGACAAAAACCAAATCCCGTAAGGCAAAGATCGTCGAGATCGCGCGCGAACGAAATGTCGTTACCGTGGATGGGCTGTCGCAAGTGCTGGACGTGTCACCGCAAACGGTTCGCCGCTATCTGAATGGCCTGTGCGCGGAAAACATCCTGCGCCGGCGGCATGGCGGGGCCGAATTGTTCGAGGGGCCGCTGAACCAACCCTATGGCCAGCGGTCGGTCACCAACCCGCAAGAGAAAAAGGCCATCGGCATTGCTGCGGCCAACCTGATCCCGGATGGGGCCACGGTGTTCCTGTCGATCGGCACCACGCCGGAAACCGTGGCGCAGGCGCTGTCGGAAAAGAAGGGTCTGACGATTGTCACCAACAACCTGAATGCCGCCATGGCGCTTAGCCGCGAGGAAACCAACCGGATCATTCTGCCGGGCGGTGAATTGCGTCTGCCGGACAAGGACATCATCGGCGACGAGGCTCTTGCCCTGTTTTCCAACTACCGGGCCGAGTTTGGGGTTTTTGGCGTTGGCGGCGTCGATCAGGATGGCTGTCTGCTTGATTTTCACAGCTCGGAAGTGCGGATTCGCGAAAAGATCCGCGCCAATTCAAGGGTTTCCTTGCTGGTTCTGGACAGCACGAAGTTCGGACGCGCGGCGCCGGCAGTTGGCGGCAACATTGCCGACGTTGACAAGGTGATCATGGATCAACCGCCGGGGGCCGAATACGCGCATCTGCTGGAACGCATCGGTGATCGCATTCATTTGGTCGAAGGGGGCACATAATGGCACAGCAATCCTATGTCGTTCTGGACGGAATCGCCAAACGCTGGGGCGGGAACCTTGGCGTCGAAGGCATTTCGCTGGATATCCCCGAAGGGTCGTTCGTGGCACTTCTCGGTCCGTCGGGCTGTGGGAAATCCACCACGTTACGGCTGTTGGCCGGGCTTGACCTGCCGGACGAAGGCACGATTTCTATCGACGGGCGGGATGTCACCGGCATGCCGGCGGCCAAGCGGAACCTGTCGATGGTGTTCCAGTCCTACGCCCTGTTTCCCCATCTGTCGGTGGCAGAAAACGTGATGTTCGGCATGAAGGCCCGCCGCGTTCCCAAGGCGGAACGCATTGAAAACATGGTCAAGGCGCTCGAAATTACCGGGTTGATTGGCTATGAGGATCGCAAGCCTGCCGAACTGTCCGGTGGACAGCGCCAAAGGGTGGCGTTGGCGCGGGCGATTGTTGCCGGGCGCAAGCTGTGTCTGATGGATGAACCGCTTTCCAACCTTGACGCCAAGCTGCGCAATGCGGTGCGCAAAGACATCAAGAACCTGCAAAAAGATCTGGGCATGACGGTCATCTATGTGACCCACGACCAGACCGAAGCGATGAGCATGGCCGACATGGTGGTTCTGATGAAAGACGGCCGCATCCAGCAGGTCGGCACGCCGGAACAGTTGTATAACGAACCAACCAACACCTTTGTCGCCGAATTTGTCGGCGCGCCGCCCATGGCGCTGATCCGGGGTGGCCTGATCAAGGGCTATGACGACGGGTTCACCATCGGCATCCGGGCGGAAAAGCTGCGCCTTGCCGTGCAGGGCCAAGGGCGCCTGTCGTGTCGTGTTGCCGATTGCGAAT
>NVQY01000083.1 GCA_002400675.1 Paracoccaceae bacterium | reverse complement strand
CCCCGCCGCTGGACAAGGGGATCGAGGCGCTGGGGTCGGCCATATCCGAAGTGCGCCGCATCAGCCGCGACCTGCGCCCCGGCGTGCTGGACGATCTGGGGCTAGGTCCGGCCTTGAAAACCCTGACGGATGAATTTGGCGAGCGTACCGGCATTGAAACCGAATTTAACACCGTGGTTTTCCGCAACCGGCTGGATCAAGAGGCCAAGATCGCGCTTTATCGCATCGCGCAAGAGGCGCTGACCAATATTGAACGCCATTCCGGGGCTACCAGCATCAGCATCGACCTGCGGGGCCACAAAAGCGGGGCGACCATGCGCATCTCTGACAATGGGCGCGGTCTGCCGGCGGACCAGAACCGGCAGGGGTTGGGCCTGCGCAACATGCAGGAACGCATCGAACAGCTTGACGGCACCTTGCGGATCACGTCATCACGCGCACACCAGATGGGCACCGTGATCGAAGTGCGCGTGCCTCTCAGTCATTTGCTGTCCCCCGGCGACGAAGCCAGCCCAAAAAAGGAGATCAAGACATGAGCGATCCCATTCGCGTTCTGATCGTCGACGATCACCCGATGGTGGCCGAGGGCATCCAGTCGATCCTTGAGTCCTATGATGACATTGATGTGGTCGCGACCCTTGGCAACGGACAGGACGCGGTCGATCTGGCCCCCGGTCTGGCCCCGGATGTGATCCTGATGGACCTCAACATGCCGAAACTGGGCGGGCTAAGCGCCACCGAAATGCTGTTGGAACGCGCGCCCGACACCCGCATCCTGATCCTGTCGATGCACGACAGCCCGGAATACATCGCCTCGGCGCTGAGCCATGGGGCGATGGGCTATATCCTGAAAGACGTGCCCACGGACGAGATCAAACAGGCGATTGATACGGTGATGCTGGGCCAGCGGTATCTGTGCACCGGCGCACGCGGGTCGCTGGAACCCAAAGGCGACGACGGGCGCGAGGCGCTGACCACGCGCGAACAGACCATCCTGTTGCAACTGGCGCAGGGCCGATCGAACCGCGAAGTGGCCGAGGTGCTGGAAATCTCGGTGCGCACGGTGGAAACCCACCGCAAGAACATCAAGCGCAAGCTGGGAATATCCAGCACCGCCGGGCTGACCCGCTATGCGCTGGAACACGGGGTTTTGCAGGGCACCGGCGTTGGGTTGTGACACACCGGACCAGCACCCAACTTCTGGACTATCGGGCCTGACATATCCCCAAAGGATATGGGGTAACTTGCCACATTCCTGTTTTCCCGAATTGTGATACAATTACCCACATTCTACAGGCATGAGAATTATCGAGAGGCGCATATTTAGCGCCGGTTTTTCGATATTTTTTTGGAGAATGACAATGGCAAAACTTACTTTGAGCGGCCCGCTTGACCTGAGACATATGGATTTGTCCTTTCCGGTTGGCGGCACCCCAACCACATCAGGATTCAGCCTGCAAAGCGGAACTGGTTGGCAGATTGAAGTCGCCCTCACGGGGATGGACATCGCAACCGATTTTGACCTGTTCCAGCTGTCCGGCGGCTTCCCCCAGGAAAGGGTTGTCATCTTGGATGTGAACCGGCCCATTGTGTATCCGATCGGCGGCACGATCCAGTCGCTACTATCGCTAGTGCTGGACGGGAAAGACACTCTGACCGGCTCTTCGGGTGACGATAGCATGTCCGGTTACAAAGGTGCGGACGTCCTTCGGGGTTTGACAGGAGCCGATACTCTGGCCGGCGCTGGCGGATCCGATTTGCTGTTCGGCGGCGGTGGTCAGGACAAAGTCTTTGGCGGCAGAGGAGATGACAAGCTGCATGGCAATGGCGGGAACGATGTTCTGCGCGGCGGACACGGTGATGATGTCCTGCGAGGGGGCCACGGCGATGACCGGTTGTGGGGAGGAATCGGAACAGACAAATTCGTATTTCGGCGCGGCGACGGGCAGGATACGATTTCAGATTTCGAGGTCGGCACCGACCTGATCCAGATTGGCAAAGGTGCAGCCAATATCGAGGACCTGACCTTTAGCACATTGGGGACTGACGTCGTGGTCAGTTTTGCCAATGTTGATATCACGGTTCAGGACGTAACGATTGCCGAAATGAATGATAGCAATAATTTCCTATTCTGAGAGGCAAGGGTATAGTCCCCGAATGCCGTTTACTACTCGCCGGGCAGTCGCTATCTCGACACCCGGCCACCCCAAAATTTCGCGGATATTTCACCGCGAGCGGCAATTTGCGCAACAAAACCACCCATTTTCAGGCTCAGGCGACACATTATCACTCCAATTACCTGTTGACGCCTCTGCCGCCTGCCCATAAAGTCCGCGCAGCTAAAGGAGCCACTGGAAATGACGACCCTAGTCGTAATCGTAGGAACCAAGCGCATGGGCCGGTAACGGACAACCATATTCGATCCCATGCGCCTCCGAAAAACTTCGGGGGCTTTTTTTATGCTGAAAGAAAACGTCGCAGATGGAGCAAGGCAGATGAAACGAGAGATGACCGGAGCGGGAATGATAGTGCAGGCGCTAAAGGATCAGGGCGTGGACACGGTGTTCGGCTATCCCGGCGGTGCGGTGCTGCCGATTTATGACGAGATTTTCCAGCAAAACGACATTCGCCACATTCTGGTGCGCCACGAACAGGGGGCTGTGCATGCGGCCGAAGGCTATGCGCGCTCGACCGGCAAACCCGGTGTGGTTCTGGTCACGTCCGGCCCCGGTGCCACCAATGCGGTGACCGGGCTGACAGACGCGTTGCTTGATTCCATTCCGCTGGTGGTTCTGACCGGTCAGGTGCCGACCTTCATGATCGGTTCGGACGCATTCCAAGAGGCCGACACGGTGGGCATCACCCGGCCCTGCACCAAGCATAACTGGCTGGTCAAGGACACCAACAAACTGGCGCAGGTGATCCACGAAGGCTTCCATGTGGCCACCTCGGGGCGCCCCGGTCCGGTGTTGATCGACGTGCCCAAGGACGTGCAGTTTGCCACCGGTATCTATACGCCGCCCAAGCAACGCTCGGCGTCGCGCTATCAGCCGCAGGTCAAGGGCGATCTGGAAGAGATCACCGAACTGGTCGCAGCGCTGGAAAAGGCCGAACGCCCGGTGTTTTATACCGGCGGCGGGGTGATCAACTCTGGTCCGGCGGCAAGTCAGTTGTTGCGCGAATTGGTGGATGCGACCGGCTTTCCCATCACCTCGACCCTGATGGGGTTGGGGGCGTATCCGGCCAGTGGCAAGAACTGGCTGGGGATGCTGGGGATGCATGGGCTGTACGAGGCCAATCTGGCGATGCACGGGTGCGATCTGATGATCTGCGTCGGCGCGCGGTTTGATGACCGGATCACCGGGCTTATCAGCGCGTTCAGCCCCAATTCGATCAAGGCACATATCGACATCGATCCCAGTTCGATCAACAAGGTGATCAAGGCGGACATCCCGATTGTCGGCGACGTCGGCCATGTGCTTGAAGATATCCTGAAGGTCTGGAAAGCCCGCGGGCGCAAGACCAACAAGGCCGCAGTGGGCAAATGGCAGGCGCAGGTCAGCCAGTGGCGCAATGTGAACTGCCTTGATTTCAGCCAGGGTGACAAGGTGATCCGCCCACAGCACGCCCTGTCCCGGCTAGAGGCGCTGACCAAGGACCACGACCGTTACATCTGTACCGAAGTGGGCCAGCATCAGATGTGGGCGGCGCAATACCTGAACTTTGACAATCCCAACCGGTTCATGACCTCGGGCGGTCTGGGCACAATGGGCTATGGCTTTCCGGCGTCGATCGGCGTGCAGATTGCGCACCCGGATGCGCTGGTGATTAACGTGGCGGGCGAAGCCAGTTGGTTGATGAACATGCAGGAACTGGGCACGGCGGCGCAATTCCGTCTGCCGGTCAAGCAGTTCATCATGAACAACGAACGCCTTGGCATGGTGCGCCAGTGGCAGGAATTGCTGCACGGGTCGCGCTATTCGCACAGCTGGTCTGAATCGCTGCCGGATTTTGTCAAGCTGGCAGAAGCGTTTGGGGCCAAGGGGATCATTTGCAGCGACCCGGCCGATCTGGATGATGCGATCATGGAGATGATCAACCATGACGGGCCGGTGGTGTTTGATTGTCTGGTGGAAAAGCATGAAAACTGCCTGCCGATGATCCCGTCGGGCAAGCCGCATAACGAAATGCTGATGCCTCAGGACGATACGGCAACGGCCATCAAGGCCGGTGGCGCGGTTCTGGTGTAATACAAGCGTGGGTTGGCACCCACCCTACCCCGGATTTCAGGCGTAGGGTGGGTGAAACCCACGCTCCTAAAAAAGGAAGAACGACATGTCAGCCCTGAACATCAAAAAAGGCACGACCAAACATTCGGCCTACAATCTGCGCCCCACATTCTCCGATGTGGACGAACGCCACACGCTGGCCATTCTGGTCGAAAACGAACCCGGTGTTCTGGCCCGTGTGATCGGTCTGTTTTCCGGGCGCGGCTACAACATCGAAAGCCTGACCGTCGCCGAGGTGGACCACACCGGCCATCTGTCGCGCATCACCATCGTCACCACCGGCACACCGCAGGTGATTGAACAGATCAAGGCGCAGCTGGGCCGCATCGTGCCGGTCTACGAAGTGCATGACCTGACCGTCGAGGGATCCTCGGTCGAGCGTGAATTGGCGATGATGAAAGTGGTCGGCACCGGCGACAAGCGGGTCGAAGCCCTGCGGCTGGCGGATATCTTTCGCGCCAATGTGGTCGACAGCACGCTGGAAAGCTTTGTCTTTGAGATCACCGGCGCGCCGGAAAAGATCGACGCTTTTGCCGATCTGATGCGCCCCCTTGGTCTAAGCGAAATTGCCCGGACCGGGGTTGCGGCGCTTCTGCGCGGCGGTTGAGTCTGGTTTTGATGCAGATTCTGGCATTAATGCCGATTGCCGGCCCGCGTTCAGATCAGATGCGCGGGCCAGTTACGTTGAGACCTGATACGATACCTTCAGGCCTGATGCGCGTGCACCGGATCTGCGGCCCCGCGTCGTGCTGTGCGGTGCGCCATCAGCGGAATAACTTGCGCGGATTCGCGCCGTGGCACCACCGAATTTTCCTGCCTCGCAGAGGCTGCGTGAATGGTGGGTTTAACCGAGGCAGCACTTAGCGCGACCGCCAGATCGGGGTAGACGCCTTCGTGTATCAGTTTGGGATTATGCGCGAATCGCTGCGAGCGTTCCATCGTCATGTCAAAATGAACCCAGTCCCCCGCATCCAGATCACAGGTATTGCTGTCATCGGTATTTCGGTAAAACGCTAGGTCGCCGTGATCTTCGCACCAGGTGACGGCCTTTTGTTCTTGTTCATCGCTCCAGAGTACTACACCAAACATGTCCCGGTCCTACTTTCTTTTTTATTTGTTCTCACAGTGGAACGATTAGCGATTCTCAGACATGGTAAATTCAGCGTCGCAGACTTGCATTTTGTGTCCGGGTTGCTAACTTAGTGACCTGTATTGGCGTCACCACTGGCGCTAAATAGCGTCATATCCAAGGCATATCCCGTGATCCAAGGCTGGATCGCGGTGCTGTTAAGGGTGGAAGCGTTCATAAAACTATGCGGCTGGGACAAAAGTGACAAAACCTAAACGATCACCGGCTGAGTTGCGCGACGTRTTTGGCGCTAATCTGCGTACATTGTCCCGGCAATACCCGTCTGTTTCCGAACTTTCGCGGCAGTTGGGCATCAACAGGACACAATTCAACCGCTATCTATCTGGCGAAAGCTTTCCACGGCCCGACGTTCTGGCGCGAATCTGTGACTTTTTCGATGTGGACGCGCGGATACTGCTGGAACCGGTCGATGGCATCTTTACCGGTGGCCATGTGCTGCATGGGCCGGTTCTGACCGATTTTGTCGGAGTCGGCGCAAATGACGTGCCGCTTGATGCGTTTCCCGACGGGTTCTACCGGTTCTCGCGGCGCAGCTTTGTCAATTCAAAGCAGTTCATCGTCGGGCTGGTCTATGTGTTCCGCGACAACGGCCACACCTATGTTCGCGGCTACGAGGCCAAGGACGCGATGTTGCAGCAGGGCTTGAATGCGGATGCCTCGGGTCGGGAGTTTCGCGGCTATGTCACCCGTCAGGAAGACGGGGTGGCGATGATCATCTCGCGGCGCAACTCGATGACCTGCTCGTTCAACTATCTGGAACGGATCGCGTCGTTCGAAAACAATTTCTGGATCGGCTATGTCACCCGCACCGTGCGCGAAAGCGCTACGGGCACGCGAGCGGCGCGGATGGTGTATGAACATCTGGGCAAGGACCGCTCGGGCATCTATTCGGTGGCGCGCGAATCCGGGTTCCGCTCCGAAGAGGATCTGATGCCATTTCACCGCCGGTTGCTGCAAGTGGACGAGCCGTTTCGCTAACCCCGCCTGCCCCGGCCCCGTCAATAATGTCGCCTTGAGAAAAGTCAGGTCGCAATTCAGACGGACCTGTGCGGCCATATGGGTATGACTGTCGGACATAAACAGCGAGGTTTCCTTATATGTCCGCGTCACTCACCGATCTTGGCACCGATCTTGGCACCGTGCGCCGGCCCATTGAGACGGCCCATGGCCTGCCCAATGCGCATTATACCGACACTACGGTGCATCTTGAGGAAAATCAGGCCTTGTTGATGGATCAATGGGCCGGGTTGGCGGTCACGGCGGATGTGCCGGAACCGGGCGACGCGGTGCCGGTCACCTTTCTGGGCAATCCGTTGTTGTTGATCCGCGACCGGGGTGGGGTGGTTCGGGTATTCCAGAACACCTGTCGCCATCGCGGTATGATTCTGGTCGAAACCCCGCGCAATATCCAGGGCGCGATCCGCTGTCCTTATCATAGCTGGTGTTATTCCACCGATGGCAAGCTGGTCAGCACCCCGCATGTGGGCGGCCCCGGCCATAACACCCATGACGGCATTGACCGCGCCCTTTTGGGACTGGTGGAAATCCGCAGCCATGTGTGGCGCGACGTGGTCTGGGTCAACATTTCCGGCGATGCCCCGGCGTTCGAGGACGCCATGGCCGACGTGATCGCGCGCTGGGCAATGTTTGATCAGCCGCTGTTTCACGGCGGGCCGGACAGCCGGTTCAGCCTTGAACTGAACTGCAACTGGAAACTGGCGGTCGAGAACTACTGCGAAAGCTATCACCTGCCGTGGGTGCATCCCGGCCTGAACGTCTATTCCCGGCTAGAGGATCATTACCACATCGAACAGCCCGGCCAGTTTTCCGGTCAGGGCACCGTGGTGTATCGCCAGTTACGCGGCGACAACGGCGCGGTGTTTGCCGATTTCCAAGGGCTGGACAGCAAATGGGACACCGGCGCGGAATATATCGCCGTCTACCCCAACGTGCTGATGGGGGTGCATCGCGATCATGCCTTTGTCATCCTGCTGCTGCCCGATGGTCCGGACAAGACCCGTGAAGAGGTGCACATCTATTACGCCACCCAAAACACCAACCCCGACCCCGCCCTGCGCGCACGCAATGCCGAACAATGGCGCGACGTGTTCGTCGAGGACGTATTTGTCGTCGAAGGCATGCAGCGCGGTCGCCACGCGCCCGGCTTTGACGGCGGGCGGTTTTCGCCTGTGATGGACGGGCCGACACATCTGTTTCACACATGGGTCGCCGAGCAGATCGAGGCCCGGCGCGCGATGTCCCAAGCGGCGGAATGAGCACGCTTGACGCGCAGCTTTTGACGGCCCACGCTGCGGGCGACAAGGCCGCGCTTGTGGCGCTGTACCGCCAAGCCGGCGACGCGGCGGTCTCACAGGACGAAGCGGCGTTCTTTTTGACCAATGCCTATATCTATGCACTTGAGATCGGGCATGCCGATGCCGACACGCTGCGCGCGCGATTGGTGGCGATGGGGCGCGAACAAGAGGCTTAGGCGGGGGCGACCTCTGCCATTTCCGAGACAGTTTCCTGGACTGAAACCAGGCGGTAAAGGTGCCAGGTGGCGTGGCCAAGGATCGGCAATACGACCAGCAAGCCCAAGAACATCGGCATCAGCGCGCCAAAGGTCAGCACGGCAATGAATGAGGCCCAGGCCAGCATCGGCACCGGATTGGCCAGCACATATTGGAACGAAGTGATCATCGCGGTGACAAAATCCAGCTCGCGATCCAGCAGCAAAGGCAGCGACAGCACAGTGATCATGTACAGCAGCGTGGCGAAAAGCGCGCCCACACAGGTCCCGACCGCCAGCATCGTCAGACCATTGGTGGTGGTGAATACCGACAGCGACGAGGTGATGTTGGTCATCGTCGACAGGCCCAGAAACAGCGCAAAAACCAGATGGCCCAGAAAAAACCAGAACAGGAACACCACGACGATGATCGCGCACATGGATGGTAACTGGCGGCGGCTTTGATGGGACACCACGTCTATAATCTTGAAAAAGTTGGTCTTTTCGCCCTGTTCAAGGCGATGGGACACTTCGTATAGCCCCACGGCGGCAAAGGGACCGATCAACGGGAACCCGATTGCCGCCAGCACCAGCCAGAACGTGGTTCCGGTCGCCATGGTGATCCAGGCGATGGCCCAGCCCCCCAGCACATAGATCGACGAGAACACCAGACCGCATATGGGCGCGCGGCGGAAATCACCGATGCCGCGTTTTAACGCCTCGCCCAGCATGGAAAAGGTGACGGGGCGCATGCCCGGTACGCCAAAGGGTTTCGCATCACTCATTGGTCTCTCCTTGGTCCCGGGTTTTAGGCCCCCGGTCGTTTCTGCGGCCACATCGTTGCCTGATGATAGGCCTCTCCCAGTGCCAGCAACGCGGCGTCACTGCCGCGCGCGCCGATAAGTTGCACACCCGCCGGCAGCCCGTTTGCGCCAAACCCCGCCGGCACGCCAAGACATGGCAGGCCGATCAGGCTGACCGGGATCATCACCTGCATCCAGCGGTGATAGGTATCCATCGCCCGCCCGGCGATTTCGGTTGGAAATTCAGTGTCCAGATCAAACGGCCAGACCTGCGCCGTGGGCAGCACCAGCGCGTCATAGCGGCTGAATAGGTCCGCCGCGCAGGCGAACCAGTCCGAGCGGATGACACTGGCGTTATGCACGTCAAACGCGCTTAGGCTCAGGCCGCGTTCGACCTCCCAAATCGC
Organism: Paracoccaceae bacterium; assembly: GCA_002400675.1. Lineage (GTDB taxonomy): Bacteria > Pseudomonadota > Alphaproteobacteria > Rhodobacterales > Rhodobacteraceae > NVQY01. The sequence continues at coordinate 453 of NVQY01000083.1, read as the reverse complement.
CGTGTCCTTGAACGAGGCCCGGCCTTCGCGCATCAACGGGGCCAGCCCGGCACCGACCTGCCACGACCGCAAGGTGGTCCAGCTGTCCCACATGGCATCGGCGGAAAACGGCGGGGCCACGGGTTCGACGATGGCCCCCAGCGACTCTAATACTTTGAGGGCGGATTCGGATTGCTCCATAATCCCCGGATCCATCGCGAATGCGCCGCCCCAGTTGCCCAGCCAGCCGATCCGCATGCCCTTGGGGTTGGCGGCGCGCAAGGGGGATATCTGCGAGCGGGGTGCGCCGTGTGGCTGGCGCGGGTCGCGGCCAGAAATCACGTCCAGCATCAGCGCCAGATCACCGGGATCGCGCGCCATCGGGCCGTTGGTGGCCAGCTGGTGCACGAACGTATCGCCCACCGGTTCGGACGGTACCAGACCCCAGCTGGGCCGAAAGCCATAGACGTTGTT
>NVQY01000082.1 GCA_002400675.1 Paracoccaceae bacterium | reverse complement strand
CGGCATCGTTGATCTCGATCCGGCCTGCCAGCCCTTCGAGCCGGGCCGGGTCATAGGCAAACCCGGCATCGGTGAACAGACCCGCCTGCCCGGCCGTCAGCGACGTGTCCGACCCCTCGAACGCCTGCATCAATCCACGGGCATATTCATCCAGCTGCAACTGAAACCGGGGGATTATGTCGCGCTTGAGTTCGATAAACCCTGCAAGGCTGCCCTGGTCAATTCCATGCACACCCGGTTCGCCCGGCGTGATGTTCTGCTCTCCTGCATACAAGCTGCCGTCGCCCGGATTGTAGGTAATGTCATACACCCGGTTACCTTCCAGCAAAGAGGCCCCGCCAGTGGTGTACACGTTGACCGCGCCATCAACGCCAGAGGTTATGCGGATGTCGACAACATCAGATATCTGGTCCAGCACCTTGTCGATTTGATCGGCGAATTGCGCCGCTTCCGAGGTGCCGGGCCTGAAATTTCGCGTGCTTTGGTTCAGCGCCGCCAGATCATAAAGATTCTGATTCAGGTCGGCCACTTCATAGCGGATTTCCATGTCCACATCGGCGCGAACATTGGCCAGAGTGCCGTTCGTGCCTCGTATGGACGACGCAAGGTCGCTGGCGGCCAGCACAGTTCCCGATTGCGCGTTGGTCGACGACGGCAGATTGACCAGCGTTGTCAGGCTGGTGTTGAATGCTGAAAACTTGTCCGCCGGCGAGATACCATCACCGGGCTGGCCCAGATAGATGGTGTAGTTCTGCAACGATTCATAGACCGCCTGCTGGCGCATCATCTTGCCGTTTTCCAGCCGCGCCATGCGACTGAGAGAAGCGTCAACCTCGCGGCGGATTTCGGCGACAACGGCACCGCCCTGCCCGACACCCGGACTGACAAGGACTGCCCGTCGCCGAACAAAACCGGGCGTCATGGCGTTGGCGACATTGTCGGCCGTCACCTGCGACAGCGTCTGAGAAGAGGTTAACCCAGCGCCAGCCGCGTTCAGCGCACTTGTGATGCTCATGCCGCCACCCTCGTTACTTTAGCTGGAATCAGCGCTTCAATCGTGTGGTTTCGTCCATCATCTCGTCGGCCGTGGTGACCACCTTGGCGTTGGTGGAATAGGCGCGCTGAGTCTTGATCAGATCGGTCAGTTCCTGGGCGATATCGACGTTGGACCCCTCCAGCGCCCCGGCATTCATGGCCGCGGCCCCGCCGGTACTGGCCTGGAGGGCTTGAAAGCCACCACTATCGCCAGACAGGCTATAGGCATTCCCTTTTTCTTCGATCAGCCCGTTTGGGTTGTCTACCACCGCCACGGGAATTTCAAAAAGCGCCAACCGCTCGCCATTATTGAAGACACCAAAAAGGGTACCGTTCTCATCAATTTCGGTGCGCAGCAACTCGCCGGTACTGGACCCGTCCCGGTCGAAAGTCTGGGTGAAATCGCCCGAAAACTGGGTTATGCTGGTGAATGAATCCGGCGCACCCAGATCAACCGTCAGAACCTGCGGCGTCGTCCCGTTATCAAGAGTCAGCGTCGCCACCCCCGTTGCCGTATCGAAAGCGAAAGCCGCAGGCGATACCGCAGACGAGGACACATTGGTATAGCCTCCCGGAGACCCGGCAAGCGCGCCGGAATCGTTGTAAGTTACCGTGACGGCCCCCAACGCAGCTCCATTCTGATCACTAATCGACAGATCCCATTCATTGGCCGTGGCGGTCGGTTGCCAGGAAAACTCGATGCGTTGCGCGCCCCCCAGTGACGTGAAAAATTCCGAAGAGGTTGTGAATGGTGCGCCCGGCGTTGCGGCCCCGGTTTCCTGGGCCGGAAGGTTGCCGAAAATCGACATCTTTGTCGTGCCGGATGCGGACTGGGTGATGTTGCCCACATTCACCGTCTGCATCTGCGAGAAAGTGGCGCGATTCACGTCGCCGATGGTGCCATCCAGCCCATACGGATACCCAGCCAGATAGTAACCGGCAGGGTTCCTAAGGTCGCCATTTTCGTCGGGCAGGAATGAACCGGCACGTGTCATCAGATAGTTGGTCTGAACCGTCTCATTGGGATTCTGCGAGACAACAAAAAACCCGTCACCACTAAGCGCCAGATCGGTGGCTGAGTTAGTCGAGATCAACCCCCCCGGCTGGGCCATGTCAAATTCGCCCACCGCTATGACAGACAGAACTCCGGACTGACCACCGCTGGATGCAGTCGTCGTGACCATCTGGGTAAACCCGCGTCGATAGCCAACGGTATTGGCATTAGCGATATTTTCGGCGGTGCTGCCAACTGCTTGCGAGTTTGCCTGCAGCCCGCTGACAGCGGTTTCAAACGCACTGGAAATGCTCATAACTTTTGCCTCTTATTCTTCTGACTACTTGTATTGAACAAGGAATATAGAACTATATTTTAAACTAGGTTAAAGAAATTGGAAAAAAGTGATTATTATCCATGTTGCGGCGATAATTTATAAAGATTCGAACAAAATGGCCTTCCTTCACAACCCGGAATCCTTGATGAACCCCAAGGTACGCTCAAGGTTATCGAGCCGCCCGGTCGCGTTTTTCCGCTGTAGGGGAAGTAAGGGCATCGGGCTTTCCAGCAGGCTGGCGGCCATTTCGGTCAGGCCCTGCGATTCCGTCAGGCCTGGAAAGGCATTGGCCACCACGCGCATGGTGCCCGTGTCGTCCAAACGGTAGGCCGCAATCAGCAGATAGGACGCATCCTCGGCGTTGAACCGGCCAGGATACCGGTCCCACAGGGTCTGGTAGAACGCCGCCGCCTCTGGCCATTGCTCTTTCTGGAACAGCGCCCGGCCCATCTCGCGCAGGTTCTCTGCGTCAGGGTCGTCCATCAATGTGCGCAACAGGCCGTCGGTGTCATTCAGTTCGGACAGGATCTTGGCCTTCAGCCCGTTCACGGTGTTCTGCATTTTCGGGTTCTGCGTCAAATCGATTTTGGCCAGCGCCACGCGCGCTTTCTGCCACCGCCCGCCCCGCGCCAATGCCCGGGCCAATTTGAACTGCACTCTGTCGAAGCGTGCCGGCAGTATGGTCTGATCGGTCAACGTCTCCAGGTCCGTCATCATGATCAGGTTGCGCCGGTATTCGGATGCCGCCAACACCGTACCGCCGATCTCAAGCGCCTTGTCAGCCAACGTCTCACTTTGGGCGGCGAAGTCAGGAAAATAGCGGTAGGACGGCACCAGCTTCATGTGAATAGCCACCCATTCGGCCAGCGGTATGCGACCTGCGCGTCCCTCGCCGTACACCTTTCTCAAGTCTTCGGAAGCCTTTAGACCGGCTTCCAAAGCTTCCGGGGTGCCGGGAAAACGTTGCATGAGCTTGCCAAAGGTCAGCAACGCCCCCACCGAATCATCAAGCCTAGAATACACCTCTGCCAATCGTTGCAAAACCAGCAATTCGTAACCGTCGCCACGCCAAGCATCCGAGCCGTCTTCCAGAACGTCCCGCGCCGCCAACAGCGCCCCCCGGGAGCCATCACGCAGCGCCATGTCGGCCAGCGCCGCCCGGCCCCGCGCGGCATAACGGTCCCAGCCCTTGGCGGATTCGAAATAGGCTTCGACCGCCGACTTGGAGTTTTCCAGATTCTCGGCATAGCGGCCACGCAGGTAATACGCAGTGGGCGATCCCGACAGTTCCGGCACCTCATCCAGCAGACCCAGCGCAAGGACGGACATCGGTTCGTTGCGCAACTCTATCGCCACCTCAGCGAGGATCGGCAGCAGGGTTCGTGCCACCGGGCGACTCTGATAGGCCAGCCCGGAAAACCCGGCGTCGATGCTGTCGCGCAGCGCGGTCTCATCGCTTTTGGCGATCGCGTTCAGTGCCTGCCACAGTCCGCGATCAGGGCGGTCCGGCAACATTAACGGCGAGTCTTCTACCGACCGCCCCCCCAACAACCGTGCAGCGTCATTCAGCGCCTGCCAGCGCGGATCTGGCACCTCATCCTTTGGCGTCAGCGTGTTCAGGATCGAAGTGGCCTCGACCAGCATCACCTGCCCAAGATACAGTTCGGCCAGGTCAAGAAACACTTCGCGACGCTCCGGTCCGTGGGTGCTGCCCAACACTTCGACTTGCTTGGTGAAGCTCTCGTAAAACTGCCCGGCAGGCCATCTGCGAAAGTCCGCATCCGCCATCAGGTCAAAATCCTGCATTGGTCGGTTTGTGGCAGATTCTGCGGCAGAATCTCCTGCCGCGCCATACATCGCAGACCCCTCTGTGGTCGGTGACGGTTCGTTTTCGCCGGCGACGGCCAGACCGGCGATCAGTATCCCGATCTGAATAGCCGCACCGGTGACGATCTTTCTCATGTCGGCGGCCTTTTGTTCTTGGGGGTTACTAAATTCTTCTTGTATTTGTCTTTATATTGATGAATAGATTGTCWTGCAACATAAAGGATAGAAACGTGATCAGCGGTAGATGTCCTTGCAATCTAATAGATGCGGAGCTTCGGCATGGGTAGCGCCAATAGTGTATCTCTTTCGTTAGCCACAGCGATGCAACGCAGTTTGGATGTGGCCGCAAACAATATGTCCAACGCTTCGACCGCCGGCTACAAGGCCGTCCGTCCGCTGTTTGAATCGGTCAGCCAGAATGGAAACAAGAATCCCGAGGCGACCAGCTATATGCGCGACAAGGGCAATTACATGGACACCACCCAAGGTGCTCTGACCCCCACTGGAAATCAGCTGGACTTGGCGATTACAGGCACGGGCTGGTTCTCTTACGAAACTCGCGACGGTCAGGTTGCCTATGGTCGGAACGGCCGGTTGGCGGTCAATGCCAATGGGCAACTGACAACATTAACCGGCGCATCGATCCTTGATGACGGCGGCAGCCCGATCACCCTGCCCGAAGAGGTGGGGCAGGATGTGACGGTGGCCCGCGACGGCACGATGACTGACAACGAAGGCACATTGCTGGGCCAGATCGGCCTGTTCCGGGTTCTTGATCCAAACCAGCTGAACCCGATCGGAAACGGGCTTTATCTTCTGCCGGCGGGGTCACCGGCCGCAGAGCCGACCAGCCGGTCGAAAATAATGCAGGGCTATTCCGAGCGGAGCAATGTGGAACCGGCCATGGAGATCATCCGGCTGATGGAAATTCAGCGCACTTATGAACGGGCGGTTCAGGTGATGAACGACGCAAACGAACTAACCAAACAGGCAATCCAGCGGATTGCCCGAACAGTATAAGCGGCTGAGCGATCGACTCAGGGAAGGAATGCGGACATGAAGGCACTTGGAATTGCGGCGACAGGGATGCTGGCACAGCAGACAAATGTTGATGTGATCGCGAACAACATTGCAAACGCCAATACCACCGGGTTCAAAAGCGGGCGCGCCTCGTTTCAGGACCTGATTTATCAGTCAATCCGGCAGGAAGGTGCCTTGACCTCGACTGACGGCACCTCGCGGCCGGTGGGAATGAATGTCGGATTGGGCGTTCAAAGCACCGGCGTGGTGCGGCTGGGGACCCAAGGTGGCCTGGCCCAGACCGACAACACACTTGATCTGGCCATCGAGGGGCGCGGGTTATTCGTGATTAACCGTCCCGATGGCACTCAGGCCTATTCCCGCGCTGGTAACTTTCAGCTCAGCGCCGACGGTCAGATCGTCTCTCTGGATGGCTATGAAATAGACCCGGGCATCAACGTGCCGGAAAATACCCGGCAGATCGCCATCAACCAGCAGGGTCTGGTCATGGCCTATGTGGACAACGACCCCATTCCGGTCGAACTGGGTCAACTGACCATGGCAACCTTTCTCAACGAGGCCGGGCTGAAACCAATCGGCAGCAATATGCTGGAAGAGACCACCGCATCGGGCAACGCCACCACGGTCACCCCCGGTGATCCCGGCATTGGTGTCATCCGGCAGGGATATCTGGAAAACTCAAACGTCAATATCATCCAGCAGATCACCGACTTGATTTCCGCCCAGCGGGCCTACGAGATGAATTCCAAGGCGATCGAAACCGCCGACCAGATGCTGTCCACTGCCAACCAGATAAAGTGACGCCGTGACCCACATTCGCTCATTGTTTGCGTATCCCGCAGGCCGCCCTACCTCGCCTGCCCCGTTCACTCGGCTGGCGGCCTTGGCGTTGTTGCTGCTGGCGATGATCGCCCTCCCCGTCCGCCCCGCCTTTGCCGTCGCCACGACGGAATTGGTGATCGAACGGGCAGTCACGGAATTCGGCGCAGCGATGCCCGGCAGCGGGCAGTTCGATGTCCGCCTCGCCGAAGACCTGCCCCAGGACGGCGAATTCATCAGCGATTTCTGGATCGACAAGAAATCCGGCCAGTTCATTGCGAATTTGATCACCAGCAAGGGTGATACCAAGCGCATCTGGGGTGTCGCCGTGCTGACGGTGCCAATTCCGGTGCCTACCCGGCGGATGCTGCCGGACGAAATCATCGGTGAAATGGATATCAAGATCATCAAGATGCCATGGCAGCGTGTAAATGCCTATGCGGTTCTGACCGCAGACGAACTGATCGGCAAACAGGTACGACGCATGTTGAATCAGGGTCGTCCGGTACAGCTTCAATCCGTGATCCCACCCATCGTCATAAAACGCGGTCAAAAGGTCACGATCCAATACTATCAGGGGCCACTTTATCTTACCGCAGAAGGTAAGGCGATTGCCGATGCCTATCTGGGGCAGGAGGTAAGGGTGGTGAACCTGGCCAGCAGGATGACCATCGTGGGCATTGCCCTTGGAGATGGCAAAGTGGAGGCAGGCTATTGACCGCTATTCAACCAGAAACGCCCAACACCCACCGCCGGTTCGGTGCCGTGCCGTTTATAGTCGTGCTTGCCACCTTCGCAATTCTGGCAGGGTGCACCAAGTATAACGACAACCGCAATCCGTCCACCAGCGAACTGGTTTTGAACAGCGAAACCATGCCCGAGATCAATACGATAAGCGTGCCGATGCCAGAAGTCGTACCCTTCGTGGCCCCGCAACGTGCCGAGGCCTCCAGCCTGTGGGGCAGCGACACTCGCAGCTTCTTTGGTGACAATCGCGCCAAGGAAGTCGGTGACATCCTCACGGTGGTGATCGACATAAACGACCGGGCGCAACTTAAGAACGCGTCAGAACGCAGCCGGAGCGGCAGCCAAACGGTCGCTGATCCGAAATTTCTTGGGTATGGCACCCAGATCGCTGGCATACTGCCCGGCGTATCCCCGGCGGACCTGCCCACTGGCGGCGATATCATCGACCTGGGGTCCACGTCGGGTTCCGCCGGTGCAGGCAGCATCAAGCGCGACGAAACGATCCAACTGAGGGTTGCGGCCATCATCATCAAGACGTTGCCCAACAACAATTTCGTCATTGCCGGTCGCCAGGAGGTCAAGGTGAATTCCGAACTGCGCGAACTGCGTATCGCAGGCATCGTGCGCCCGGTCGATGTAAGTATTGGCAATACGATTTCCTATGACAAGATCGCCGAGGCGCGTATATCCTATGGTGGCCGTGGTCAGATTTCGGCGGTTCAGCAACCCCGTTACGGTCAGGATGCGCTGGAAGTGATCCTGCCCTACTAATGCACCGGGGGACGTGGTGAAGAAGCTTCTGCTTATCGTCGTTGTGCCGCTGATCATGGCGGCGGTGGGCTATGCGGCGGGGGTATTTATGGCCCCGGAACCGGCATTGCAAACCGGCCAATACGCCGGGGGCGACAGCGCGACCCCGGGCGCGCCACGGGAAATACTCTACAAACTGCCGCTGGGAAAATTCATCATCCAAGTGATGCGCCCCGGCCGTATCGTGCATATCCGCGTCAATCTGGATGTCTATATCGCCGGGGCCGGTGAATTCGAGAAGATCAACGGTTCCGAGGGCCGCGCGCGTCTGCGTGACGCAACCATCGGGATCGTATCCGACATGGCGGAAACCACGCTCTGGCTCGAAGAGGGCAAGGAAAAAGACATAGACAAGGAAGAACTGGCCAGACAGATCGTCCTTAGCCTTTATCGCAAGTTCCCGATGGTCCGCAGCGCAAGAATCAACGAATTCATCACCACCCGGTCGGCACGGCTCTGATCCGGTTCAGCGAACCGCTATGATCGAACTGGCCAGAACGGTTTCATCGCCGCTCAACAGATAGGACACCTGCCCATCGGTAAAGTTGACYTCCTGTACGTCAGCCTCACGATATGTGAAAGCGGGAAGCTCCTCGCCAAGGTCGTTAGTGGCCTTGATCGACACCGTGTAATTGCCTTCGAGAACCGGTTGCCCGGTATCGTCCTTGCCATCCCATCCCAGCGGAATATCCACTCCTGCCGCGCCGGATAGCCCATTCATGGTGCGCACCAAAAAGCCGGTGGGATCGCGGAATTCGGCGCTAACGCTGCTGGCTGCAACCGGCAGTTCGTAAAAGGTGTTGCTGGTGCCCCCGATCATCTCGACCCCGTTGGACGGTACGGTGACCGACCGACCCAGCATGTTGGGGCCAGCGGCCATAGCCAGCGTGGCGATCTGCGTCGACAACCCTTCGAGGTTRCTGTTGGCCTGAACGGCCTGTTCGACCTGGGTAAGCTGGGCCAGCTGCGACACRAACTSAGTACTGTCCATGGGTGCCAGCGGGTCCTGATTGCTGATCTGCGCTGTCAACAGGGTCAGGAATTGCGTGTAATCCTCGCTTAGCTGCGACAGAGATGATTCGGAACCTGTGGCCTNSCGYCGNGNYCKSWMTYGWSRTTGGTGCAATCGCCATCTTCGTTCTCCCTGTTCAGGTCATAATATCCAGTTGTCCGCCGCCGATAACTTCGGACTGCGTTATCGGCCCGGCGGCAGCCGCCGATCCTTTGTCGTCACCTGTAAACCCCTGGGCCATCGCGGCCCCCTGCCTGCCCTGATCCTGCCCCGGAGAGCCTTCCTGAAAATCCAGCACCGCGCCATCGGTGCCGCCGATTGATTGCGCCAACATGTCACGCGCATCGCGCAGGGTGTTCAAAACCATAAGATTATCGGCCCGAATCGTCACTTTCATTGATCCGTCCGCCTCGGTACGGATGTCCACTTCAAGCTGACCCAGTCCGCGCGGGCTCAACTCGATCAGGGTGCGGCCCTCTGTGGCCTGTATCTGGGCTGTAAGTGCTGCGGCAAACCGGGACCGGTTCGGCGCGCCATTGGCGGCGGCTCGCTCCAGCCCCGGCCTTTCAGTACTGGGCTGCGCACGCAAGAATATTTCGGTTCCCGACAGCGGGGTTAGTTCGGGTGGGCGTTCCCGGGTCAGACCCACGCCGCGCTCTCGCACGGCTTGCAACGCTGTAAAAGCCTGCGCGACAACCTGACCAAGAAGGGCTGGTGCCGGATCGGCTGCCCCCGGCACCCCCACCGAAAGCGGCACCAGACGTGGATCGCTTATCGCTGCGAGAGAGGTCTGGGAACCAATCGCCCCGGCCTCGACCGGTCGGGCGGCGACGGCATCACCTGCTTGCTGCAATCCACCCCCAAGGCCCACCTGCTGAGTCGCTCGTGTCTGGGCCGGGGCCACAACGGTGGATTTACGCATAGTTCCCGACTCGCCCGCCACCACAAACGCCCCTGATTCAGCCCTCCGCAGTAAACCTGGCCGGGGTTGTTCCGGTATCGACACCGTGCCCGCGCTCACCGCCTCTTGGGAAAGGGTCGCGGCATATGCCACTGGCGGCTGGTTCTGCGCCGCGCCCGTCGTCGGGACAACGACGGGTGACTTGGTGGGGGTCTTGCCAGACGTCAGCCCGCCTTCGTCTGTTGTTACAGAAAGCTTGGCCTCCGCAGTTTCGCCCCTGTCG
>NVQY01000081.1 GCA_002400675.1 Paracoccaceae bacterium | reverse complement strand
AGTTTCAGCCACATCATTCTTGAGCGCACATTCGGCTCGATACCGCAACATCTGCTCGCCGCATTATCCCTGACCAAGGCCAGCGATGCGCTACATGTGCGCTCGCTTTATCAGGCAGATGCCCGCGCCTTTGCGTTCGAGGACCGCTGGGTCAATCTCGCGGCCATTCCTGCGTTTCGCGACGCCCCCCTGAACCAGATTTCCGCCAATGAGTGGCTGGTGCAAAACGCGCCATTTTCGCATGGAACGCTGGACTACAGCGCCGCCCCGGCATCGCCCGACGAGGCCGCGCACCTTGATTGCGCACCCGGCACCCCAGTCATGCGACTGGAACGCACTACCTTCAGCCCTGACGCCCCGGTGACAACATTGCGGTTGACTTATGCACCGGGGTACCGGCTGAATCTGAACATCTAGCAAGGGTATTTCATGCAGTCCCCATAGCCTGAAATTGGCGAACAGCACGCCGCATCAAAGCAAATCAAAGTGAGGATCATGATGTTCGGGGCGAGGCGGAAACATTGACACAAAATAGATTTGCACAAAATCACCTTCAGGCTTATCGTGGCGGAATTACATCGCCTTATAGCTGCACCAGAAATATCCGCCAAACCCTCTAATGCAAACGAAGGAAACAAAAATTGAAATGGGATGAGTCTTACGCGACCGGGGTCAAGGAAATTGATGACCAGCACAAGATGCTATTCGAAACCACAGAAGTTTACAGGGACGTCCTTGCCGAAGGGGATGGGAAAACCTCATATCCCGGATTCCTGGAATTCCTGGCGGCCTATGTGGAAATTCATTTCGCCGTGGAAGAGGAATGCATGTTGGCTCATAAATGTCCCTTCGCCGGCAAAAACAAAGCCGAGCACAAGCAGTTCATGGTGGCAGTCCGGAACGAAGAAACGGCATTTCAGGAACTCGGTTTTGAAATCGGCAGGGTTCTAAAGCTACTCGACCTGATCGAAAACTGGCTTGATAGCCATATTCGCCGCATAGATGTCCATTTGAATGACTGCGTGAATTGAAGAAAGACAATCTTGGCGATTGCGATGGAATTTGTCGCGATGACAGGGAGTCCGGGGCGATTTCACCCGTTCGGCGACACGCAACCCGTCATGCTTGCCTGCCTAGCCATTCCATCACCGCCGGGCGCACCGATTGATCGCCGCGTTCGCGCGCCTCTTTGATGATCTGCGCGACTTCGCCCAGATTGGACCGGCGCAGCAGGCTTTTGACCGGGCCGATGGACGCGGGGCGCATCGACAGGGTGCGGATGCCGATCGCCGCCAGACACAGGGCCTCGACCGGGCGGCCGGCGTCTTCACCGCAGAAACTTAGCCGGGTATTGGTCAGCGCACAGCGTTTGACGATCTGTTCGATGAACCCCAGAAAGCTGACGTTCAGCGTGTCATAGCGCCGCCGCACCCGTTCGTTTTCGCGGTCTGCGGCAAAGAAGAACTGTTTCAGGTCGTTGCCGCCAATCGACAGGAACCCCACCTCTTCAAAGAATTTCGGCGGCGCAAATGCCAGTGACGGGGTTTCCAGCATCGCCCCCACCTCAAGATCTTCCGGCAACTCATGCCCCAGCCGGATTTCGCGCGCCAGCGCCTTGTTCACGGCGGCCATGGCGGCGCGGTATTCGTCAAACTGGGCGACAAACGGGAACATGATGGTCAGGGGGCGACCCTTGGCGGCGCGCATCAGCGACTGAAGCTGCATCTGCATCACCCCGGGTTTATCCAGCCCGACCCGGATCGCCCGCCACCCCATCGCCGGGTTGGGTTCGTCGTTGGCCTTCATATAGGGCAGCACTTTGTCAGAGCCGATATCAAGTGTGCGAAACACCACCCGTTTGCCATGCGCGGCGTCCAGAACGCGGGAATACAGCGCCACCAGTTCCGACCGTTTCGGCATCTGGTTGCGGATCAGGAACTGCAATTCGGTGCGGAACAACCCGACACCTTCGGCCCCGGAACTGTCCAGCGACGGCAGATCGGCCATCAAACCGGCGTTCATATGCAGCGCGATAACCGTGCCGTCGCGGGTCTTGGCCGGCTTGTCCAACAACGAGGCATAACGTTCCTGCGCCTTGGCCTGCATGGCGATTTTGTCGCGAAAGGCGCTAACAACAGTGTCGTCAGGGCGCAGATGCACCAGCCCCTGATCGCCATCAACCATGATATGATCGCCGTTCAGCGCCTCGACCGTCACGCGCCCTGCATGGATCACCAGCGGAATCGCCAACGCGCGCGCGATAATCGCCGCGTGCGACCCAACGGACCCTTCCTCAAGAACGATACCGCGCAGCGAGCGGCCATATTCCAGCAACTCGGCAGGGCCGATATTGCGGGCCACAAGGATCGGGTCGGCGGGCAGTTCGGCACCGGTATCCACCCCCTGCCCGGTCAGGATTCGCAGCAACCGGTTGGACAGGTCGTCCAGATCGGCCAGCCGGTCGCGCAGATAGGCATCCGACACCTGAGACATGCGCGCGCGCGCATGCGATTGTTCCTTTTCCACCGCCGCCTCGGCGCTTAGCCCGCGCGAGATGTCTTCTTCGATGCGCCGCATCCAGCCTTTGGAATTGGCAAACATCCGGTAGGTTTCCAGAACCTGCAACTGGTCCTTGTCGCCATCACGCGACATTTCCAGCATCTTGTCGACGCCCACGCGCAATTCTTCGACCGCGCCCTTCAGGCGCTCAAGTTCACGAACCGGGTCGTCAGAAATCGGATTGGCCACCACCACCCGTGGTTCGTGCAGCCACACATGCCCCTCGGCGGCCCCTTCCTGCGCGGTGCCCCCGCGCATCAGAACGGGTTGCTGATGACGCGCCGACAGGGCCGCACCTTCGCCGACAAACGCGCCCAGTTCGGCCATTTCGGCGATCACCATCGCCACCACTTCCAGCGCGTACACCTCGTCGGCGGAAAATTCGCGGGCCTCGCGGGACTGCACCACCAGCACACCCAGCGTTTCGCCTAGGCGCTGAATCGGGATGCCAAGGAACGACGAAAACCGTTCCTCGCCGGTCTCGGGCATGAACCGAAAGCCCTTTTCCGACGGCGCGTCCGGAGTATTGACGATCTCGCCGGTGCGCGCCACCCGCCCCACCAGCCCCTCGCCCAACCGCAACCGGGTCTGGTGTACCGATTCGGGTTTCAGCCCTTCGGTGGCGCATAATTCCAGGGTTTCATCGTCGCGAAACAGGTAGACCGAACACACCTCGGCCTCAAGGCTGTCACCGATCAACTGGGTGATCTTGTCCAGCCGCGCCTGCCCGGCATCGTCGCCCGCCATCGCCTCGCGTAGCCGCCCAAGCAGCTTTCGACTGTCGCTTTCCGTGCCGTCCGCCATGTTACTTCACCCTGCTGACGCCGGGGGCATAGTGCCTCAGGCCACCTTGTCCAAGTCAAAGGCATCATGCAGGGACTGAACGGCAAGTTCCATGTATTTCCGGTCGATCAGCACCGAAATCTTGATTTCAGAGGTGGTGATGACCTTGATGTTGATGCCCTCGTCGCACAATACCTTGAACATCTTGGCGGCCACGCCGGACTGGCTGCGCATGCCGATCCCAACCACCGATACCTTGGCCACATCCTTGTCAGCCACCAGTTCGGCAAAGTTCAGCTCGCCCGCCTCGTGGGTTTTGGCCAGGGCGGCCTCGGCGCGGGGGACTTCGCTGGTGGGGCAGGAAAAGGTCATGTCGGTGCGCCCTTCTTCGGATATGTTCTGCACGATCATGTCCACATTCACGCCGCCTTCGGACAGCGAGGTAAAGATCGTCGCGGCAATGCCGGGGCGGTCAGCGACCGACAACAGGGTCAGCTTGGCCTCGTCGCGCGAATGGGCCACACCGGCCACTATGTTGGATTCCATGATATCCTCCTCGGCGCAGACCAGTGTCCCGGCTGCATCAGATTGTTCCTCGAAACTCGACAACACCCGCAGGCGCACGCGATAGCGCATCGCCAACTCGACCGAGCGGGTTTGCAGCACCTTGGCCCCAAGCGAGGCCATTTCCAGCATTTCCTCGAACGCGATCCTGTCCAGCTTGCGGGCCTTGGCGCAGATGCGTGGGTCGGCGGTATAGACCCCGTCCACATCAGTGTAGATATCGCAGCGTTCAGCGTCAAACGCGGCGGCAAAGGCCACGGCGGTGGTGTCCGACCCGCCCCGGCCCAGCGTGGTGATACGCCCTTCGGGGGAGATGCCCTGAAACCCGGCCACCACGGCCACGCGCATGCCTTCCGCGAATTTCTGGGTGATGTTTTTGGTCGGGATTTCCTCAATCCGCGCGCTGGCGTGGGCGCTGGTGGTTTTCAACGGCACCTGCCAGCCCTGCCAGCTGCGCGCCGGCACGTCCATTTCCTGCAATGTCAGCGCCATCAGGCCCGCCGTCACCGCCTCGCCCGAGGACACAATCGCATCATATTCACGCGCATCAAACATCGGCGAGGTTTCTTCAACCCAACCCACAAGCTCATTGGTCTTGCCCGACATCGCCGAGACGATGACGATCACGTCATAGCCCTTGGCCACCTCGACCCCAACCCGCTTGGCCGCGCGCCGGATGCGGTCGGGATTGGCCACTGACGTACCGCCGAATTTCATCACCAGAACGGGCATACCGGCCCCTTTTTGTCTGTCGGATACCATGTTGGTCCGGGTCATAAGCGACAGGTGTTGCAAGAGCAAGGCGCGCGCCGGTTTTTGGCCACCCCGCCAGCAATGGAAACTTGCAAAGAAAGCCTGCACAGGCTTGATGAGCCGCCGGTCAAAACCACTAGTTGGTTTTCCGATTGGGCATGAACGGCAGGGGCGCAACCGGCACCCCGTCCTTGATCAACTGCCTGGCCTCATCCAGCCCGGCCTCGCCATAAATCGACCGGGGCGGCGTGTCGCCGTCGTGCATCGCGCGCGCCTCTGTGACAAAATCCTTACCGACGTAATCGGCGTTTTCCTCGACCTTTTTGCGCAGATCCGCCATCGCCTGTTCCGCCGGGCTGGCCGGTTGGCTAAGCGGGCCGGGAACCGGGGCATCTGGCGCATCCGGGTCCACGCCCGCACCGCGCGCCGTGCGCACCTGCGGCGTCATGATCGCCTTTTCCACCTTTGCCCCACCGCAGACAACGCACGACACCATGCCAGCCGTCACCAGCTTGTCAAAAGCATCCGCCGACTGGAACCAGCTGTCAAATTGGTGCCCATCGGCACATTTCAGGGCGTATTGAATCATCTGCCTACTCAGGTTGCCGCATAACAATTAAATATCCGTGTTCAGGCCAAGTACAAGGGGGCGGCGGATGCATTATGACAAAATCCCCGGATCGAAATCCTTGAGAATGCGCGCCAATTCCGGCTGAGCCACCAGACTCGACGCCTTTTTCTGCGAGAACCACTTGCGCACGCGTTGGCCTTCTTCGGGATAATTGCTGGCCAAGGCGTCGACCTTTACCGGGTAAATCATCGCAACAATGGGCAGGCCGGTGCCGTTCAGGGATTTGGAATAGGAATAAAGCCCCAGACATTGGTCATAAACCTTGCCGGTGACGCCGGCCTCTTCCCAGGCTTCGCGCGCGGCGGATTGCGCCGGCGTCACCCCGTCGACCGGCCACCCCTTGGGAATGATCCAGCGTCCGGACCCGCGCGAGGTGATCAGCAATACCTGCGGTTTGTCGGCGCGCATGCGGAAACAAAGCGCGGCAAACTGGCTGCGCACGTCGCTTTTGTGCGCGGCCTGAAACGATATTGGTAACTGTTTGATCATTCTCTGTGTTGCCCGGCTGCTTTTTCTTGTTTTTACCAAGGATACAGTGCGCCGTAAGGGTTTTCACCATTTTTCTTTGCTGCCCCGGTTTTGATGCTTGTCACCTTAAACGCCGCCTCATCCGCGCGGCCAGCCTTTGGGCCAGCTCCTCTTGCGGCAGATCGGCATCAATCGCCAGCTTGCGCAGGCCAAAATGCACATGGGCAATTTCGCGGTAATACCCGGTATAAAGATAGTTGGTCGTCGCCCCGGCCACCGCCCCCAGAACCGGAATGGTCTGCGTCGCCAGTTTCTGCCCCAGAACGGTTGCCAGCCGTGGTGCCACGGTGGCAATCAACCGCTGCATCGCCCCGCCGGTCAGGGTCACGCGCAAGGTCAAAAACCCCAGATCGGCCCCATCGTCGCTGGCCAAAGGCCCGGCGGCGGCGAACACACGGATGCAATCAAACTGCACATTTTCCGACGCCGGATCAAAGCCGTTTTCAGCCGCTACGCCCTGAATAATACGCAACAAAACCGTGGTGGTGGCCGGCAGTTCGACCAAAGCCGAGGGCAAGCCGCCAAATCCACCCGCCGCGCCCATTGCCGTGCTCATCGCGGTGTTGACCCAATCGGCCTGATCCGGCACCGCGCGGCGCGACGATTGCGCCGCGCGCATCGCCAATCCCAATGCCTTTTCGGTGACTTCCTCCAACCTGACACGCACCGGATCAGGCAGACGCTCAAGCAGCTTTTCGGCCTTGCCCCCCACCAGTGTCAACATCTGCACGCCCAAGCCCCCTGCGGCGCCGTATCGCGCCGCCAGCCGGTCCAGCTCTGCCTCGGTATCGAGCGCGGAAAGGGTTGTCAGATTGTTCATTCAGTCCCTCATTTACCAAGTTAACATTGGCAGTCTGCGCGCAAATTTCAATCTTCTTAGGCGTTTTGCCGGGTCACCAGCCCCGAAACACCATCCCACGCCCCGGCGACCAAGGCCCGCCCCAACACCCGTTCCGGGTTGGTCGGCGGTGGCATTTCCACCGCGTTCAGCAACGCGAAGCCAAAGCGCCCATAATACGGCGCGTCCCCCACCAGCAACACCCGCCCCCACCCGGCGCGCCTTGCCGCATCCAACCCGTTGCGGATCAACACCCCGCCCAACCCTTCGCCCTGATGGGTCGGATGCACCGCCACCGGACCCAGCAACAACACCGGCAAACCACCTACCAGAACCGGCCAAAACCGGATCGCCCCGGCCAGAATACCCTCGCCATCGCGCGCAACCAGCGACAGGCCATCCACCGGGGGCACATCATCACGCAACCGATAAGACGACAGCGCCTCGCGACCCGGCGCAAAGCACAGATCGAACAGCGCCTCGACTTCCCACCAGTCGTCGGGTTTTTCCGGGTTAAGTTCGATCACTTGGGGCGGCCTGTCTTAGATATGTGGTGGAAATCCCCCTAGCATGGCGTTACCCCTTGGGCAAACAACCGGAGAGTTTCATGTTCTATCGCCCCGAAGACGGCCACACCCTGCCGCACGACCCGTTCAAGGCCATCGTTTCACCCCGCCCGATCGGCTGGATTTCCACCCGTGACGCGCAGGGCAACAACAACCTCGCGCCCTATTCGTTCTTCAACGCCATCGCCGACAATCCGCCGCAGGTGATGTTCGCCTCGACCGGGGTCAAACCGGACCGCGACGGCACCAAGGACAGCGTCTCAAACATCATCGAGACCGGAGAATTCTGCGTCAACATCGCCGAATATTCAGCCCGCGAGGCGATGAACGACACGTCCAAGGCATGGGCGCGCGAAGACGATGAGTTCGCCAAAGAGGCCATAGAGGCGGGCGAATGTGAAACCATCAACTGCCAGCGGGTGCTGAACGCGCCGGCCAGCCTGGAATGCAAACTGACGCGGGTGATCGAACTACCCGGCCCCTCCAACCGGCTGGTGCTGGGCCAGGTCACCGGCATCCACCTGCGCGACAATTGCCTTGTTGACGGGCGCTTTGACGTGACCACCTACCAACCGCTTTCGCGCCTTGGCTACATGGATTTCGCCAAAGTGAGTGAATTGTTCGTGATGAAACGCCCGGGCGACTGATGACATGTAGGATGGGTTTTCAACCCATCACCCCGACAATTCCACACCGCCACATGATGGGTTGAAAACCCATCCTACGGCAAGTTGACAGCAACCCCGCCAAATGGCGCGGATTTTGCGATCCGTGTGTAAAGCGCGCAATCTGTCAGCGGTGCGGCTCTGTAGGTTGACAGGTGCGGCAACGTGGATTTGCAGGGCAAATCCACTGCCTGCCGCCTGACGCGTTTGCAGGGCAAACCCGTCTTAATGCCCGCCCAAAATCCCCGTACGCACGGAATAATTCACCGCCAGCGCGTAATCGGGATCATCGTCACTGTCCACAACCAGATGCCCGGCTTTGTTCAACAGCTTGTGACAATCCCGGCTCAGGTGACGCAACTGGATTTCCTTGCCCTGCGCCTGATACTTCGACGCCACAGCCTCGATTGCCTGCAAGGCGGACTGGTCAACCACACGGCTGTCGGCGAAATCTACGATCACGCAGGCAGGGTCATCTTTGGGGTCGAACAATTCGACAAACCCCTCGGACGAGCCAAAGAACAACGGCCCCTGCACCCGATAGATCCGCGCTCCGTTGTCGTCCATTTCCTTCACTGCATGAATCCGGCGCGCATTGTTCCACGCATAGGCCAGCGCCGACACGATCACGCCGACAACCACGGCAAAGGCCAGATCTTCCATCACCGTCACCACGGTCACCAGCACGGTGACAAACGCATCCATCAACGGCACGCGCGCCATGATGGTCAGCGAGTTCCACGCAAACGTGCCGATCACCACCATGAACATCACACCAACAAGTGCTGCCAACGGGATCTGTTCGATCACCGGCGCGCCGACCAGAATGAACAGCAGCAAAAACACCGCCGCCGCAATCCCCGCCAACCGCGTGCGCCCGCCCGATTTGACGTTGATCATCGACTGCCCGATCATCGCACAGCCGCCCATGCCGCCAAACAACCCGGTGGCCGTGTTGGCCAGACCTTGGGCGATACATTCCTGCGACGCCCCGCCCCGCTTACCGGTCATCTCGCCCACAAGGTTCAGGGTCAGCAGGCTTTCGATCAACCCAATCGCCGCGAGAATGATCGAATACGGCAGAATGATCTCAAGCGTTTCCCAGCTAAGCGGCACCATCGGAATGTGAAACGCCGGCAACCCGCCCTTGATCGACGCCAGATCGCCAACCCGTGGCACGTCCAGCCCCATGAAGATCACCAGACCGGCCACAACACCAATCCCGGCCAGCGGTGCCGGCACAAACCGCGTCAGGCGTGGCATCACCCAGATGATCGCCATGGTCAGGCCCACAAGGCCCAGCATCAGCATCATCGGCTCTCCGCTTAGCCATTCACCACCCAGAAAGCCTTCGCTGGCCGCCATGCTGCCGGGAACTTTGAACTGACCCAACTGCGCCAGAAAGATCACGATCGCCAAGCCGTTAACAAAGCCAAGCATCACCGGATGCGGCACCAAACGGATAAATTTACCCCATTGCATGACACCAAAAACGATCTGCAACAGCCCCATCAGAACCACGGTGGCAAACAGGTATTCCACCCCGTGTTGCGCCACCAAGGCCACCATCACCACGGCCAATGCGCCTGTTGCCCCGGAGATCATCCCCGGCCGCCCGCCAATCAACGCGGTGATCAACCCAACCATGAACGCCGCATATAGCCCGACCAACGGGTTCACCCCGGCGACAAACGCAAATGCCACGGCTTCGGGCACCAATGCCAATGCCACGGTCAGCCCGGACAGCAGTTCTATGCGAACGCGCGAAGGCGAAAACCCTTCGTCCGGCATCCAGCGCAGGTCGGGAATGGCAAGACGTTTGGCAAACGATGCCAGAATGGCTCGGGGCATGAAGGTATCCTGTGGTGGTCAGTTGGTGGTCTGTGGTTCGCGGCTAAGTCTGCGCTTTTACGCATCCCCGCCGCGCTTGGCTATGGGGCGTGCGGATAAGCCGCTATGCGAAGGGGTCATAGCAGGAAATGCACGGATTGCACGATATTCTTGCCCCCTTGGAAATTTACCGCAGCAATCGTCACAGGGGCACGGGCAGGGGCGCAAAACTTGACATCATCGACATTCTATACACGAATTGCGCATTGCCGATGCGCGGACACCACCCCCGAGAGGACACAAGATGACGATGATCGAAGGCCATCTGGCGATAGACCAACCCAAGGGCGTGCCGGTCTGGGACATTGACCCATACGATCCGGCCATCCTGTCCGACCCCCTGCCCTATTACGCTGAACTGCGCGCCAAAGGCCCGTT
>NVQY01000080.1 GCA_002400675.1 Paracoccaceae bacterium | reverse complement strand
CGGCGGGTTTCTTAGCCGCCGGTTTAGGGGTCGCTGGCTTTTTGGCCGCGGGTGTTACCTTGGCCTTTGGGGCCGGTTTCGCGGCTGGCTTGGCGGTCGGTTTCGCCACCGGATCGGTTTTGACCGTCTTGGGTGCCGGGGCTGCTGCCGGTTTTGGGGCCGGAGTCGCCGGGGCCGGTTTTGGCGCGGCGGGGGCCGGTTTGGCTGGCGCAGGCTGGGCGGATGGCGCAGGGGCTTGTGCCTGTGCTGGGGCACCTGTTTTCTGCGCGGGCTTACCACCGCTAAACGGCGCGGAAATCAGGCGATAGATCAGCTTGACCAACCAGATCACCACAAACCCCACCCCATGCAGCAGGATCATGATCAGATCGCCAAGACCGGCAAACACCGACCGCGAAGATTTGAGCGGCATCACAGCCGACCCAGAGGCCGAGGCGGCAGGCATCGTTATTGCAGGCTCTGGCGTGTCATCACCCGACCCGGTGCCATCTTCGGCCAGGGCATTGGCAAAGCGCACACAGCCCAGCGGGATCACCACCAGCGTCAACAGCGTCGACACCAGCCCGCCCATCATCAGCGATATGGCCATGCCTTCAAAGATCGGGTCCGACAGGATCACCGACGACCCGGCCATCAGCGCCAATGCGGTGATGATGATCGGGCGGGCACGGGTGCTACAGGCGTAGATCACCGCGTCTGGCACGCTCATCCCGGCCTTGACCGACTGGCGCGAGAAATCGACCAATAGGATCGAGTTTCGCACGATAATCCCGGCCAGCGCGATAAAGCCGATCATCGACGTGGCGGTAAAGGGCGCGCCAAACAACCAGTGTCCGGGGACAATACCGATCAGCGTCAGCGGGATCGGGGCCATGATGATCGCCGGCAGGGTGAAGTTGCCGAACTCCCACACCACAAGGATGTAGATCATGATCAGCGCCACACCAAAGGCGATGCCCATGTCGCGGAAAGTGACGTAAGTGACGGTCCATTCCCCGGTCCATTCCAGCGACGATTGCAGGCTGGAAGCGGGCGGCCCGATATAGTTGGTGTCCACGCGCACGCCGTCAGGCGACACATAATCGTCCAGCAGGCTTTCCAGCTCAAGGATGCCATAGATCGGCGCACCCAGCTTGCCCGCGACTTCGCCGGTGACGTATTCCACCGCGCGCAGGTCCTTGTGATAGACCGGATCGTCCTTGCGGAATTCTTCAAAGTAACCAAGCGAGGTCAGGGGTATCAGTTCACCGCTGGCGGACGGAATGGGCAACTGGCCAAGGCGTCCGAACTGTCCACGCAGGGAAATCGGCATTTGCAGGTAGATGAACTTTGGTTCCAGCGCGCGTTCGGACTTTACATCGCCCAGCTTGAACCCGCCCAGTGCCATTTCCAGCTGACGGTTGATATCTTCGACCGACACGCCCAGACGCGATGCCTTTTGACGATCCACCACAAAGCGCCAGCTGTCATAGGGGTCCTGCAAATAGCTGTCGGCGTCGACGATGGTTTCGGCCTTGGTGAACAACCCCTCGATGTCGCGGGCCACCTGACGGCGGGTTTTCTCGTCGGGACCATAGATTTCGGCCACCATAGTTTGCAGCACCGGCGGCCCGGGCGGCATTTCGATCACTTCGATGCGCCCGCCCAGCTTTGCCGCCAGCGGCGTCAGGATGTCACGCGCCAGCACGGCCAGATCATGGGACGACAGATCACGGTCGCCCTTGGGCACCAGTTGCACCTGAATGTCGCCAACCCACGACTGACTGCGCAGATACGTATGGCGCACCAACCCGTTGAAGTTGAACGGAGAAGCGTTGCCGGCATAGGCCTGCAACGCGGTCACTTCGGGAATCTTGTTCAACTCGTCCGCCAGTTGCAGCACCACGTTGGCCGTGACCGGCAGGGACGTGCCTTCGGGCATGTTGATGGCGACGTTGAATTCGGGCTTGTTGTCATTGGGAAGCATCTTGACCGCGACGCTTTGGGTATAGAACAGCGACAGCGACAGGAAGAACACCAGCCACATACCCAACCGAAATAGCCGGGCTTTTTTCGGGCTTTCCAGCATCGGACCCAGCAGCGAGGTAAAGAACGATTTCAGCGCCTCGGACTGACGGTGTTCGCTTTTCTGCGACTTGGCCAGACTTTTCATCGACGGGCGAATGCGTTGCGCCAACCAGGGCGTAAAGATGAAGGCGGCAAACAGCGACAACACCATCGCGACCGAGCCAAGGGCCGGGATCGGCTCCATGTAGGGGCCCATCATGCCGGTGACAAAACCCATGGGCAGCAGCGCGGCGATCACGGTCAGGGTGGCAAGGATGGTCGGATTGCCCACCTCGCGCACCGCGTCCACGTTGCATTCGGACGAACATTTGCCGTCAATCAGCCAGCGGCGATAGATGTTTTCGACCACGACGATGGCATCATCAACCAGAATGCCGATCGAAAATATCAGCGCGAACAGGCTGACGCGGTCGATAGTATAGCCAAGCAGCCAGGCGAAAAACACCGTCAGCAGAATAACGATCGGGATGACGATTAACACCACCACAGCGGCGCGCAGGCCCAGCGCCAGCCATATCAGCAGGGTTACCGCCCCGGTCACCACGAACAACTTGAAGATCAGCTCGTTGACCTTTTCGTTGGCGGTTTCGCCGTAGTCGCGGGTGACCTCAACGTACACGTTGTCAGGGATCAGGCTGCCTTTCAGGCGCTCGACCTGCGCCAGCACATCCCGGGTGACCTGCACCCCGTTGGTGCCGTTCTTTTTGGCGATGGCGATGGTGACAGCCGGGGCACCAACCGGGGCGCGGGTGGTCTGGCCGCCGTCTTCCTTGCCGTCGATCGTGTCATAGGCGGGGCCGGTATAATAGGCCACCATATCGGTCGCGTCATCGGTGCTTTCGGTGACAAGGGCGACATCGCGGATATAGACGGGTTGGCCGTCGCGCACCCCGATCATCAGGTTTTCAATGTCTTGCGCGCTGCGCAGGAACGACCCGGTTTGCAGGCTGAAGGTCTTTTGCCCGTCCTCGATCAGCCCCACGGCGCGTTCAGAATTGGCGCTGCGGATGGTCTGGGCCAACTGGTCGAGACCAATGCCGAAACCAGCCAGACGCTCGGGGAAAATCTCGACCCGGATTGCGTCGGAACGCCCGCCAACGATGAAACTTTGCGAGGTACCGCCGATCTCTTTGAGCCGCTGCAACACGTCCAGTCCAAGACCGCGCAGGATGGCTTCGTCGACCTCTTGCGACCACAAGGTCAGGGTCACAACCGGCACGTCATCAACACCCTTGGGGCGGATCAGCGGTTGCGACACGCCGGGGGGAATGCGGTCAAGGTTTGACTGGATTTTGTCGTTCAGTTTGACCAGCGACGGCCCAAGTTCTTCGCCCACATCGAACTGGACGGTGACCATTGCCCCGTCACGCTGGGACACGGAATAGACGTGATCGACGCCCTGAATTTCCGACATCAGCCGTTCCAGCGGGTCAGTGGCAAGCGAGGCCACCTGATCAGCCGAAGAACCAGAATAGGAAAAGAAGATATCGACCATCGGCACGGAAATCTGCGGGTCTTCCTGACGCGGTGTCAGAACCAGCCCCATCAGGCCCAATGCCAGCATAGCAATCAAAAGCAGCGGAGTCAGAGGCGACGAGATAAAGTTCTTGGCCAGAGTCCCGGCCATTCCCAAACCTTGGCCCAAATCTTGGCCCTTACCTTGATCCGACCCCTTGGAAGCATCATCAGATGTCGCAGAACCCTGCTGGTTATTCTGGTCGCTAGCGATGGTGTCCTCCCTTCATTTTCCTGTCGTCGGGCGTGAATAAACCCGGATTGATCTGGTCTGTGCTATGTCTGGCGGGGATCTAGTCTCCGGAAATCAGGTTTGCGGGTGGGTTCAGAATGACCTCTTCACCACCCGAAAGGCCGGAAACAACCGACACGCGCCCATCAGGCAAGGGATAGCCCACCCGCACGATGCGCAGCGAAGGCTTGCCGTTTTCCAGCACGAACACCGACGGCAGGCTGCCGCGCCAGATCAACGCTTCGGCTGGCAACGCCTGTTCGGTGCGCATGGGAACGGAACTGTCGGGAATGGTGACTTCGGCATACATACCGGGGCCGCCGGGGGTGTCGAACGGCAGGTCGAATTTGACCCGTACCGTGTGCCGCTTGGGGTCGGCCACCGGAAAGATCTGGGCAACTTTGGCGTCCACCTCGACGCCGCCCACATCCAGACGTGCCCGCACGATCATGCCGACATTAAGACCGGCGGCAAGACGCACCGGAACCTCGGCGTCGATGCGCAGATAATCGGTGTAGGCATAGTTGATCAACGGCATACCCGGCTGAACCGTGTCGCCCACTTCGACCAACCGGCTGATCACCACGCCGTCAAACGGGGCGACCGACCGGGAATCGCGCAACCGTGCGTCCAGCCCTTCCAGATTGGCCTGCGCCTGAAGCATCGCGCTTTGCGCCTGATTGATGCCAACGCCACGGGCATAAAGGTCGGCCTGACGTTCTACAGCTGTATTGGAATTGCCAAAGGAATTGGCGAACCCACGGGTAAAGAACTGGTCAAACGTGGCCGGAACGCCCATCCCCGGAAAGCCGGAAATCGAATCGACGCGTGGGGCATAAAGCTCGCGGGAATATTGCATCTGCGAATTTCTCAGCGCGGCCTCGGCCTGGCTGATCTGCGCGGTGGCAGCGCGGCGTTGGGCCTGAATGGCCTCGTCGCCAATCTGCACCAGAACCTCGCCCGCCGTGGCGCGCTGGCCTTCGAGACCGATCAGAAAGGTGACCCGACCGGGTATTTGTGCCGTGAGTGTAACTTGCTTGAAAGGGATGACCGTACCGCCAACCGTGGCCTGACTGCCCGAGGTCGTGGTCGAAACCCGCGCCGTCTGATAGCTGACTTCGGCCTGTTGAGCGATTGCCGTTTGCGCAAATGAAAGACCTGCGAAATCGGCCGCTGTCATGGCGGTAATAGACAAAGCTATTCGGATCAATGTCCGCATGGTTTCCCTCCCCTTTTTGCGATTGCCGTTCCGGGGAAACCTTTGAGAAATCTCAGCCCCGGAGCAGGTCGCCCCTTACTCATACATAAAAACATTACAATATTCAATTTTTAGAATACGTCGGCCTGTGTTTTCTTTGGAATCAAGCCGGTTTTTCATTGCATTTCCCCCAGAGTGCCCCGATATTTTCATGTTATTTCCAGCACTTACACGCAGCGCGTACAAATCCGAAAAAACTGACGAATTCCCTTGCCAAACATGCACTTTTCCGGGGTATTTTCCGCAAATCACCAATTTTGAACATGTTAAGCGACAACGGCGCTCCGGCCCGCAACATAGGTGATTCGCACCTGATATGCGCCAATCAGGTATCGCCAGCCGCAATCAGGGCTGTGCGTATTGGGAAATAAAGTATCGAAAACTGGCGACCCGAAGGTCAGGACAGGCCAAACGAGAACACGCGTTTGAGCCAACCGGGCGTGGGAACGGCGGGCACATGCCTGTCCAGTTCCGCTTCTATGTCCGGACCGGAAATGATCTCGCGACCGGCACTTGCGCGGTGATACAGGAATTCCGCCATCGGCATGACGGCGTCGCGGTAGGTCGGGTCAGCAAAAATCTTTAGCGCCGCGTCCTCAAGGTCAAACATGATCGATTCGGCGTCCTCGACCCCGCGAAGGCCGGCAATCAACCGGGACAATTCGTCGATACGGGCAATGTCACCGCCGCAACAGGAATTGGTGCCGCAAATGCTGTGTTCGGCGATCTGACCGCCAAACAGTTCGATAATACGAATTTCGAGCGTCTCGATGAAGGCGTCCCAGTTATTGTTGGCAAACGTCTTGTCGCTGACCAGAACCGGCGGGCGCGGCAACATCCGCATCGAGATAAGCCTTAGCCCAAGCGCACGCGCCGTCAGCGCATGACCCGCCTCATATACCGAGATTCGAAACGTTTCGTCCGTGCACCTGAGACGGTTTACATCGGGGGATGGGGCATCTTTCATCACAGTGCTTTCACGGTGCTTTCACGAGGTTTTCCGGGCGATCAGAACGGAAACGAGTTGCCCCACATATAGGACATCGGGTTGGACAGGGCATAGGTCGCCTGCCCCACGTCATAGGTCATCCGGTTCAGGTTCACGGCGATTGACCGGACCGCTTCGGTCATGCCGCCCATGGATCCGGTCATGCTTCCGACATTCTGGTTGAGGGCGGTGATATCGCCGCTCATGGTGGTGACGCCGCCGCTCATTGCGGTGATGTCAGCCCTCATCGAGGTGATATCAACGCTCATGGAATGCATGTCGCCCGCCATCTTTTCCTGAATTTCGATCATGGATTTAAAGCTGTCGCTGAGGTCCATCATGATATCGGTCATGGTGAACACTTGCTGCGCCATCCCGTACATGACCCAGGTAAACACCGCCATCACAACGACAATTCCAAATGTTGTCAGCCCGATAAAGCGGCCGCTGTTAACCCGGCGATACATAATACGTTCCAGTTCTGATTGACGTGCTGCCCGGAAAACCACCGGCAAACAGGGATCACGCGGTCACATTCGCAAACGGTTATATGACAGATACCCCCCTTGTCCAGCAATTGCGAATTGCGCGGGAAGGGMATTTGGACACAGGGGGGTGGCAGTAGAAGGCTCCAATGCACGCCCTATGGTGGTCGAGAAATCACTTGACTAAACTTACATGAAAAATCATATTAATTCAAAGGGCGCGCGCATGACGGATCATTATCACACTGAAATTGTTGAGATTTCCGACCTTACGGAGCGGATAAAACAATTCCGTCTGGCCGCCAAACCGGGAATTTCGCTGCCCAATTTTGCCCCCGGTTCGCATATTCGCGTGGCAATGCCGGATGGCGATCATCGGTGTTATTCGCTGATTGACCTGCCCTCGGAAAATGGCACCCCGGATGGCTACCGCATTGCGGTTCAGGTGGAACCGGACGGTCAGGGCGGCTCAAAATACATGCATGGTCTGGCAATCGGTGACAGCCTTGGAATCAGCCCGCCAAAGAATGACTTTCCGCTTGATGACACTGCCCCGGCGATCCTGATTGCCGGTGGAATTGGCGTCACTCCGATGATTTCGATGGCGACCAGATTGCTGGCGCGCGGTCAGGAGTTCGAGTTTCACTACGCCGGGCGCAGCGCCGGTGTGATGGCCTATATCGACACGCTGAGGGCGGCTTTTGGCGCGCGCCTTGCCCTTCATTTCGACGACGACCCGGACACGGCTTTGAACTTGGCCCAGATAGTTCAAGGCATTCCTGATCAGCATCACCTCTATTTCTGTGGCCCCCCCGGCATGCTTGAGGCCACTAAATTTATCGCCAGCGCCGCCGGTCTGTCCTCCGATCGCATTCATTTCGAAGTGTTCGCCACCCCCAAGGCACAAGAGGGCGACCAGCCGTTCGAAGTCGAACTTTCTTCAACCGGTCAGGTGTTCACCATCCCCCCCGGCAAAACCATCGTCGAGGTTCTGGACGAGGCCGGTATCGACATCATGTTCGACTGCCAGCGCGGCGATTGCGGCATCTGCCAGACGGACGTGATCAGCGGCACCCCCGACCACCGCGATGTGATCTTGTCAGACGACGAAAGAGCCTCTGGCGAGGTCATGCAAATCTGCGTCAGCAGGGCAAAATCACCCCGGCTGGTACTGGACATTTGAAAGGACTGTAATGGGACACTATTTAGAAAACATGAATGCCCTTGCCAGCCTGTGTCAGGGCAACAAGGTGCACCGGGACGTTTATATCAATCAGGACGTCTATCAGATGGAGATGAAGCATCTGTTCGCCAACGCCTGGGTGTTTGTCGGCCACGACAGCCAGACGCCCGAAACCGGCGATTATTTCGCCACCCAGATAGGCAACCAACCGGTTGTGCAGGTGCGCCATTCCGACGGCGAGGTTTATGTCCTGCTGAACCGCTGTGCCCACAAGGGCACCAAGATCGTCATCGACCGGTCAGGCAACACCGGAAAATTTTTCCGCTGCCCGTATCATGCGTGGTCTTTCCGCACCAACGGCCAGTTGCTGGCCGTGCCTTTGGCCAAGGGGTATCAGAACACAGGTTTCGACAAGAAAGACCCCGCCAACAGCCTGAGTTCGGTCGGTGCGGTCCGGAATTACCGAGGCTTCATCTTTTGCCGGATGGCGGCGCAGGGCATCGGATTTGACGAATATTTCGGCAACTCCCTGTCATCGCTGGACAATATGGTTGATCGTGCCCCCGAAGGGCGACTTGAAGTCGTCGGCTCTCCGCTGCGGTATCTGCATCATTGCAACTGGAAAATGCTGGTGGAAAACCAGACCGATACCTGCCACCCCATGGTCGCGCACGAAAGCAGCGCGGGCACCGCGACGCGGCTGTGGAAAGAACTGGACCAGCCGGACGACGCGCCGTTGCCGCCAGCGATGGAGATCATCGCGCCGTTCATGTCGCCCTATGAATTCTTTGAGGATATGGGCATCCGCACATGGCCAAACGGCCACGGCCACACCGGCGTGCATCATTCCATCCWCTCGAAATACTCCGCCATTCCGGGGTATTTCGAGGCCATGACCAAAAGCTATGGCACCGAAAAGGCCAAGGAAATTCTGGACGAAAACCGCCACAACACCGTCTATTTCCCCAACATTATGATCAAAGGCCCAATCCAGCAGTTACGCAATTTCATCCCTCTTGCCGCCGACAAGACCATTGTCGAAAGCTATATCTACCGCCTTGTCGGCGCGCCTGATGACCTGACCGCGCGCACCGCAATGTATAACCGCATGATCAACGCGCCCACGTCGATTGTCGGCCACGACGATCTGGAAATGTACGAACGCGCGCAGGAAGGGCTGCAAAGCGACGCCAATGAGTGGGTCAACATGGAACGCTTGTATGAAGAAAACGAAAATTTCGACGAAGAAGCTGTGAAAAACGGCACCACCGAGCGGCAAATGCGCAATCAGTTCAACGCTTGGGTCAAATTCATGACCATGGACATGACCGCGGAGGTCGCAGAATGACTGTAACCACCGACACCCTGATCGACTTTATCTATGACGAGGCCCGCATGCTGGACGAAGGGCGCTATGACGAATGGCTGTCCCTTTGGCAGCCCGACGGGATTTACTGGATGCCGCTGGAATACAACCAGCAGGATGCGGTCAACATGACCTCGCTGATGCACGAAGACCTGTTCATGCTGAAACTGCGAATCGAACGTCTGAACGGCGCGCGCACCTTTTCGCAAAAACCCAAAAGCCGCTGCCATCACGTCATTCAGCGGCCTTTTGTCGACAAGATCGACCATGAAACCGGAACCTACGAGACCAAGACCTTTATGCATTACGTCGAAACACGCCTTGATGAACAACAGCTTTTGGCCCTGACGGCGCGCCACGAACTTGTGCTGGTAGACGGCGAATTGAAGATCGCCAACAAGCGGGTCGATATTCTGAATTGCGACGCCGCGTTCCGTAACATTCAGCTGTTGCCATGACCAACCCTCAGTCGGTGTTTGATGCGTTTTCACAGGCGGCCAGCCGGTGGCCTGATCGACCATTCCTGAACGTTTTGCCGGAAACCGCCGGGATTTACCGGGTGCCAGCGGGTGAGATTTCATTCGTAACGGCCCAACAGGACGTCGCACATCTGGCCACGCGCCTGTCGGATGCGGGATATCAAAAGGGCCACCGGGTGATGCTGTTGCTCGAAAACCGCCCGGCGTTTTTCCTGTGGTGGCTGGCGCTGAACAAGTTGGGCATTTCAGTTGTCCCCGTCAACCCCGACCTGCGCCTGTCCGAGATCAGCTATGTCATCGGCCACGCGGAACCGGTTCTGGCCATTGCAATTGCAACCCGCGTTGACGATCTGCACAGGGCGGTGGCCGAGGCTGGCATCCCTCTAAAGGTAGTCACCCCCGACGACCCGTTGCCCCCCGCAAGGGCGAACGCAACGCTGGCCTATCGCGACGGCCCCGCCAACAATGCCGAGGCGGCATTGTTGTATACATCTGGCACAACCGGGCAGCCCAAGGGTTGCATCATGACCAACGATTATTTCCTTGAGGCCGGGGACTGGTACGTCAACACCGGCGGGTTATGCGCGCTGGATACAAACGGCGAACGCATGATCACCCCGCTGCCGATCTTCCACATGAACGCGATGGCCTATTCATTCATGGCGATGCTGTTTGTCGGCGGCTGCCTGACCATTCTGGACCGGTTCCATCCGCGCAGCTGGTGGGCCTCGGTGCGCGACAGTCGCGCCACGTGCC
>NVQY01000079.1 GCA_002400675.1 Paracoccaceae bacterium | reverse complement strand
TCGATGCGGCTGGCGACCTGTTGGAACTGCACCAGCGCCTGCCCACCTTCGCCGCCCGGACTGACGCCGCTGAACGACATCTTGTTCAGTTCCTGATACACTTCGGTCAGCACGCCCATCAGCCCATCAAGCTGTGATGGCTGTCCCTCGGGGCGCGCAACCAGTTGATGCAACCACTCAAACCGTTCTTCCACATAGGCACCGGGAACCTTGGGCGGTTCGCCGTTTTCGGAAGAGGCCGAATTGATCAGTGCCTCCATCAGGATCTGGCCTTGAATGGACAGGTTCGATCTGGCTTCGATTATTCCTACCTGCGAGGCACCACCACTTAGAGATTCGGCATCAAGCAACGACCGGTCCTCGGTCAGGCGGGTTTCCTTGGAAATCTCGGTCAGCAGGTTGACGATGGGCGATGTTGGCCCGGACAGCACATTGGTGACCTCAACCGCATGGCTGAGGGATTCCATCGGTACGATGTCCACATCGCCCAGAATCGAATCATACCGCGAGATGTAGTCGTTGTAATAGAGGTCCAGAACATCCCGGCTAAGCGCCAGCAACGCGGCCTCTGATTGCTCGGCCTCGCCACGCGGGCCCAAAACCCAACTTTCGCGCTGTACCCGTTCGGCGACGCTGACCGCTTCGGGCAGGAACACGTTGTTAAAGCCGTCATAGGTGAAAATGCCCTCTATTCCGTCGTTCAGCGGCTTGCCGGACGAGCGCACCATCACCCGTTTGACCGCAGGCCCGGCCGCCGTACTGATCCGCCATTTGGGCAGAGCGGTGGCCTTGGCTGAATTGATGATGCCATTGTAAACCCGCTGGGCCAGCGGCATTTCAGACAGCAACCCTTGTATCTGTTCCACCAAAGGTCCGTTCAGCGCGATCTCTTGCATGGGCTGCGACAACAGCGCGTTCAGGTGGTCGTCAAGGTCGTCGCGCATCTGTTGCCGGGTCACGCCCGCATAGGTCAGCGACCAGTCGACCAGCATCCATTCCTTGACCAGTTCGGTGTTCATCGGTCCCTGAAGACCCAGCATCAGATAGATCTTAAGGGCCTCGTACAACAGATTGGTGTTGTTCATGTTGGCGCTCATCTGCTCTTCCAGCCGCAACAGCAGCCGGGGCAGGAACCGTTGGTTCAGTGCCGCGCGATAGGTCTGGGCGGCCTGCGTGCCGATCACCTCGCCCTGATACAGCCCGTAGGTCATGTTGCGTTCGGGGTCGGGATCGTCCAGCACCGGATTGGCGGGTAAGTCCCGCAATTCGTTCAGCGCGGTCACCACGGGCGGCAGATCGGTGTCGCCTACCGGGCTTGGCGGCAGGGTGGCGGCGGCCTGTTGATACTTTTCCACCTGCGCCTGCGCCTGTTCGATCAGCTCGACGTTTTTCAGATAGCTGATTGTCCACAATGTCCCGGTGGCAATGGCGATCAGAACCGTGGCGGCAATCGCAATGCGCCGGGTCCAGCGATAGCGCCGTTCCACCTTGTCATCGGACGACACAAGGCCGGCCTCGGGGAAGATCACCCCTTCGAAAAGCCGGGTCAGAAAGAACGACCGACCAGCCCCATGCCCCGACCCAATCGCCTGACGGCCAATACCAAAGGTCTGCGCCATGCCCAGCATCAACCGGTCAATCGGCGTGCCTTCTTGGGTGCCCGAGGTGAAATAGATGCCCCGCACCATGTGGCGTTTTTCATAGCGGTTATCCTGAAACACTTCGTTCAGGAACGTGCGCGCAACCCCGCGCACCGACGCCACCTGCGACGGGAACCCGGCGACAAGCGCACGGCGCTGGTGGTCGGTTTCGGTCTGCATCCGCTCAAGCAACTGCGCATTCAACTGCCCTAGCAACAGCGCGAATTCGGAATCGAACGCGGCGATGGCCGATGCCTCGCCCTTGGTCTTGTCCAGTGGCAGGGTAAAGCCCCAGACCTGTTCGCGGTCGTCCTTGCCCAGATTATCGTAGAACTCGGAAAACCCGGCGATCAGGTCGGCCTTGGTGAACAACACATACACCGGAAACCGCACGCCCAGCTTTTCGCGCAGTTCATTCAGGCGGCGGCGCACCGCCTGCGCATGGGCCTTTTGGGTGATTTCGTCCTGAAGCGACAGATCTGACAGGCTGATGGCGACCAGCGCGCCGTTGATCGGCTGGCGCTTGCGGTATTTCTTGAGCAAGCCAAGAAAGCCAAGCCAGGCGGCGTTATCCGTGTCCGCGTCGCTTTCCTGCGTGGTGTAACGCCCGGCGGTGTCGATCAGAACCGCGTTGTTGGTGAACCACCAGTCGCAATTGCGCGTACCGCCAACGCCACCAATCGCCGATTTACCCAGCTTGTCAGCCAGCGGGAATTGCAGGCCGGAATTGACGATAGCCGTGGTTTTCCCGGCACCGGGCGGGCCAATCATCACATACCACGGCAGTTCGGTGATATGGCGGCGACCGTTCTTGGATTTGCGCAACTCAGCCATGGCGGTTTTGAACTTGCCGCGCAACTCGCCTATTTCCTCGCCGATCACGTCATCCTCAGACGTGTCCACGGTTTCGGCGATGTCCTCGGTCAACTTGCGGTCACGGCGACGACGACGCCAGAAGATGAAGATCATCAGGGCCAGAAAAAACACCCACATCACTGAAATGGTGACGATGCGCGATGTGATGCCGTCAAACGGCCGCCATGTCTCGCCACCGATCAGCGGGAACAGATACCAAATGACCACCGACAGAACCGAGGCAACGATCAGCAGGATCGTGTAGATCGACCTGAATAAGGGAAAGATGAAACGGCGGATCATTTGTCGCTCTCCTGCACCAGCAACACCTCGATCCGCCGATTCTTGGCGCGACCTTTCCTGGTGCCGTTATCGGCTATGGGTTCATTATCGGCGCGCCCTTCGGCGCTAAGCCGCGAGGGGTCGTCCATTACCGTTGCCATCCCGGCCATCACCGATTTGGCCCGCGCAAGCGACAGGTGCATGTTTGACGGGAACCGCGAAGACCGGATCGGGACATTGTCCGAATGCCCCACCACGATCACCGGGCCAGGTTCGTCATTCAGCGCCTTGGCGACCTGATTGATTGCCTCGACATAGTCCTTTTGCAACGTGTCAGACCCAGACCCGAACAACCCGGTGCCCTTGATACGGATGATCAGCGTGTTGCCCTTTTGGAAAACCTCGACGATGCCGCTGTCGATCTCATGCTCAAGAAAACCTTCTACTTTAACCAACTGGTCCACGACCACCGGCGCGGGCGGAGGCGGCGGAGGCGGCGGTGCGCGGCGGAACAATTGGGCCACGGGGCCGGAATCAATGACTGATAGCTGACCGATCACCCGCTCTGTGCTGTTCGACAGGGCATAGGACAGCCCGGCGAATTGCAGGGTCAAAAGCAACGACAGGACGGCCACCGAAATCCAGACCAGCCGCCACGCGGACAGCGGTTTGAACGGCTTTTTAACGCCTTGCCAGTGCGGCGACAGGTCCCATTCCAGCGGCCCACGCTGGGCGCGGATGATCCGGGCCAGCGCGGCGCGGATTTGCAGGTGCTTTTCAAGGCCACCCTGTTCGATGCGCAGGCGCCCTTCGAACCCCAGCGACATGCACATGTACAGAAATTCGAGCATGTCGATATTGCCGCCCGGTTCCTTTTCCAACCGTGCCAGCAGATCGTAAAACCGGTCCCCGCCCACGGTTTCGCGGTGGAACGTGCCGACCATGGATTGCAGGCCCCAGCTGGACTGCCCGCCCCACGGCGTGTTCAACACCACATCATCCAGCGTCGCGCATAAGGCATAGCGCGCCACCTTGACCGTCTGCGCCGCGATCCCGGCCTGAAGCGCGCGGTTTTCGAACGCGCGCACCTCTGCCACCACGCTTTGACGCAGCTTGTCGGGGTCCATGTGCTGCGCCCGGTTGCGAATCCGGCTGATCAGCGAAAACAACACACTGGCGCAGGCGGTCAACGGGTTCATGCCGGTAATCGCCAGCTTGGCATCACCACCACCGGCGGGTCTTGGGTCCGGCCTGGGTGCGGCGGCGGCTTGTGGCACGCCGAATGTATCCGTTGCGTCCGGGGCCGGTGTTGGCGCAGTTGCCGCCGGAGGGGCCATCGGATTGGCAGGCGCACCGCCGGTACGACGCCCACCCGGATTGGGGCGGATCACCGTCTTGTCGGTGTCATTGGGTTCTGCAAACGGATCGTCCTGGTCAGACATGGTATTTCCCAATCCTTACGCGGGGCACGCGCCTAACTGTTTCGGATCGCCCAAAGTTCCATCTTTAGACCCGGATACTGGCCCGACACATGCACCGCGATGCCCCCGGAGGTGGTCATCTTGGCCCAATAGGGGCTTTCGGGGTCCATCTCGAAATAGACCACGCCGGCGTGATACGGGATCTGACGCGGAGCCACCGGCAACGGGCGCAGGGTGATCCCCGGCAAGGCCGAATTGACCAGCTGGCGGATTTCCTCGACCGGGCCGATCTTGGCCTGTCCGGCAAAGTGGCGGCGCACGTCCTCGGCGGGGATATCGGCGTCCACGGCCAGCACAAAGCCGGAATTGCCCAGCAACTTGCGATCCGCGATGATCCCGACGCTGATACCGTATTTGCGTTCTTCCAGCGCGATGGAAATCGCCGTCTGTTCCAGAACCGAGCTCAGATATTGGCGCAGGGTGCGGATCACCGGGGTAAAACTGGCGGTGAGGTCGTTGTGTTTATAGGGCGGGAATTCCGGCGGCTGTTTGTCGGATGCCATGAACACCGACAATTCCCCGGCCAGCGCGACGCAGGTGCGATACACGTCCTCGGGGTGCAGGTTCTCGATGGTTGTCATGTGGCGGATCACCGGGATTGTGCGGTTGACCACGGCCAGCAACATGAAATCCGACACCTCGGCGGCCCCGCGTGACCTGGCCCCATCGGACATGCGCCCGGCCAGCGCCTGCATACGGTGCGACAGCAACCCTTCCAATTCGCGCACAAACCCGTCCAGCGGGGCGGCGGCACGAACATCAAGGCACGAGGCAATGAACGACTGATCAAGGATAATTTCCTTGTCCGGGCGCACTTCGATAATACGCGCCACCGGGATCGCCAGTTTGTCGGCCAGATCGTCAACCTCAAGCGCGAACTGAAGCCGCATCTTGCCCACGCCCAGCATCACCGGCTTTTTCTCGGTGCCGGCGACGTCGATGACTTCCTGTTCGGCGGGGCGCAAGCGGCTGGCGGACATTTCGGCACCGGACAGGTCCACCTCGGCGGCCCCCTGACGACGTTGCGGAACGGTCAGGTAAACCACGCAATCCTTGATGGTTTCCGGCACCTCTAGCGCGRGCGGATGATCATCCGACATCGGCACGCGGAACACGGTGCCGTCATGGGTCAGCCCGGCGCAGGATTTCAGCGCGAACTGCCCGACCTTCAACACATCATGATCAATCTCAAGCGCGCTGACGCCCCAGGCATAGGGGCGTATCCGGGCGGCAAGCCCGGTGATCAGCGCCTCGGTATAGCGGTCGGCCTGCTGAAAATGGTGAGGCTGCAAAAACAGCCCTTCGGTCCAAAGCACCTTACTGTCCCAGGACAAAGGCATCTCCCTTTAC
The DNA here is from genome assembly GCA_002400675.1 of Paracoccaceae bacterium. Classification (GTDB taxonomy): domain Bacteria; phylum Pseudomonadota; class Alphaproteobacteria; order Rhodobacterales; family Rhodobacteraceae; genus NVQY01. The sequence continues at coordinate 4,768 of NVQY01000079.1, read as the reverse complement.
GTTCGCCCCGAGGGGCACATCATGGTCACCCGGTTGGGGGTGGTTATTTCTTCAGTTTTTCCAACTGATCCTTGTAGGCGCGGGAAAACTCGCGGCTGAACAAGTCGTGAAAGTCGTTTTCGGCCTGATCGGAAATCTCGGCGTAGATCTTTTCGTACACTTCCCAATAGCGGGCCTTTTTGCCACGCAGGATACTGCCAAAGGCCCCGCTTGTCTCGATCTGACCGGCCAGAACTTCGGGGTTCAGCTTGGCCAGGATACCCTTTAGCGCGGCCTCCATTCCGGTGATCATGGCGATCTCGTGTGCCTTGATATCATCCAGCGCCTGTTCGGCGGCGGTTTCCGGGCTAAGGTAGCCTTTGGTGGTCGGGCGCACCATCGCCTCGATCGCCTGATCAGCGCTGATCGAGAATTTCAGAGGGTTGTTGCCGCCTGCGCTGATCATCGTCTGTTCGATGCGGAATTCCGATTTGATCGACGTGCGGGTCATCAGGATTTCCCGCAGGCCGGTGATCAGCGTCTGCATGACCCGCCCCATCCGGGCCATGGTGTTGGTCAGGTCCTTGTCTTCGATCCCGGTATTTTCGGTGCCCAGCGCCTTGAGAAACGCCCGCGCGGCATTGACTGAATCGGGGTCCGGTGTGGCGGCAATTGGCTCGGGTTCTGGCGCGGCTGGTTCAACCGGGGACTCGTCGCGCGGCAGGTCCGGCGGGGTTTTGGGTTGTGGGGATTCTTGCGGTTCGACCATTGGCGAGGGACTAGGCGGTGCGGCCTGGGGTTGCGGTGGGTCCACCGGACCACCCAACAGATCATCCCAATCGTCGGGGATCTGGGCAAGCGATGCATTGGGCGCACTATAGGCGTCGCTGGCCGAAGGATTGTGCATCGGCAGGCTAGCCCCGGTGCCATCGCGCCCATCGTCCGGCTTTTGAAAGAACGGGTCTTCGTCCTCGCCCAAAGGCGGCAGCAGGTCATCAATCGGGTCCACCGGGTTCATCTGCGAAGGGCCGGTTGGTCCGCCCTCGGCCCCCAGCAGATCGTCCAGAAAATCGCCCCCCGGTCCGGCATCGTCCAGTAACTTCATCACATCCGGCGCGTCGCCCGCGACCCCGGGTGATATCTGCGCGGCGGCGGCGGGCGCGGCGATCATGTCCTCGAAATCGGGCAGACCGCCGCCGATCTCGACCACCAGTTCATAAGAACCGATGCACAGCACGTCGCCCGTGTTCAACGGCGTGGGAATCTTGCCCAGCGGAATTTTCGAGTAGTTCAGAAAGGTGCCATTGGTGGACAGATCAACCACCAGAACATTGCCGTTGTGATCCTCGATCACGCAGTGGTTCTTGGACAGCATCCGGTCCGGGTCAGGCAAAACCACGTCATTGGACGGCCCACGCCCAATGGTCAGGCTGCCGCCCTGCATCTGCATCGGCTGGGCGTCACCGGGAATGGTGCCCGACGACTGAAATGTAAGTTTGACTGTCATTGCACCCTTTAGCCGCCAACCAGAACTGTGAATTCGCCCTTCAGTATCGCGCCCCCACAGGCCCCGAGGTCGCCCATGCGCGCCGCTGGCAATTTGCCGATCAACACCGTCATCGAGCCTTTGACGATCGGGTGCGGCGGGGCCGACGCGTGCATGTCGGTGACCCGCGCGGCAGGCAGTTTGCCCACTAGAACCGTCGGCATACACGGCGGTATGATCGGCATCGGCGCAGGCACCGGCGGGGCCGGAGGAGGGACAGGTATGTTGCACAAATGCAGGTCTGTCAGTCTGGCCTGAGGTTGTCCCATCTCGTGATCTCCCTTGGTTTACGCTTCGTTCAGGACAACTTTGCCGTTGCCGCCGCGGCCGATATCAAGCGCACGATCAATCAACAGTTTGCCATGCTCTTCAAACTTATCAGAAAGTTCCCCCAACGCTACCATATTCATGGCAAATGCTGCGGTCTCGGACGCGCCAGCAGGGGCGGGATACTGCGCCAGGTCGCCCGGACCCAACGTGCCATCAGCATAGAGCACCGCCAAAGCACAATTCACAGTGTCATCGTCAACATAAGCGTGATCCATCGAATTGCGCGCCGCATCGCGGTTTTCGTCCGACGGGTTGAACACCCATGTTTCCGATGCCACCAGCGACGGCGGATCCTTGTCCGACCTCGGCCCGATATAATCGCGCGCCGCCATGCAGGCCCACCAGACCCGTTCGCGCGGCGGCAACAAAATCGCCAGCAGACGCAGCAGATCGACCATCGCGCCTTTTTCCTCAAGTTCTTGCAGAACCACACCGGCAAGGGCAGTCGGCGGAGACGTCAGCGGCGTCTTGAGGATGACATTGGCCCGCGACAGCAGTTTTGCCACCGGGTCCTTGGGGAATTTTTCTAATCCCATGAATTTTTGCTTCATCACCAGACCGCCTAGTTTATCATGGTGATGCCGCCCTTGAGGGTCAGCATACCTGTGCCTTTGACGGTGGTCATCGGGCTTTTCATTTCGGCCATTCCATCCGCGTGGATCTTAATGATTGGCCCCTTGATCGTTACTCCTGAATTATCAATCTTTATCGACGATCCCCCTACGACCAGCTTGATTTCCATCGCCGCTGTCATGGTGATCTTACCGGAACTCACATCAACGGTCATGTTACCAGAGGTGATCGTGGTTTTGTCATTTCCGGTGATGGTCTTGGYGTGTTTGCCTTCGATGGTCTGGGTCTTGTCGGTCTTGATCTCGATTTCCTGACTACCGGTTTCGATAGAGAAAAAGTGATCGCCATCCTGAATCGTTTCGGTCACGTTCTGTTTGACCACCTGACTAAGGCTGCCGTCGTCGTCGTGTTCACCGGCGTCAATCTCGTCCAGACCGATGGTCACCACTGACTTGTTCTTGATCAGCATCTGGTGGTCTTTCTGCGCCTGCACCCGCATCATTTCGGCGTCGGCCTTGTCGTCAAACATCAACTCGTTATAGGCCTCGGCGTCGTTCACATCCTTTGAGGAATCGGTGCGGATTCCCACCTGAGTCTGATTGGCAGGCAGTTCGTAAGGCGGCATGGTTTCCTTGTTATACAACATGCCAGTGCAGATCGGCCTGTCCGGGTCGCCTTCCTCGAACTGGATAACCACCTCCTGGCCCATGCGCGGCACGGCGACAAAACCCCAGTTCTTGCCAGACCACGGGGTGACCACCCGCACCCAGCAGGACGACTTTTCGTCCTTCGCACCATCAAGATCCCAGTGGAACTGAACCCGGATTCGCCCATGTTCGTCGGTCCAGATTTCTTCGCCGGACGACCCGACAACCGTAGCGGTGTGCAACCCGGGGATCGCTGGCCACTTGGTCGTCAGGGGCGCGCGATACTGGTCGGTCTTGGGGATTGCGCCAAAGGTACAGGCATAGGCGTCGCCCTTCATCTCTTCGGGGAAATCGGTGTTGCGCGGTTTTAAATCCTGACGCATTTCCTTGTCGGTGAAATCGGTATCAACCTGAAGGTAGTGAATAGCGTCCGTTACCAGATATTCGATATTTGCCGCGCTTTCCGGGTGATCCTTTAGCTTAAAGGTGTTGCCGGTGCCCAAGGTGCGCACACTTGACGCCCCGCGCCAGCGCTTGTGGCGGATCGCCTCGGCTTCCATACGAACCCGTGCCCGCGAGGTGCCCAGCGCGGTTTCCTTGCGATAGTGGCCGGGGTAATCGTAGACCTCGTATTCCGCATGTTTGTGATTGCCCTTCTTGATCGTGCTGCTGACCTTGAGTTCGGATGACGGGGCCAGGAAATCAAAGTCGTTCAACGTCATCTTGCCACGGGTCAGGATTTCCTCTTTGGCCCATTCGGCGATGTGGTCCTCGCGGCGGCGGTCGGTGCTGTCGCGGGCATGATAGGTCAGGGTTGACTCGCCCGACACCGGAGAATGCCCGCCCACACCATCAGCCAGAACCAGCTTTTCGGTCTTGTTCTGGTCCATCTTGTTGTCAAAATAGTAGTAAATACCCTCTTCTTCCATCAACCGGCAGACAAAATCAAAATCGGTCTCGCGGTACTGCACGCAGTAACCGCGGATCTCATAAGACCCGCTTAACCGGTCCTGAATGTCAGAGAACCCGTGTTCCGACAGAACGTCCTTGATGATATCGACCGCCGTCTTGTCCTGAAACACCCGGCAATCCTGAGCGCGGGTCAGCAGCCAGAACCAGGGTCGGACTTCGGCGACATACTGGCCATAACCATCGCGAAACCCGAGGTTTTCCACCGAAATACACAGGCCGGTGAACATCCGCTCCTTTTTGTCGGTGGCGATAAGATGCACGTTCATCGTCTGCCCGACGAGTTTGTCCAGCTTGACGGCCTTGTCCTTGGACTGAAATTCGATGGTGGTTTCGGTAATTTTGCTAAGGCCCTCACGAATGATGGCCCGTTTCAGAAGAATGTCCTTGATCGTGTAACTGCCGGACATCCAGACGAGTGAATCTGTATGTGGCTTACTATCTGCCATGTTTATGTCCTTTCGCGAGTGGTCGCGTAGGTCTTGGAAATAAAATTTTAGTCAATAATCGCATTCAAAGGTCGTCCAGCAAGGCGGCCAGTTCGGCATCGGTGTCATCATTATCGCCACCAAGGACCGGATCGTCGCCAAAATCCGCCAGAAGATCGTCCAAGTCCATATCGTCGCCTGTTCCGTCGTCAAAGTCCACCTTTTCGGGTTCAGGATCTGCGGGTTCCAGTTTTGGCGGGGATGGTGGCGGCGGCGGCGTGCCTGCCCAAGGCCCC
>NVQY01000078.1 GCA_002400675.1 Paracoccaceae bacterium | reverse complement strand
CCCTGGCGTGGTTATTCCACACGACCAATGGCACTACCAGCAAACCTTGTCCGACAACCGGACTGACTTTGTTGCCGCCGAGGTGTTGCGCGACTATGTTCAGACCTTGTCGTCGCCGGTGATGATAGGAACCGAGTCGGGCCGCCTCACTTTTGCCGCCCCGGACAGCTGGCCCGATCACTGAGCGCGACCGACCAACTACAACGCGAGCACTTCATGACCCAGCACCAGCCCGACCGCTCCGGCGATCAGCGCCAGCAACAGCAACTCGCCCAGCAACAGCGCGCCCAACAGGCGCAGCGGCACCCCCAGCGCGCGCAAAGTGCGTAACACCGGGCGGCGCCGTTCAAACGCCAGCCCGACGGTGCCATGCACAATAAACAGGCCGACGGCAAAGGACAGCAGGCCAAAGGCGGTCAGGTTCAGGAAAAAACTGTTGGTCAGGCGCGCAGTATCGGCGGCGCGGTCAGGCGTGGATTGCACCAGCCCCGGCACCAGATCGGCCAGTGGAGGGCGTCCCATGGGCTGCTCCGGCAGGATCAGCAGGCGTGAAATCTGCCCCCGGCGATCCAGCAGCGTTTCCACCACCGAAATATCGCCCAGAACCACGCCCGGCGGCAACAAATCACTACCTGTGACGGTTGGCAGACCGGGCACCTGCGCCAGCGCCTTGGCCAGTTCCGGGCGCGCCAGCAATCCACTAAAACCGGTGATCTGCGCGGCCTCATTGCCTTGCGACAGCGCGGGCAACCCCGGATGGCTGAGCGGGTCAATCCCCATCACCGTGACCCAAGAGTCCCCCAGTCGCGTGCGGCCCTCCAGCACCGGGGCCACCTGCCAGCCACCCCGGCGCAGGGTCACATATTGCGCCAGCGTGATCGCGCCACTTTGCGCCTTGAGTTCCGGCAGGGCCACCCCGCCCAGCTGTGCTGCGGCCTGTTGATACGACGCGCGCGCCTCGGCGTTGATCGCCTGAACAGCCGACCACAACCCGGTGGCCAGCGCCAGCCCGGCCAGCAAGGTAACCAACTGCACCGGATGGCGGCGCCAGTGCGACAACAATGCAATAATAGTCGCACGGATCATGTGATTTTCCCGGCATCCAGATGCGCGCGCCGCCCCAGCCGTTCGGCAATCCGGTCCGAATGGGTGACCAGCAGCAAGGCCGCGCCGGTCTCATTCACCAGCTCTAACATCAGATCCAGCGCCCGATCCCCCGCTGCCTGATCAAGGTTACCGGTCGGCTCATCCGCCAGCAACAACGCCGGGCGCAAGGCCATCGCCCGGCCAATCGCCACCCGTTGCTGCTGCCCACCCGAAAGCTGTTCGGGGTAACGCCCAATCAGATCGGACAAGCCCAGCCGTTCGGTCAACCGCTCGATCCAGTCCGCATCCGCCACCGCCCCCAAACGCGCATGAAACGCCAGATTCTGCGCCACATTCAGCGACGGGATCAGGTTGAACTGCTGAAACACCAGCGCCACACGGGTACGTCTAAGCCGCGCGCGCCCGGTATCGCCAAGCGTCGAAAGTTTCGTCCCGGCAATGGTGATTTCCCCGGTATCAAAGCGATCCAGCGCCCCGGCCAGATGCAACAGCGTGCTTTTACCACTGCCGCTTTCGCCGGTCAGGGCCATGGTTTGCCCCGCATCAAGGCTAAGGGAAATGTCGCTAAGAACCGGGCGGGCATTGGGGCCGGGAAAGGTTTTGCCAACCTTGGAAATTTCAAGCAGCAAGGCCGGGTCCCCTTTGTTTGTCTGCGGCTGGCTTGCGCCATTGCAATCCGGTTTGTCGCAACACATATGCACTTCAACAAGGGAATTTGACAGATGAAAATGCTTGCGTTAACCGCGCTGACCCTATCCGGTTTCGCCCTGAGTAGCGGCGTGTTGATGGCCAACCCGATGGCAGACGTGTGCCGCGCGCGGGCTGTGGATGCCAGCGGGTATCGCGGGTTGGCCCAGAGCGTGGGCAATGTGCAATTCGGCCTCAGCGGGTCGGTTTCAGTTGGCGTCGGTCGTTCAAACGGACCACAAAGCGGGTCTTCGCCAGCCTTCGCAGGACAGGGCGAAATCGACCGTCAGAAAGACGCGGCAAAGGCCCGATATACCCGTGTCTATGACGATTGCATGCGCACGCGCTGATCGTTCTGGATTGGGTGCCGGTATGTTCTATTCCTGTCCAAAGCGCCGGTTCAGCTTGCGCATGCCGCCAATCCACCGGTCATAATCTTCGGTTTTGGCCCGCATATAGCCCAGAACCTGCGGATGCGGCAGAACCAAAAACGTTTCGTCTTCAATGGCTTGCARRCAAGCCTKKGCCACYGGYTCTGGYTCCAGCAGSCCATCMAKCGARGCCACMGATTCYTCGTGGCCACGGGTCATTTCCGAGCGTACCGCCTGCGGGCACAGCACCGAAACCCCGATCCCGGAATCACCATAGGTCAGCGCCAGCCATTCGGCCAACCCGACGGCGGCATGTTTGGTGACCCCATAAGGCGCGGCCCCTACCTGATTGAGCAACCCGGCCGCCGACGCGGTATTCAGCAAATAGCCACCGCCACGTTTGATCATCCCYGGAACCACGTGACGCGCGGCCCAAACGTGGCTCATCACGTTGATGTCCCAGATTCGTTGCCAGTCGTCATTGGCCACCTCGACCCCGCCCATGGTCAGGATGCCAGCATTGGAGCAAAACAGGTCGATTGGCCCGGATTTTACTTCAACTTCGTCGACTAGTGATTTGATTTCACTYTCTATTCCAACGTTAACCTTAATCGCCAACCCGTCAATCTCACCGGCGGTCCTGGTCGTCCCTTCAAGGTCGATATCCGCGCAGACAACACTCTTTGCACCCGCCTCGGCAAAGCATTGCGCCAAGGCGCGGCCAATCCCACTGGCCGCGCCGGTCACTACGACGATCTTGTCTTTTACTTGCATATCAATCCCTTACGTCCACATGTTGGTGCCGCCACAGACGGTCAGCGCCTGTCCGGTCATATATCGGCTGGCGTCTGAAGCCAGAAACACCGCCACGCCGGCCAGATCATCGGCCTCGCCCAGACGGCGAAGGGGAATTTCCTGTTGCGCGCGTTTTGCGGCCTCGGGATTATCCCATAATTCACGGGCGAAATCTGTGCGGATCAGGCCGGGGCAAATGGCATTAACGCGAATGCCATCCGGCCCGAATTCCGCCGCCAGATTGCGCACCAACCCGATCAGCGCCAGTTTGGACATGCCGTATGTGCCCAGCATCACCGAGGGCTTGAACGCGCCGACCGAAGCCGTGAACATCATCGACCCGGCCCCCTTGGCAATCATGTCCGGCACCACCATCTGCGCCAGCCAAAGGTTCGACTGAACATTGGCGGTCATGGTCTTTTCATAAGCATCATCAGGTATTTGCGAGGTTGGGCCGTAGTAAGGATTGACCCCGGCATTGCCCACCACGACATCAATCGGCCCAAGCAGCGACCGGGTTTGATCGACCAGCGATTGCAACTGATCCTTGTGCCCTATGTTGCAGGTAATCGGCGTGGCGCAGTCGGTTCCGACGGCTGCGTTGATCTGTTCCGCTGCTTGTTCCAGCACGTCCAGCTTGCGGGCAGAAATCACCACCTTGGCCCCTTGTTGCGCCAGTCCCGTGGCCATCGCCAGCCCCATGCCCTTAGAGGCCCCGGTCAACAGCACCACACGCCCGGAAAGGTCAAACATACCCATGGCTTATATCCTTTAGTTAATGTCGCGCGTCGTCAGACAGGCGGCGCGAATGCCACGCCGGTCTATCTTGTCCGTGGCGGCGCGGGGCAGGGGGTCGGTTTGGATCCAGATTTGCGCCGGTAGCTTGAAGCGCGCGATATGTTGTTCGAGGAATGTGATCAGCTCAGCTTGCGTGGCCAACGCACCGGGGCGCAGTTGAACCACAGCCCCCACGACCTCGCCCAGGCGGTCATCTGGCAAGGAAAACACGCAGGCCTCGGCCACCGCAGGATGGCGATGCAATGCGGCCTCAACATCAAGGCACGAGATGTTTTCGCCACCCCGGATGATGATGTTTTTTTTGCGATCAACGATGGTGATATAACCATCCTTGTCAATCCGCCCAAGGTCGCCGGTGCGCAGCCAACCATCCTGAAATACTTCGGCAGTCTCATCAGGTTTATTTAGGTAACACCGCATGTTACAGGGGCTTTTTACAGTGATTTCCCCGACCTCTCCGGGGGCAACTTCGCGCCCGTCATCATCGAGAAACCGCAAGTCCTGCACCGGCGGATACAACCGCCCGGCAGCCTCGGGGCGTTCCAGGTATTCCGCGCCGATCATGCCAATTCCGTTGGCGTTGGTTTCGGTCATGCCCCAGCCGGTGGCGATCTGCGCCTTGGGGAATTGTCGCGCCAGTTCCGAAACCTGAATCGGCGGACGTTTCGCGCCGCCAGAGCCGACATAATCCAGCGTATCCAGCGCCACACCCATCCGGGCCGCCGCCGCGATCAAATCTGCAGATTGGGTCGGAACCCCCAGAAATCGCGTGATTTTTTCGGCTTCGATCACCCGCACGGCTTCTTCTACGTCCCATCTGTAGAGCAGCGTCAGCTTGGCCCCAGCAGGAAATGACAGCAGCAGCAATGGATGCGTCGCCGTGACATGAAACAGCGGAGTCGCCACCAATGCCGACGGGCGCGGGGCAGGGGCGGCGTCAGGGTCAGGAGGGTCCATCAGCGCGATAATCGCCGGCTGCATCGCCCATGTGAACACCGCATTGATGGCCCCGCGATGGGTCAATACCACGCCTTTGGGGTCGCTGGTGGTGCCGGATGAATACATCACCGCAAAATCCTGATCCGGGTCAATGTCGACATCTGGCCAGGGCGGATCGGTCACGCCATCGCGCAGTGCGGTATAGGTCAGATCCGATATTTCACTTGCATCACGCACGCCAACCATTTGTATTTGTTCAATTTTGGCAAGCGTGACCAGACGTTCCATCCGCTTTCCGTCGGCGAACACAACCTGCGCGCCGGTGTCGGTCAGGGCATAATCCAACTCTTCACTGGTCCACCACGCATTGAGGAAAACAACGACTCCGCCGATAGAGGCAATCGCCATCATCATGATCGGAAGTTCCGGCAGATTGCCCATGGCGATGGCGACGCGATCACCCGCTTGTACGCCCAATTCTTGTTTAAGAGCTTGCGCCATCTGTTTGGTTTCATGACAGAATTCGTCATAGGTCCAACGTTCATCCTGAAACACCAGATATTCGGCGGCACCATTTCCCTGCGCTTCGCGACTGGCTTGCATCAGGGCGCGCAGATTGGGTGGCACATTGGCAAAGGCGCGATAAGTCACGCCGCGAATTTTGGTATCGCACACCGCAAAGGTCGGGTTGGTGGTGGTCAGATGATCAACGGCCTGATCCAGCGTCATTGCGCCCATTTGGCAATTCCTCCCATGTTACCGGTCCATGTCGCGCCGGTTTTTGCACAGCATGTGAGGGCGCGCGCGTCAGGTCAACAAGCGATCATGTGACGGTACGGAACTTGGAACATGGGAGGCGTGGGTGAAAATTAACTATGGTCTGTAACAGTTTGGGAATGTTGAGATTTTGCGGGGTATTATGTCTGTCATTTATTAACATAATACTGATTATACGTAAAATGGATGACGCGGGGGCAGCGTCTAATCCGCCTCTTCGGCCTGAATTTCCGACACACGTTTTTCTACCTGTTCGACGATGTGATCCACCATCGCGTCGTTGCTAAGTTTGTGGCTTTGCTTGCCGGCCAGATAGACCATACCGGACCCCGCCCCGCCGCCGGTAAAGCCCACATCGGTCATCAACGCTTCGCCCGGGCCGTTGACCACGCAGCCGATGATCGACAGGCTCAGCGGTGTGTGGATATGGGCCAGACGCGTTTCCAGCGCCTCGACCGTCTTGATCACGTCGAACCCCTGTCGGGCGCAGGATGGGCAGGAAATGATGTTGATACCGCGATGGCGCAGGCCGAGGGATTTGAGGATCTCGAACCCGACTTTGACCTCTTCCACCGGGTCGGCACTAAGCGAGACGCGGATCGTGTCGCCGATGCCCATCCACAGCAGATTGCCAAGGCCGATGGCGGATTTGATGGTGCCGCTGACCAGCCCGCCTGCCTCTGTTATGCCTAGGTGAATCGGCGCGTCGGTGGCGTCGGCGATGCCCTGATATGCCGCGGCGGACAGGAATACATCCGAGGCTTTGACGCTGATCTTAAAGTTATGGAAATCATTGTCCTCTAGGATTCGGATGTGTTCCAGAGCGGAGTCGACCATCGCTTCGGGGCAAGGTTCGGCGTATTTGTCCAGCAGGTGTTTTTCCAGCGACCCCGCGTTGACGCCGATACGGATCGAACAATCGTGGTCGCGGGCGGCTTGTATGACCTCTTTGACGCGCTTTTCGTCGCCGATGTTGCCGGGGTTGATACGCAGGCAGGCCGCCCCTGCCTCGGCGGCCTCAATGGCGCGTTTATAGTGGAAGTGGATGTCGGCGATGATCGGTACCGGGGATTCGGCGATGATCTCTTTCAGGGCCTTTGACGACGCCGCGTCGGGCACTGAGATGCGGACCAGATCGGCCCCTGCTTCGGCGGCAGCCTGAACTTGGGCGATTGTGCCGGCCACATCCGTGGTCAGGGTGTTGGTCATGGTTTGCACGGCGATCGGCGCGTCGCCGCCAACCGGCACGTTGCCAATCATGATCTGGCGCGATTTACGGCGATAAATGTTACGCCACGGGCGCAGAGAGGTAAGCGACATGGGATTTGATCCGGTTTATCAAAAGGAACTGCTGCGCCGCTTTGGTACGCCGCATGACTGGCTTGGGCAATGGGTGCGGGCCTATTGGTTGACGTCCGGGATATGCGCCTCGGCCACCATGCGGGCCAGATCGCCATCCTGTTTCAGGTCGGCCACGTCAAAGCGGTCCGATACATCGGCAATCGACAGGGGCAGATTACGGGTCACTGCCCCGCTTTCCCCAACCGGGCCAAGAAGCTGGCCGTTCACCGCGAAGTAGATCGCCCCGGATTCCCCGGCATGCAGGGTCGGCGGCTGTTCGGTGGTCGGCACATCATAGGTTTGACCACTTTCCATGATGGTCTCAAAAATCACCGTGCCGTCGGCGGCGCTGACCCGGACCCAGGATGGGCGCACGGCGACCATGCGCAACTGAGGATTGGTGGCCTCAAAAACCTGCGGCACGGACAAGGCCGTGCGCGGTTGGATAGCTGCCATATTTTGTGGCTGAGCCTGCGGATTTTGCGCCAACTGCACACGGGGCAGTTGCGGGGTGCTGAAATTACCGCCCTGACGTGGATCGAGGGTCGAAATTGGCGCGTCGCGCGCCACCAGAACCGGCAGGTCCAGCGCCTGTGGCCGATAGAGCCGGTCCAGCGATTCGGCGCTGGGAGCCACCAGACCACGGCGCGGCGCGGCACCGCTGGCACTGGTCAGCGGATCAAGGTCCGACAACACCACCGGGGCCTGCTCAACCGGCGCGAACTGCACCTGCTGGATTTGCCGCAGTACCGACCAACCACCGTAGCCGATCCCGGCAATCAGCGCCAACAACACCAGCATGGAGCCAATGGCGCGCGGTTCTATATGGCTGAAAAAGCTGTCACCAGCGGGCGCGAAGGTCATGTTCTGGCCAGAAAATGGGTCGTTGCCGATCATCCCGCTGGGCGCGGTATAGCTGGTTTTCTTGATCACCGACGCCTCGGCGGACATGCCATGCGCTACTTCGAACCCGCTTTCACGGCAAAAGGTACCAAAGGATTCGTCCGGGTCCATGTTCAGATAGCGGGCGTAAGAACGCACATAGCCGGCGATGAAACCGGGAGTGTCGAACACCGATGGGTCAGAGTTTTCGATAGCGGCGATATAGGCTGCCTTGATGCGCAATTCGCGCTGCACGTCCAACAGGGATTTGCCCATGGTCGCACGTTCGCCGCGCATCTGGTCGCCAAGACGCAGTTCGAAGTCGTCAAAGCCCTTCGGCTCTGTGACCGCTTCGACTTTTGATTTGCGCTGATAGATGCGCCCAATCATGCGTATTGCCCCATTATACCTGCCGCAGTTCCCTCGCGGCACTTGCGAACCGCCCCAACGATTCGTTCCGCGCTTGTTGTTGCGGGAACCTTAACACAGCGCAACCGTATTGCACAAAATTAAAGGATTAGGCGCTTAGCTCGGCACGATTCAGCGCACAATGCGACCACAGGGCGTCCATGGCCGAAACCAGCTTGTTCATCTCGTCCGGCCCGTGAACCGGCGAGGGGGTAAAGCGTAAACGTTCGGTGCCGCGTGGCACGGTGGGAAAGTTGATCGGTTGGGCGTAGATGCCGTAATCTTTCAGCAACATATCCGACAGTTTCTTGGTATGCACCGGATCGCCAACCATCACCGGCACGATGTGCGACCCGTGGTCGATGATCGGCAGGCCCATCGCCTTGAGGCGCATTTTTAGGGTTTTTGCCTGTTGCTGATGCTGTTCGCGCACTTCGGGCGCGCGTTTCAGGAACGCCACCGATGCAGCCGCGCCGGCTGCGATTGCCGGCGACAGGGACGTGGTAAAGATAAAGCCCGGCGCATAGGACCGGATCGCATCGCACATTTTGGCCGAGGTGGCGATATAGCCGCCCATCACACCATAAGCCTTGGCCAGCGTGCCGTTGATAATGTCCAGACGGTGCATCACCCGGTCGCGTTCCGCCACCCCTGCCCCGCGTGGGCCGTACATGCCAACCGCGTGCACTTCGTCGATATAGGTGAGCGCGCCAAATTCGTCCGCCAGATCACAGATTGCTTCGATCGGGCCAAAATCGCCGTCCATGGAATAGATCGATTCGAAGGCGATCAGCTTGGGCACTTCCGGGTCGTCGGCGGCCAGCAATTCGCGCAGGTGTTCCACGTCGTTGTGGCGGAATATCCGCTTGGCCCCGCCGTTGCGACGCACACCTTCGATCATGCTCGCGTGGTTCAGGGCGTCGGAATAGATGATCAGACCGGGGAACAGTTTTGGCAGCGTCGAAAGTGTGGCATCATTGGCGATATAGGCGCTTGTGAACAGCAAGGCCGCTTCTTTGCCATGCAGATCGGCCAGTTCGGCCTCTAGTCGTTTGTGGTACACGGTGGTGCCGGAAATATTGCGGGTGCCGCCCGACCCTGCGCCAGTGGCGTCAAGCGCCTCGTGCATTGCCTCAAGGACTGCCGGATTTTGCCCCATGCCAAGATAGTCGTTGCCACACCAGACGGTGATCGGCTGCTTGTTGCCATCGGGCCGGGTCCAGATCGCATTGGGGAAATTGCCGTTGACGCGTTCAATGTCGATAAACGTTCGGTAGCGACCTTCTTGGTGTAACCGATCCAGGGCGACGTCCAGCTTCGCGGTATAATCCAACTGCGTTCTCCATAGTCTTGATCCGGGGACAGCCCGAAAATGGTATGGGGGCCGCATTCACATTTATGAATGAATACACAGATGCCCCATTTGGTACAACTATTTACACACGATCATCTTGTCGCAGCAATGATCTTGATCAAGTGGGCTGGACAGTTTCGGGCGCACTGTTAGGGTGCCCGTCGCACCCCCTGAACAACCCGGAGACCGCCATGTCGATCCAAGATGTATTAGCCCGCATTGACGCAGAAATGCCCGCCGCGACAGAGCGGTTGCTGGACCTGCTGCGCATCCCGTCGATTTCGACTGATCCGGCCTTTAAGAGCGACTGTGACCGGGCCGCCGACTGGTTGGTGGATGACCTTGTAAGCCTTGGAATTGACGCGCAAAAACGCCCCACCACCGGGCATCCTATGGTGGTTGGACATATTGACGGACCGAAGGGCAGCAAGGGGCCGCATCTGTTATTTTACGGTCACTACGACGTGCAGCCGGTGGACCCGCTGGACCTGTGGGACCGCGACCCGTTTGACCCTGAGATTCAGGATACGAAAGATGGCCAGGTGATCCGCGGGCGCGGGTCCAGCGACGACAAGGGGCAGTTGATGACCTTTGTCGAGGCCTGCCGCGCGTGGAAGGCCGTTCACGGAAATTTGCCCTGCGAAATCACGTTTTTCTTTGAAGGCGAAGAAGAATCAGGCTCGCCGTCGCTGGTGCCGTTCATGAAGGATAACGCCGACGAACTGACCTGCGACATCGCCCTGATCTGCGACACCGGGTTGTTCGAAAGCGCGGTTCCGGCGATCACCACCCAGTTGCGCGGCCTTCTGGGCGAGGATTTTACCATCACCGGCCCGTCGCGCGATCTGCATTCGGGCATGTATGGCGGCATTGCCATGAACCCGATCCGGGTACTGACCAAGATCCTCGCGGGGCTTCAGGATGATACCGGCGCGGTCACCCTGCCCGGCTTTTACGACGGCGTGCTGGAACTGA